>JANQSL010000229.1 GCA_028284075.1 Candidatus Sumerlaeia bacterium | reverse complement strand
ACACTATCCCAGTCACCGGCCCAGGCAAAGGTCTTGAGGTAAACAAGCTCGATTCCCGCAACAGATCGATAGTCACGTTTTGAGGCGTTGTCCCAGGATTCCCGTAAAGTCTGACGGATATTTGCCCAAGTCGGCTTCGGTGACTCACCGGTGGCCGCCAGTTCGATCTCCAGAGCGGCTCGCCGGAGCAAGTCGCGAGAGCGCCCTTCGCGGGAACGATCAGAATCGCCCAGGAGAGCCTGGGTCGATGCCCATGCCGCGTGCCAGTCACGACGATGTTCCATGAGAAGGTCTGCGGCGAGTCCGGCGCAAAAGAGCCGATCCTCCTCTGTTGCGGCAGGCCAGTCGCCCGCCGCGACCTTGATGGCGAGGAAGAGCGCGATATCAGGTTCCGCGCGCTCGGAGAGAAGCAAGCGAGTGATGGCGGCCGCTGCCGGTCCCTTTTGAGATTCCTCGGCGCCGGAAGTCAGATTTCCAAGATGCTCCCGCATCTCTGATCTTCGAGGATCAACAAGCCCGTCGATACGGGATTCCAGCGCTGGAAGAACTTCGTTCAATCGCAGGGCCTTACTGCCATCCTTGTGCCGGTCGGCAAACGGTTGAAGAAAAGGGCCTTCCACGCCCTCTTCCTCAGGGCGCTCGCGGCCCAGAGTGGCAACCGCCGCTTCAGCGACCTTCTGCAGGCGAAGTTCCTCGACAAGCCAGACGGCCCCTGCGCTGCTGCCGAGATTTCCAACAAGCACCCGGGCGGAGTCTTCGTGTCTCTGAACGAAAACCGGTGACCAGCCAAGCTCCCGCAGGGAGGAAGCAACGGCTTCGGCAAGAAGTGTGGAGGGAAACTCTTCAACGACAACAGCGTAGCGCTCCGAAGCCGCTTTCACGTCGGAGGTAACCCACTGGCGGGGAAGGGAGAGAGGCGTGCGATCCTCCTGAGCGGGAGATGCCGCGGGGAGGAACAGAGGCAGAAGCAGGATGAGGGTTGCAAGACGCACGACACGGGTCCTTTGGGAAGCTGATCGGAGAGACTTGCCTCCGGCTCCGTGGAAGACCAAGGCCAAACATCGCTGGACGCCGGGGGTCACACTTTGCCTTGCTGGTTGCGGAGGATCTTTCCATGATTCGAAACCTTCTTCTCGCAATGACTCTGACTCCGGCCTTTGCCGCGGCAGAGGTAACCTTCGACAGTTCTTTTGAGTGTGGTAACGGGACCGGTTTCAGCGAAGTCGAAACCGGCTTGTACGAATTCGAGATCGAACCGGACACGAATTCGACGGACAGGCAGTGGTTTTATTTTGGGGTAAACGGTGCCTCGGGCCAAACCCTGACGTTCCGTCTTCTAAACACAAACGAGACAAATGTCACGGGACACTGGGGAACGGCGGTTCCCGTGTTTTCAACAGACGACGGAAACACCTGGGCTCGCGTAACCGAGGGAACGTCAACGACTCCAACGACTTATACGTTCACTCATACGATACAGTCGAACTCGGAGCGACTTGCCTTTCACGTTCCCTATCCTTTCTCACGAGTGGAAACGAAAATTCCGCAGTGGGCGGCACACCCTCATGCTGAATTGAGCGTGTTGGGTGAAAGCGTCGAGGGACGGGACATCACTCTGTTTCGGATCACCGATCCGCTACAGGATGCCGATGGAAAACTGGGAATCTGGATCATCGCCCGGCAACATGCAGCCGAAGTAACAAGCTCATGGAGTCTGGAGGGACTGATGGACTTTCTTCTGTCGGATGCCGACGAGGCGCTGGCGCTGAGAGCAAACGCGCTGATCAATGTGGTTCCCTTCCTGAATCCCGACGGTGCAACGGCGGGCAACTATCGCGACAATGCACTCGGTGTGAACCTGAACCGTGTCTGGGATGGAAGCGCGACGATGCAGTCTTCACCGGAAGTCGTTCTCGCGAAGCAGGTCATTGACGAGTGGGCCACCGGTGAAAACGACTATTCCTGGTTCTTCGACTTCCACAGCACGTCGGGAAACGGTCCTCACTTCGCATTCCATGCCGCAGCTTCGACGTCGTCGACAGACTACAACGCCGTTTCACAAGAGTTTCTGCAACTCGTGGAAAGCTTTGCACCACACTTCAGCGCCTCTCGAGGCGAGTCAACCTCCTCGGACTCGCGTCTGGCTTATCACAGTCAGAGAATCACTTACGGCATTCAGGCATTTACACCGGAGGGAACCTACAACTCCCAGGGACACGGGCCGACGCCCGGAGCTCCACAGACTTCCGAGTCGCACAGGGAAGTCGGAGTGGCCTTCGTCAAAGCGTTGGTTGCCTACCATGAACTGGAGGCGCCTGGAGTCGAGGGATTCCAGGTCGACTGAGGTCTTAGCGGACCAGCCAGAGGTCAGCAGGCAATAACTTGACCGTCGTGGACGTCCCCTGAACATCGGTGACGTCCTCGGCGTCCGTGTAGTCGATATTCACCGTGTCTCCGACAGAGGCCTGCAACATTCCGTCACCGGATGAGGCAACGCCAGGCACAACGGGCACTCCCGTGAGGTTGCGAAACTCCTCAGACATGAGGTCGGTTTCAGACAACTCGATCGTCTCGGTGTCTCCGTTATCTGCATTCGTTACCGTGATCTGAAGAGAGTCGATGACAGTACCGAGCGTGTTTTCATCTTCATCGACGATCGTCACAAAGAACTGACCGCCGAATGCAATTTCTCCCGCCTCACCGGTCGCGGTTGTGACAAAGGGCGCACCGGCGGAACGCAGTATTACTCCCGAGCCCACCTCGATCAGAGTTCCCTGATTGAAAACGTCGCTTGCAGCGGTCAGGTCGAGAACCGAGCCGTCATTGACGAAGAACTGTGTCACGTCTCTTGTCACACGAAAAAAATCCGGAGGTCCGGCAATCGTCAGGTTACCATTCAGCTCGACTGCGCCTCCGTTATTGAAGCTTGCATTGAAATGATACGTGACATCGCCGTTAATTATCACGCGCTTGGTGGGAGCCGTTGCCGTGTAGACACGACCGATCGAAAGCGGAGTCGGAGGAAACGTCACAACACTGTCGAAGTTGTCGTCGAGACGAACGGAAAAGGTTTCGGTGTTTCCGATAAAGGTCACGCCTGAGAAATCAGCATCCACGCTGACAAAGAGTTGACTGTTGTCCACATCGAATGTGCCGCCGTTTGCCAGCAGGTTCCCTTTAACGTTCAGGAAACAATCGGCCATGTCTATTGTCCCTGTATAGCCGACCCCGATCGTGAAGTTTCTGACGGTGATGTCATCTGATCCCAGGACGCAGTTCTTTGTGGAGGTGGCGTCAAAAATCACGTTGTCGAAGACGCCCGGCACAGCATCCTGATCCCAGTTCTCTGCAGTTGTCCATGCGGTGTCGACTCCGCCTCCGTCCCAGATGAAAGGGGCTGGTTGAAGGACCGCCACAATCATATCGAGCGGATCTTCGTCGTCATTGTAGGTGACTGTCAGGTTCTCGAATCCGTCATGCTGCAGAATGCCATCGCCCGAGTTTGCAGCTCCGGCGGCGGTGGGAAAACCGGTCGCGTTGCGAAACTCATGATCCCGCGTGTCGAGCTCCTGGAGGATAACGGTCTCTGAATCTCCGGTGTTGTCGCTGGAAACAACGACACTCGTTTCTTCCACGGTATCAGGATTTTTGCTCTCATCAGCATCAACAAGGGAAACATACAGGTCCTCGCCGGGATTGATCAATGTTACGAGCGAGCCCGTCTCGTCGGTAAAAGCGACGGATTCCGCATCATAGCGAAAAATCCCTGAACCTTCCTCGACGATAAGGGCCGTCGAATTGATACTGCTAAACGCTCTTCCGTCCAGGAGAGCTCCATCCTGGATAATCAGAGTGGCCCCTTCAAACATCTGTAGAAAGGAAGCTGTTGCGGTAACCGTGTCGGCAATGCGGACGGTCGATGAGTGGTCGGTAATCTGAAACGATCCGCCGAGAGCAAGAGTTCCGTTGATCGTCACATCGGCCCCGGGCGAGGCATCGACAAGAAACGCGCGAATCATGAGAGGGTTGGGACCGGCGTCGAAGGTGGCGACAACGGCATCCTGAAAAAAGATATCCACGAATTCGGCCGTCGTGGTTCCTCCTTCGAGCATGAAATCGCCATAGAAGCGGTAAGTCATGCGATCCATGTCGAGTGTTCCTCCCTGCTGAAGAATCCCGCCACAATGAAACTGTCCGATACCGGCAGGCGTATCCACGGCAACCGTTCCCGTATAACCCGCCTCGATTACAATGGGTCCTGATTGAACAATACCCGCATTAATTTCGCAATCCTTCGTCGAAGTGCCATTGAAGCGAACGGGGTCATAGAGCATCGGAGTAACATCGTTGCTCCAGTTTTCCGGAGTAAACCAGGACCCATCCACTCCACCACCGTCCCAGACAAATTCATTTCTGGTCAGAGATGTGCTGAACGTATCGAGTGGGTCTTCGTTGTCGATGTAGTTAATAGTCAGTTCTTCCGAGCCATCGAACTGCAAGGTGCCATCTCCGGGAACCGCAACACCGTTCGCCACAGGCAGGGGAACAATGTTTCGAAACGTCACATCGAGATTTTCATCCTCACTCAGGACGATTGTTTCGGTGTCTCCCGTTATGCTGCTCTGAACGGTGACTTCAAGAGTTTCCGTTACGAGATCCTCGATTCCTTCATCGGGATCAATGAGTGTGACATAAACCTCGGAGAGCCCGACGGGAGAGGTTACGGGAACGCCGTTGGCACTGGTAAAGGAGGCACCGCGAACAAATCCCCGAATTGCCCCTCCAGGTTCCTGAACAATGGTGTCGCGGTTGTCGATTCGTCCAATTTCGTTGATATCGAAAACCGATCCGCTTGTCACAACGAGAGTGCCGAACTGATTAAGAAGACGAACCTGATAGCGAGTCAGTCTCAATTCACCATCGATCTCGAGAGTGGCGTTGGGTGAGTCGCGCATGAACAACTGATCCGTTTCAATCATGCCGCTGATGGTTGCCGTGACTCCGTCCCCACCCATGATGTCTATAACATCGATGGTCTGAGGGCCCGCATTCATCTCAAGCGAATAGTCGGAGGCACCGTCAAAGACGAAACGTGCGCTGGAAGAAAAGTGCACCCCACCGTTTACGATCATACTCGCGTTGAAGAGAGGACCTGCAAATGTCCAGTTTACCGTGCCGCCATTCTGGATGAAGTCGCCACGGAACCGGATGTCCGCCGCCGCCAGTGCGGACAGTGTTCCTCCATAACCGGGTTCCATTGTAAAGGTGTTGATGTCCACAGTGCCGCTGCTCATACTGGCATTTTTTGATGAGGTACCATCAAAGACAACATCGTCGCCCGGGCCTGGGACGACGTCGCCAGTCCAGTTCTCCGGCGTCAGCCAGTCCTCGTCCGCTCCTCCACCGTCCCAGGTCATTGTGGCAGCTGATCCGAAACTCGTTAATCCAGCGAGTACAACGCTCGCCCCCCATGAAAAGACACGCCTTTTCATTATGCTTCCCTTTGTTGGTTGTAATCGTGGCAGGTGTCGCCCTCACGACCCGGGCCCCGCAATCGGAAACAGAGGCGATCTGAACTCGAATCAGCACGGCCAAGCTGCAAATCCGGAACTTTGGCGGGAGAATTGCCGCAACAAGAGGCCGACTTGTATAAACTGTACATCCTGCCGGCACAGTGACCTCACAACACCGGGCAGGACCTGACGAAGCCGCAACAATGGTCGAGCTTGCCCGGCAATCACGGAAAATACTCAATGTGGGCAACCAGTCTGGAAGGATGACGAGATGAGCGAGCGAATCGGTTTTGTGGGCCTCGGAATCATGGGTGGAGGCATGACAAGAAATCTGCTCAAGGCGGGTTTTGAGGTCGTCGTCTGGAACAGAACAGTAGAGAAAGCAAATGTTCTGAAAGAGCAGGGAGCAACGGTGGCAACGTCACCGCGGGCCGTGGCCGAGTCGGCCGGAATCGTTTTGATTTGTGTCAGCGACACGCCGGATGTGCGCGATGTGATCTTTGGAGAACAGGGTCTTGTTCACGGTGCAAAGGCTGGAACACTTGTCGTTGATCACAGCACAATCAGCCCGGGCGAAACAAAACGGATCGCGAACGAACTGGACACGAAGGGTATTCGCATCATTGATGCACCAATAAGTGGTGGCCCAGAGGGGGCGGCAAACGGAACGTTGAGTATCATGGCGGGCGGCGATGCGGCGGATATGGATCGTGCGATGCCGTTTTTTCGAGCGATGGGAAAGTCCATTACCCATGTCGGACCGGTTGGAGCCGGACAAATGGTCAAGGCAGTCAATCAAACCCTGGTGCTTGGAACAACGCTGGGCATGGCGGAGGCACTGCTGCTGGCGCAGGCAGGCGGACTCGACCTGCAAAAGGCACTGGACGCGGTGAAGGATGGGGCGGCAGGCAGCTGGATGCTGAGCAACCGCGGCCCTCAAATCCTTGACCGCGACTTCCGGCCGGGTTTTACGATTGATCTGCTGCAAAAAGACATTCGCCTTGTTCTGGAAGCGGCGGATGAGCTCGGAGTTCCACTGCCGGGAACGTCGTTGATCTTTCAACTGTACCGAACGCTCCAGCGAGCGGGAGATGGTGGAAAAGGGAACCACGGACTGGTGCTGGCGCTCGAACGGCTTGCAGGATTCGAGATCGAAAAAAGCCTCCCCACGACTGACGCCTGACTTGCCACAAGGATTCCCGGGGGCTGTCAGGCTACAGCTTGTGTCCCGGCTTTCCACATTTTGAAGTAGCGGCGGCGACGGCGAGCGATTGCCTCATCACTGTAAAGTTGCCCGGAAAGCCAATACATGCCTTCACGCAACTCGTCAGGGCTCATGTTACTCGGTTGATAGTTGACGTCAAAGAGCGTGCATTTTTCCCATGCCTCCTCATCAATCAGACGTCCCTCGCGACGCAGGCGATCATAGAGCGGAGTGCCCGGAAGAGGTGTCATGAAGGTGATTTGCACGTCGTAAAGAGCGTTTTCATCGGCATATTCCAAGACGCGCGCGAAGGTGTCCGGTGTATGATGGTCGAGGCCCAGAACGAAGCAGCCGTTCACGGTGATGCCATGATCCTGTATGCGGCGAATACTTTCAGCGTTGCGTGCGAAGCGATGGGATTTGAAATCGGCACGCTGCTCAATGCCCTCAAGAGCGGCGGCATCAGGACTTTCAAGACCAATCAGAACCTGACGACATCCGGCCTCTTTCATGAGAGTCAGAAGTTTCGGATCGTCTCCGACACTGATGTCGGTTTCCGTAAACCACTTCAGTCTCATGGGGGCAATGGCACGACAAAGATCCTTTCCCCAGCGCTTGTCGACAAAAGTGTTGTCATCGGCAAACTCGAGGAAGGGATGCTCGCTTATGGTGGCGACAGCTTCGATGTCGCGCACGATCCGTTCAACGGGACGTTTGCGATAAGGACGTTGCAGCATAATACCGGACCCGCAAAAATCGCATCGCCACGGACAACCACGTGACGTCTGAACCGTGAAACGGTTGTACCGACGCCCCTGCAACAAATCGTAGCGCGGCACCGGCAGCCTCTCTATATTGACCGGTTCAAAATCTCTTGCGTTAAAAACTCCGTGACCGGTTCCCGTTTCCGCGAGACGAACGATTTCCGGCCAAACGTTCTCGCCCTCCCCCACGGCAACGTAGTCTGCATGTTGCGCCGCTTCTTCCGGACGAACTGTTACGTGCAAGCCACCCATTGCAACGAGAACACCCTGCGCGCGGATATGATCCGCAAGCGCGTAGGCTTCCCTGATCTGTGCCGTAAAGGAGCTTATGGCAACAAGATCGTACCGGGAAAAATCGCTGTTATCAAGATCCGGCCTGTCGATTTCAACATAGTCGATGTCATGCCCTTGCGGCGTCACCGCGGCCAGATAGAGCAGCCCAAGACTCGGAAGAGATGCAATAACCTCGCTGCGATGAACAAACCCGGGAAGAGTAAGACCGAGTTCCAGCAGCTTTTCGTCACAGGCGCGAATACCACTCATCGCAATAAAAGCAATTTTCATCAGGAATTCCTCCATGTCATACCGGTCAGAGGATGGCGGAAAACGCGACAAGACCCACACCGGTCATGAGTGCCACGACCGGCAGAGCAAAGAGGTGTCGAAACTGCCGGCGCCAGGCCGTGAGGAAACAGACGGCCGGCATGAGGACGCCCCCGGCGACTAGCAGGAGAGACGCGATTCGGCCTGCCGTCGTGCCAGGCTCTGGAAGAGGACCAAGACCGAACAGGATGTTCAACATTCCGAGAGCTGCGCAGGCTATATGGCCAAGGCGGGCAAGCCGGCGTGAAAAGGACCCGTAACCGCCCATGAACTCGGGACGATGAAAACCAAGCCCCAAAGCCGCGCCGGTCATGAAGGATGCCATCAGAAGAAACCAGCCAATGATCCAGTTCAGGGAGTGTGGAAGTTGAGCTGAATCCATGGATTCCTCCGAATTTATTTGTGATCGATTACTTACTAATCAAAGTGGCGCAAGCAGAAAGTACTCATTCGTTCACAAAATCTCCCTTTCGTTGCCGCTTGAGGCGTTCCGGGTCCTTCCGTGACTGTCAAACCGCTGAGAAACCCGAAGGGTAGTGCTCATGGCCTCCAAACCCCTCAAGAGTGCGAGGAAAGTCGCTGAAACAACGGACAAGGCTGCTCGTGAAGTCTTGTCGAATACCGCCCGCGAGGCGGAATCGCTGGCCAGCGAAGGATACTATGCCGCGCAACGCCTGCGGAACCGGGTCCAGTTTGTCCTCGAGCGTCTGATTCTTCGTGGTGCTCTGTTCCGCCTGGTGGTCATTGCCGTCTGTATCGCACTCATTTCGTTTTTTGCCGGCCTGCTGGCAGTGATCCTGACGAGAGAGTTCGATTCGCCTGGCGACGGGGTCTGGTGGGCATTCCTGCGCATGACGGACCCGGGATACCTGGGAGATGATGAGGGAACCGGGCTCCGCGTGATCTCCACTGTGCTCACTGTCTGCGGGTATGTCCTGTTCATGGGTGCCCTTATCGCAATTATGACACAGTGGCTGAATGATCGAATCAAGAGGCTGGAGATGGGTCTGACGCCTCTGGTTCAGAGGAATCATGTTCTGGTTCTCGGCTGGACAAGCCGTACCAGCGATATCCTGCGCGCTCTGATGATGTCGGAGGGACGGGTGAAGAGATTTCTTCTGGATCTGGATTCAAGAAAACTGAATGTTGTTCTGCTTGTGGAGCAAGTGACGGCAGCGCTTCGGGTGGAGTTGCAAGAGGATCTCGGTCCATGGTGGGATGAGCGACGCATCATGCTTCGATCCGGCAACATGCTGAGTGTTGATCATCTCCGGCGCGCGGACTTTGACAACGCGGCGGCGATTATCATTCCCGGTGAGGACTACTCAGGCGAGGATGCCGTTGCGAATGACACGCGAATTTTGAAGGCAATACTCAGTATCGACCGCAACCTGATTGTCCGGCAGGACGGGCGTCCTCCCGGTATTGTTGCCGAGGTGTTTGATGCACGCAAAGTTCCGATCGCGAAAACGGCGTATCGGGACCGGATCGATATTCTCTCATCGGATGCACTTGTCGCTCGCATTCTCGCTCAAACAGTACGCCGGCCCGGATATACAAACGTTGTATTGAGCATGATCGCGCATCATGACGGCCAGGAAGTGTTTGTCCGAAAGATACCGGAACTTGAAGGCAAGTCTGTGGGAGGTATTCACAACGGACTCCTGAAGGGCGTGTTTTTGGGGGTGATTCGCGATCGCGACGGTGCATTGACACCCTATCTGAACCCGAAGCCGGATTTTCAACTCACAGCGGACGACAGCCTCGTGGTTCTGGCTCGTTCATTCGAAGACTGTGTCCCAACATCATGGGAGAAAGCGACTGGCCGAACTCAGGCAGCGGTGGATGCCCAATATCCCCCCAAACCCAGGCGTATCCTTCTCCTTGGCTGGAGCCACAAAGCGATCAGTCTGGTGCAGGAACTTGCGGGTTATAAAACCGAAACATTCGAGGTAACCAGCTGTTCGATCGTTTCAGAAAAGCGTCGAAGAAAGGATCTGTATGACCACAGTGCCAAAACAGAAGGTCCAAGGTTAAGTATGGTGGATGGAGACTTTGCTGTTCCTGGCGTTCTTGCAAGCTTGAGCCCTCAGGAGTACGATAGTGTCGTCTTTGTCGCATCGGATCGTTTTCGTCGGGCTGAGGAGAGAGATGCTCGAACGGTTCTTGGGTGTCTCATGCTTACGCACATCCTGTCAGAAAAACGAGAAGGGCCGGCAATCATTATGGAACTGATCGACCACGAGAATCGGATGCTTTTCCCTCCGGAGGCGGCGGAAGTCGTCCTCAGCCCCATGCTGATTAGTTATTTGCTGGTGCAAGTGGCCCTCAGGCGAGAGCTTGGCGCAGTCTTCGAGGAGCTTTTTGGACCGCGGGGAGCAGAGATTCTGTTTCTCCCCGCATCGAACTTCGTTGCCACGGGTGAATCTGTTTCGTTCCTGAGGATCCAGGAGGCAGTGGCTGCAGCAGGAATGATTGCGATGGGAATCCGTTTTGGCACCGCCGGGAACGAGCCAGGCGGAGGTGTGGAGTTGAATCCTGATCGAAACCGAGACCTGACACTCTCAACCGAAGACGAAATTGTCATTCTGACGGCGGAAGGCGGCTGAAACTCCCGCTTGCCCAAATCGGTACGCTTTTCTCAGTGTTGTTAAACTCATGCTATTGCTCCGGAGGAGGACAATGATGATCAAAAAAGGATTGGTCGCGGCAACAATCCTGGCGGGTGTACCGTTGTCGGCGCTTGATCTTCCCCATCTCAATGAGCGAGACGTGCCATTGAGCGCCTCCATTCGGGGCCAGGAAGGGGTGGACATTGCACTCCTGCAGAAATCGGGAGTCGGAACGTTTTCGTTTGAAGTTGACGAGTCCGTTCTTCAGACAGACACGCTCTATGCGGTTTACGTTGCAGCGATGGATTCGGTACCGCCCACAGTCGCAGTCAATGGATCGCCTGTATTGTCCGATCCTTTTCCCGCGGAAGATGGCTGGCTGTATCGAATCCGGCCGTTGGTTTTGGCAGGTGGCACGAATGAGCTGAGTATTTCGACAAAGCCAGACACTCCGATCACTGAAGTAACAGTCTTTTCACTGCTGGACTCCTTCGAAGAGGTTCATTTTAACAGGGCGTTTTCATCGTCCGCCGACAAGCTTCAGAAAGCGGCTCCCGCCGCTCATCCGGACCAGGCTCGCATTGATGTTCTCCACTACGATCTCGATATCACACTGAACATGAACAGCCCCTCCATCACGGCGGCCACGGCGGATGTCACTGTCGAGGCCACGGAGAACGGCGTTTCCCAGATCGTGCTGGATTACGAAAACAATGGCGGGGTTCTGGCGGTTTCCTCCGTAACGTTGGAACCCGGAGGGATTGCACTCACGTCGTCCCAGTCCGGCGGGCGGCTTTTGACAACACTGCC
>JANQSL010000215.1 GCA_028284075.1 Candidatus Sumerlaeia bacterium | reverse complement strand
GTGGCAGGATTTCCTGCCGGACGGTACGCCGCTTGAGGGTAACGGTATTGTGCCGGATATCGAGTACGAATTCTCCCGCGGAATGAAAGACAACCTGTTCGAACGGGCCCTGGAAATGGCACACAAGCCCTGAGGCGGGTTTTTCACTGGCCTCACAAGGAGCACCCCTGCTCAGAATGGCTACAGCTTTGAGCGCTTGATGGCACGATGGAACACGGCTGGGGTTTTCTCCTTCAGATTGTTGTAACGCTGGGTGCCGCCCTTGTCCTGGGCGGCCTTTTTGAGCGCGTTCGGCAAAGCGCCGTCCTGGGGTATCTTGCCGCCGGTGTGCTTCTCGGACCAAGCGGCCTCGGTTTCATTCACGAGGATGAATTCAAGGAGGCGGCAGCCGAACTCGGCGTTACGCTGCTCCTCTTTTCCGTCGGACTCGAGTTCTCTCTCAAACGATTAAGGTCTCTCGGTACCGTCGCCGGTGGTGGCGGCACACTTCAGATTCTCTTCACGGCTCTCGTAATATGCGCTATTGGAACTCTCTTTGGCCTTCCCGTTTCCACGGCCTTTGTGCTCGGCCTCGTTGTCGCTCCGAGCAGTACCGCAACGGTGTTGAGACTGCTGGCGGACCGCACGGAAATGGACAGCATTCACGGCCGCAATTCTCTCGGCATTCTACTGCTCCAGGATGTTGCGCTCGTTCCTCTCGTGTTGCTGGTAACCAGCTTGAGTTCCGAGGGCAGCATGGCGGAAGTGGCCATGGATATGGGTAAAGCCGTTGGAGCATCGATATTGCTCGTTCTGCTCCTTTGGGTGATCACGAATTTCGTTTTGCCCCATCTCTTCACAACCGCCGCTCTTCTGAAAAACCGGGAACTTGCCATTCTCCTCGCCATCGTCACCGCCCTTGGCTCCGCCTGGGTCACGCACGAAGCCGGTTTGTCACCGGCACTTGGTGCTTTTATCGCCGGTATTTTGCTCGCCGAATCTCCGTTTGCCAATCAGGTGCGTGCCGACATCGGTGTGCTCAAGACGCTGTTCCTGACTCTTTTTTTCACATCCGTCGGTATTCTTGCGGACCTCTCATGGGTGTGGGCGAACTTCCTGCCGGTGACCGCCTGTGTCGCCGCCCTGATGACCATTAAGGCCCTCGTCGTTTGGATCGTTCTTCTGTTCTTCCGGCAATCGCATCAAAGCGCAGTGGCAACGGGCCTTTGCCTTTCCCAGGCTGGAGAGTTTTCCTTCGTCCTGGCGGGAATCGCCTACGAGGGAGGAGGCATCGGTGAGAACCTGTTCCGCCTGCTCGTTTCAGCGAATCTCGCCACGCTTTTCCTCACACCCTTTATGGTATCCGCGGCGGTTCCGGTGGGTCGTGCGTTCGAATCAGTAGCGAAACGACTGCGAATACCCGATCGCTGTATTGCAGTCGAACACCCCGAATTGGAAATCAAGGGTGGCCATGTCATTGTCGTGGGCTTCGGCCCCACGGGCCAGTCCGTTGCAAGATCCGTCTGCGACCGCGGCGACGAGGTCGTCATCATTGAGATGAACCCCAAAACAGTCGAAACCGCTCGCGAGATGGGCCGCCACGCTTTCCTCGGAGACGCTTCCAGCGAGGATATCCTGGAGCACCTTCATGTCTCCTCCGCGAAAGCCGTCATTGTCACCATTCCCGACCACCGGGCCGGAGTGGCTGTCATTGCGACGGTGCGAAAAATCACATCAACGGCCTTCATCGTCGCTCGTGCCCGCTACCACCGGTTCGCCAAAGAATACATGGACGCGGGCGCGGATGTCGTGCTGGATGAGGAAATTGAGACCGGCGCCATCCTTGGCGAACGAATCGTTCGCGGAATGGACCAGCGCTCGCTGGCCAAAATTCGGAAAATGAGTGGCGAAAACCAGGAAGACGACAGAGATATCCCCGTCTTCTGATCGAACGTCTCCAGACGAACGGAAATCAAGCGCTCTCCTGGGTGAGAGCCGCGCGAGAACCAAATGGTGCAAAGTGGAAAGGGTCTCCTCCATCACGACCATGGCCCTTATACCGCCGAATACACCATCAGCTCCCGGAGGCCGTCACAGTCACAACAATATCGTTGGTGGACACGGCACCGATGTCCGGAGCAAAACGCGTTGGATCATTCACCATCAGCCCCGTATCCACCGCCGGTGATACCGCATTGACAACAAAGGTGCACAACTCACCGGAACCAGCCACCGGCTCAAACGAAGGGGACATGAAAACTATTTCCACTTTGTCGCCCGTAACTCGCGGAGGGGGTGTGAGAGCGTAAGGGGGGTTTTCCGGCTGACGAAAGGAAAGCGGGCTGTCAGCGCTGAGTGCCTCGCCGTCCAGTGTCAACGTGATTGCTCCTCCGCGAGCGGGCCTGCCCGCCGTATCGACAAAAACCGTCACCTCAAAGGTCTCCCCTGCCGGAATTCTTGACCTGTCCGTAACGAACCGCATGGAGGGTCCCTTCGGCGGCGATGCCTTGTCCGAAACAGATTGGCCGGATCGGCTGGATGACTCCTGCGACGTGGCACAGGAGGCCAACAATATGCCGCAAAAAAGAAAGACAATCGTTCTCGACATGTTTTCTCCAATCAAAAAGGGGTGGAATCAGTTCGATTCCACCCCGTGGTCAATTTATCTCGCCGCCTTTATTTCAGGCAGCCGGGACCCAGCTGCCAATTGTCAAGCAGTGCCAGGAAATCCGTGGCAGTCAACGCCGGCGGTCCAAGGGGAGCAAACACCGTCTGCCAGTTGTCGAGAAGGATCAGGAAGTCCGAGACATCGGTACAGTCGTCCCCGTCGAAATCGCCTGAATCGCGATTGTCGCTGTCTCCTGTGATTTCACCGCCGATCGCAAACACGAAGGGATTCTCATCCGAATCGTTTGTCGGGAAACCAAGCTGTCCCCCAAAGATTCCCGTGTTCGCCGTGGAGAGTTCCACGGTGAATGTGTCGCTTGAACTCGATGAGATCGTGCTGTCCAGGGGCTCCGTGACACTGAAACCCGCCGGAACGGTGACAGAGCCAATCGTCAACTCGGCATTGCCGGTGTTTGACACGAGGAAGGTGCGTGAAAGCGCCGCCGATCCCTGCGTCGTCGATCCGAAGTTAACCGGCCCGCCGTTGTTTGTGATCTCCACGGACGGAACGGCTGTCTGGTCCTCCACCATGACCTCAGGAGCGGGAGGAGCTGTCACGCTTCCGGTGACGGTGAAGGTGTAAGGATTCTCGTCTGCATCATTGGTATTGAAGCTGACTGTCGCGTTCAGCGTCTGAGGTGAAGATGTATCCATTGAAATGGTAAAGTCATCCGAGGAACTGGGTGAAACGCTTGTGTTCAGAGTTTCAGTCACAATCACGCCACTCGGTGCGTCGAAGTTCGACACATTCAATGATGCATCTCCGTTGTTCTCCAGAGTGAACGTCAGAGTCGGTGCGGGAGAGGTTCCAACCTCAACGGTTCCGAAATCGAAAGGTCCGCCTCCGTTCGGGACAGGTGTGGCGCCCATCAACAGATCCGCTTCCGGACTGCCGGTTGTACCGGTTATTGAAATCGTGAAGTTGAAGGGATTCTCGTCGCCGTCGTTGTTATCGAAGGAGACCTCGTACATATTGCTTCCGGGCGAAAGAGGAGTGGCTTCAAGTTCAAAGGTGTCATTGCCCGCCGGCGCTATCGTTGCATCGAGCCCTTCCGTAACGGAGACACCGGTGGGCCCGGTCAGATTCGAGGTTGTCAGGTTCGCATCACCGAGGTTGCCAATTGTGATCACCCCGAGAGCGGGATCTCCAACCGGTGAGGAGGGGAAAAACACTGTTCCGCCGTCCAGCAGAGGCTTGCCGCCGAATTCAGCCGTCAGTTCCGGTCCCCCCGTTGCGGCCGTCACTTCAAGTTCAAACGTAAATTGAAACTGCGGTTCATCGGAGTCATTGCTGTCGAACCTGATATCTGTGGAAATCATGCCGGTCGATGCGGCATCGTACAGATAGGAGAAGGTGTCCATTCCCGCCGGCGGGATGGTATTGAGCAGACCGTCTGTCAGCGTGCCGTTCGTGGGAGAGATTATAAGGCCGCTGAAGACAAGGTTTTCATCTCCGGTATTCTTGATGACAACGGTTCCCTCGACAGGGGTTCCCGCCGTTGTTGTCCCGAGATCCAGCGTGGCGCCCGAAGTAACGTCGTTCGTCATGAACTCGACCACGATCTCCGGCCCGCCGCTGGAAATCTCCGCAAAAGGCTGAAGTGCGGCCGCACCGCCAACCAATCCCAGGTCGACCTCGATCAAGTCGTCCTGAGGAGTCACGGAATCCTCGTCCACAAGATAAAGCAGTGAGTTGCGGACTCCCGCCGAGTCGTCAAGATCGCCGATCAGGTTGACCAGGAACGTGTCGGAAGCACCAACGACAAGATGATCATCCGTCTGACCAAGGATGAAGTTCACACCGCGGTCCAATTCCACGACCGGGGTTAATGCAATATCGTTACCCTTCGGGTTAATGGATGTAAAATCGTAGCGGTAGAGAAAGGAGGTCGTTTCCGCCGGGACATAGGAGTCAGGCGGATCGTCCGGGTCGGTGATGTTGGGCGGCAGTTCGGCCTCAGAGGCGGAACTTACGAAAATCGACGTCTCAGTCTGGTGCATCCATCCGATGACGGGGAAGTACTCCTCGTCGGGAAGGGTCAGAGTTTGCACAACCTCGTCGCGTGTAATGACCGTGGAACCGCCGATATGTGCAAAAACCCCGTTGCCGTTATCGTTCGCCTGAATGGTGGGCGGAAACACAACATAATCTCCGTCCGGATCGATGGTGAATTCCGGCGAACCGCTGTTCGTCAATTCCATCACATCCGAATCGCCGGAGCTGATGTCCAGTTTGTAAATGTGGAAAGGGTCCGAGAAATGAAGCCGTGGAACAGGAACAGGAGGGAACGGCGGAACCGTAATTGTTCCGGGCGCGGTCTGCACCCCGGTATACCCGGAGAAAATCCAGAGCTCGTTCAACACTCCCAAATCCATCGGACTGACGGGAGGCTGAACGACCGTGTTCGTGTTTGTGCCCGTTACATCGATGGGGAAGGTGCAGGTTGCGGCTGCAAACGTGTCGTTTGAGCCGGGGTTGTTGCCGTCGGCAGGAAGCGGTACTGGTATGGTTCTCAGAATTTCTCCGGGTGTGACAATCGTGTCCACAATGTTGACGACCGGCATTTCATCGTTCACGGCACAGAAATAAGCAAACGCGTCTGTGGGGTCGACCCAAAGAGGAGTCGGCGTTTCCTGCGTGTCCACAACGTTGACCTGAGTCAGCTCACCCGTGGTCGAGTTGATCTGGAACGTATAGAGATTCTCAAACGTTGCATCGATGAAAAATCCAAGATCGAGGTCTCCATCGATTGTGAAGCAGACAGGCTCGACCGCATCGTCTGTCAGCCCGGCGGGAATTGTGATCTCCTGAATCCAGGAGTCCGCCGCCGGGAGTGTGCCTCCGCGAAGAGAGGTAATCACATCATTCGCGTTGTAGAGGCGAATATGGCCGTCGTCGTTTGGATCGGGTCCGGGAACAATCGTCGAATTGCCACCGTTGATAAGATAAACGAATTTGCCGTCCGGAGAAAAGGACGGAATGAAAGGATCCTTGCCGGGGTTGTCTTCGGTATACTTCCACGCGGTTCCGTCGAGGGCGCCTGGAAGGGCCGTCTCGATCGTGCCGTCGGCACAGTTCACGATAACCACCCGGTCACCTTTGTCATCGTTAATAGTCGATCCCGGAATCCATGCAAAGGGCTGAGCGGCTGCCCCTGCCGCGATTCCACACGCCAGCGTGGCCAAAGCAATCCTGCGCATGAGCGTCTCCTTGCGCAATAAATAGAGTGGTCGCCTGTCTTGAAAACAGGCGGTTTAGTATGCTTTCCATTACAGTTTTTGCCGTCCCGTCCGGGAACGCAAGGATGAATCCCCGGGAAAGCAAGGCTGGTGCGCTGGACTACGGCAGAATAACGGGTACGAAAACAAGGGGCGTGGGAAGGCATGAGGCTCCTGGCGGAGAATAGGTTAGCCTCACAATACCTGACTTAGCTGCTGGAAACGTTTGAATTAAGACGCATTCGGGAGCCGACTTCGTCAGCAACTGATCGTCCGGAACCAGAACGATCCCTCCCGAATGAATTCCATCGTTCACGACAACACAGGCCGCCATCCCGCCACACCACGCCTCCGGATTGAAGCGATAGTTCCAGGTCACGAGAGCAAGTCCCCGCCCGTCCGACGACGTGTATGGAATCTCGATGTCATACATGACACCGTAGTTTCCTTTCAGAACCGCCTCCGCATCCGGGAGCGTGCTCTCCGTTCCCGTCACCCACGGGTCGGAGTCTCCGTCGGCAATCACGAGCTGAACCGGGCCATGGGCGCTGTCCATCACGTATCCGGAAGGTGTTTTCACGGCAATATTGCTCCCGGAAAACTTTCCTCGCCCGGCACCACTGTGGCTCCTGGTCGGCAAGGGCTCCGCAATGCGTGCGTTTGCAACGGTGGACGGTGTTTCAGGATCGGTTTGCACAACACTTACGGTTGCCGGCTGATCGATCGTGAATTCGTAGAAGCCGTGTACCAGATCATTGTAATTTGCAACGGAGGCTTCCGAACGTTCGTCCAGGGGCGCACTTCCTCCAACGGAAACGACAAACGGTTCCGGCAAATACTCGCGAGCCCAAAAGTCCCTTAGTCCGTTTTTCCCCGCATGATAGTAATTGGTTGTCGGTCCCTGGAATGAATAGTTCCGGAAAGTCACTGTCATGGGCTCATCGCCGTTGTTTTCGATCACCGGCGATATCCGCGTTGGCATCTCCGGATCCTCAAGACCGTTTACATTGTAGACATAAAGCCGGACGTCGCCGGGCTCAACCTGCTCGCGAAGAGCAACCGCTTCCGGAACGCGAATGTACTCCGGGTCGTCGGATATCAGGTATTGTGGTGAAGGAAGAATGGTCGTCTGATACGGCATTCTGGGAGCGGACGACAAGTCGAAGTCCGGGACTTCCACAGTCTGGCCCGGTTCCGCACCTGCCAGCGTTCTCGCAACCTGAGACGGAACAGCCATGGGCTCCCAGCCAACAAGATATGAATTCGATCCACAGGAAGCCAGAAAAACACTTCCAGCTCCAAAACAGGTGATCTTGTAAAGCAGAGCTCTCATCATCACAACCCCCCTGAAATCAAGGCTGTGAATACTTGGGCAGGCCCGAGAGCGCAACTGGTTTCACACGATATGCAGATAAACCTGCACATAGCACTTGCAAAAGCACGAAAGGTTGTGCAGTCAATTCTGCACTTTGCGGGGATATCAGATCATGTCTCAATTTACGGAAGGCGAACTGGAAGTCATGAAGATTCTGTGGGAGCACGGTCCCATGACTCCGCCCGAAATTCAGAGCCTCTTCGAACGTGAAATCAAGAATCCGGCTCTGCGTTCCTATCTGACAATTCTCGTGGAGAAGGGGCACCTGTCCCGTCACAGGAAGGGAAAGGCCTACATCTACTCCGTAAAGACCCCCCGCGATTCGGCCTTTAAGTCCACCTACCGGAACCTTGTGGAAACATTCTTCAACGGCTCCTCCGAAACACTCATGATGCAACTCATCAAAACGGAAAATTGGACCGAGGAAGAGCTGCTTGAGTTTCGCAAGCTTGCCGAGGAATCGAGTGACTCGGAGGAAGAGAAAAATGACAACGTTCCTTGAATCCGGTATGTTCGTTCTGCTCTTGAAAGTGACCGCTGTTCTTGGCTTCAGCTGGACAGTCTATGCTCTACTGGCTCGCGCCAATCCACGGTGGAAGGTTCTTTGTCTTCGTTTAACCGCCATATCCGTTTTCGCACTCCCTTTGGCCACTGTTCTCATGCCACGAACGACATTGCGGATCCTGCCTGCACAACAACTCGAACAAAACGAATCAGTCCTTACAACTTCCTCCGCACAGCAGCCACATCACACGCGGTCAAGTATGCCCCCCGGCGATCAGAAACCTCTCGCCACTGACAACGGTGTAGAGCTCGGAGCCTCCGTTTCTCCGGGTCTCTCAAACAGATCCGACTTCTCGCAGGTTCTTCCCGGCATCCTTGGGTGGGGCGCCCTTTTTGCCGGTCTCCCGATACTTATTGTTCGCACCACGATGAGTATTCAGAGAATCCGGGCGCTCATCAGTGAGACAGTGAGTGCGGAAGAATCCACTCAAGTCCTGTTTGCAAACGTACTCGCCGAGCTGGGCGAATCCAGAGATGTTCCCGTCCGGCTCTCCAGGAACATCTCGACTCCTTTCCTGACGGGTCTGCTCAAACCCGTCCTGGTGATTCCCGAATCAATGACACGCCAGACGCCGTCAAACGACCTGCGCGCGGTTCTCCTCCACGAAGGAAGCCATGTGGCAAACAACGACCTTCCGTGGAACGCCCTTATGCACGCCGTGGGTTCACTCCTGTGGTTCCACCCCTTTGTGTGGTACTTGAGCAAAGCCCATGACGAGAGTTGTGAGCTCGTGAGCGACGCCGTTGCTGCAGAGAAACTTGAGAACCCCGGGAACTATTCGCGGCTGCTTGCGCGGATCGCTGTTGACCTGTCCGGCAAACCGCTCCCTCGCGGAGGCATCCCCATGGCCCGTGTATCGGAACTCTCGCACCGCCTCACATTTCTGAAGCGCGGCATTCCTGCCGTACCCATTCGAGGCAGGTTCATTGCGAGTCTCGGAGTGGCGGCATTCCTGGCAATTGGCGCAATGGGAGGCCTTCGCCTCGCCTCGGCCCAGGACACCCGCGCGGAAAAAGTTGAAACAATTGCCGTATCTCAGCACGATGATCTCCAAAGGATGATCGATTCGGCGCCCTCCGCTGCGATTCTCCAACTTGAGGCGGGTGTTTATGACAAGCCCGTGAAAATCGGAAAAAGTCTCACGCTGCGTGGAGAAAGCACTGACGCAACGCTCATACGTCTGCTCAACGACGGCCCCGCACTCCGCATTGACGATGCACCACAGGTGCATATCGAGAACCTTTCTCTCCACTGGGGACTGAAATCCACCGATGCGCGGATTGAAGACAACGCCGCAGTCGTTGTGCGCGACAGCAACGTTGTCTTCGATGGCGTCCACCTCGAACCCTACGACCGGCCCGAGACAACTCCGAGCGCAATGAAAGCCGCGGGACGTTCAGATGTTCGGTTTCTCAACGGAACCGCGAGAGGATTTGCATACACGCTGCTGTACACCGATGGCGCGGAAGGACGTGTTGAATCATCCGTCCTCACTGAGGCTGGACACAGCGTGGTAACCCTCCACCAATACAGCAAGGTGGCCATCATCGGAAACATTCTCGGCTTTTGCGGTTACCATGCGGTACGCAACACCGGCGGAACGATGGACATGCAAGACAACCTTGTCATCGGAGACGTTCGGGCGGGCGCCTATCTCGGCAACAAATCCGCTCATGGTGTAATCGCAAACAACATTTTTGCCGACAGCAACGGCGAAATCTGGGCCTATGCCGCTTCGGATGTGGTGATTGAAAACAATCTCTTCCTCAACTCCCGAAACACGGCCATCGGAATGCAGGACAGCTGCAGCCTTGTCATTCGGAGCAACAGCTTTGTCTCAAACCCCTCGGCTGTAACTGTCTATCGCAAAGGCGGAAACGGAGCCCCGGTCCTCGCCGGCAATCACTATTGGAACAATGAGACACGCTTTGTCGAAATCGCGGGCGATCCGGATGTCATCCAGGGCAATCCACAGTTCGAAGACCCTGCCAACTGGTTGTTCGCTCCGCTGCCGGACTCACCACTTCTCAGCACGAATGAGAGGATCGGCCTGAAAGATCCTGACAGCATCCGGCGCCTTCGACCGCTTTGGCCCAAAACCGGACGTGCGGAGCCGGCCTTTGTGACTTTTACGACTCCGGAAGGGTCAAAGTAACGTTGCTGAAGCTCGCATATCCCTGACTCACAGCCAGTTCCACTCCAACGGAGTCGGAACCAATCTGCAACATATCCGGCTTCGGCTCGTCGTTCATCCAGACCTTCACCTCGCCGTTGGCGGCTTCCATAACAACCTCAACGACCACTTCTTCCGTGTCAGGCTTGTCCATTGCCATCTCTCCCACCGCAATCACTGACCGCTCTTCCGCATCGGCTCCCGCGCTCAGATGAGCCAGGGATACGAGGATCGAGCTTCCCAGGTGTTGAGTTCTCAGACAAACGACCTCGCCGTTTTCCAACATGAAACCAACACTTGCCTCGCCCTCCACAAGAGTCGCGTCCATCCGGCACTCCAGGCGCATGGGCCCGGGATCGCGCTCGTGAATCATCACACCGGAAACACCCACAACACCGGGACCGTCATCGTCCGGTCCCCAGCTTCCCGATTTCCTTTCCCACACCGTCGTATCAATGCGATTCAGGAACTCGGCTTCATTGAAAAGAGGAAGTGTTTCGCCCGTGAACCGAATCGTGGCACGGGGTGTTGGTGACGGACTCGGAGTCGGTGTCACCTGCGGTGTCGGCTCCGCTGCGGGAGTTGGAGACGCGCGAAACTCCGGCACAGAGCGTGATGTCGCAACCGCTGCAATTTGATTCTCCGCAGCCGAGTGTTCCCGGCTGCCTCTCGTCATGAGAAAAACCCCGCCTGCAAGAACAAGGAGCATCAGCAATCCGATACCGGCGAGCGGGAAAGCGGCTCTTCCACCATCCGGTTCCTGAGCGAGAGGTTTCGTAACGGAACCGGAACCGCTCACTCCTCCTGTCAGGATCGCATCGCAAGCCTCGATCAGTTTATCGTAGGTTTGAGGCCTGTTTTTCGGATCACGTGCGACAAGCCTGCGATAGAGTTGATTCAAATCAGGCGAGACAGATGGCAACTCGACGGCCAGATCCGGAATTTCGTCCGCCAGCTTCTTCTTGAGAATTTCCGATATGCTTTTTCCCCTGTAGGCATTCTTGCCCGTCAGCATGTGGAACAGCACACAACCCAGCGAATAGATGTCCGCGCGATGATCGACGGAAGCCGTGTCTTCAAACTGCTCCGGTGCCATCACCGACGGCGTTCCGATGGCAACACCCTCCCGCGTCAACGTCATGTCGCCCTGACCGCGGCTGAACCTGGCAAGGCCAAGATCCGCCAACTTTGCTTCCCATGGAAAACTCACCCCCGGAGAGCTGATTGGCTGGAGCAGGACGTTCTCCGGTTTTACATCGCGGTGAATCACACCGCGTTCCAGAGCGTGCTTCAACGCACTTGCCAGTTTGCGAAGAATCTCGACGGCGGCGGTGGCTTCCAGGGGCTCCTCTTTGGAGAGGTATTCCTTCAAGTTCGGGCCGTCGACAAACTCCATCACGAGATAGCCGACACCCGAGTTCAAAACCCCTGCATCATGGCAGGCAACAATGTTGGGATGTGAAAGCTCCGCCAGCGCGCGAGCCTCGCGGCGAAATCGCTCCGTCATGGAGACGTCCAGCGTCGCCTTCTCAATCGGCAGCACCTTCACCGCGACACGACGACCCAGGTAGGTCTGGGTCCCTTCGTACACGGTGCCCATACCGCCGCGGCCGATCAGGCGCTTCATCTCAACGTTGGGGATGCTCGGATCCGTCTCCGTATCATCAAACCCCTGTGGAATTTCCGCGTCGTCGGGAACGCCGAAACGCGTTGGCTCATTGGATATGTCGCGGTGTGTCTCGCCGCTCATGAGTTCAGGTCGCTCGCCGCGTCGAGGAGTTCCGTCACGGAAGGACGATCGCTGTAAGATTTGCCGGCATATGCATACCGCACAACTCCCGCCTTGTCCACAATGATGGAGGTCGGCTGCGCGAGGGAACCTTCGATGTCAAGAAGCCGCACGGCACCCAGGCTGACGTCCAGCAACACGGGATAGGGCAGCTCAAAGTTCGATTCATAATCCTTCACCGCGTCCAGAAACGCCGCCACGGAACTTGCGTCTCCCGGATAGACGAGAACCACCTGGGTATCGATCGCTTCGAACTGTTCCTGATTCCGCGCAAGGATCGCTGTTTGAATCGTGCAACCGATACAGACCTGACCGGCGAACCCTCTCAGAAAAACCAGAAGCACGTTCTTATCGCCGTTGAAATCCGTCAGATTCACTACGGAGCCGTCCGGGCCGAGGAAGCGCGTTTGAGGCAGTGGCTTGCCGAGAAGATCTTCCCGATAGCGCTCGTCTTTCGTGTTGTCGCCTGAAGTCAGGTTTTTCTCCAGACCGCTGATCGCCCGTTTCGCGAAAAAACCAAACCCCTCATGCTCATACCCGGCCGACGGCTGAGTAAGCAAAAGCTCCCGCTGCTGCGCTTCATTCCTGGCTGTTGCCTCAGCAAGTTCCGCTTCCTGCTCCGCGGTCTGTGCTTCCAGGCTCGCAATGGCTTCCGACTGAGCCGCCAACTGGGCGTTCAGCCGCTCAATCAGTTCGGTAAACTGTGACTCAACCCGCTCCGTCTTTGCCTCCTGCGTCAAATTTGCATCGTCTTCCTCAGTGAGCAGGCGCAGCTCGAGTTCCCGAATCTGGGCCTGCAGTTCCGGGTTTTCATGGTGATGATGAACTGTAATACAGCCCGCTCCCAGAACCGCCACAGTGAAAACAAGAATATGGTGAATGCGCATGGTATCGACCTCCGTGGCCCGCGACGAAGCGAGTCCTGGTCCAGCCCGTTGGGGTGATATGTGTCAAATTACCTGAGTGGATCGAATTTCGGCTCGAACCGGTCTGGTGGTCCGCTGCGGGCGGCTGCTGCATGCTCCGAACCTTGGAAAACAACAGGTTTTTCTCAGGTCTGACGGGTGGAGATTTGCGGAAACACCCGGCTCTCTCCCCGCCTTCCCGGCCTCTTTCGAGAGAACCAGGGCCAGGCCGGAAGAGAGCCAAGTCAAAGTCGCGCAGGATGGAGACTGGCCGCACTCGCCGCTCAGGCCAGGCCTTGACTAAGGAAGCATGTTCCAGGGCATTCCAACGTGACTGGGCCCTGTGGAGTTAAGCCAGGCCGGACCGACATCGCTGAAACCAAGCGGTGCCAGGGTTCCGATGCCAGGATTGAATTCGTCAGCCCCAATGTCCGCCGGTGAACCACGGAGGTCGCCATCGATATCGATGCTCACGCTGTGGCTTGCGTTCGCAACGTCAAGAACCGGACTTCCGGTACCGGGTCGAAACAAGCCATCAGAGGCGGCGCTCAGCTCAGGATCGACTTCGGTGAAACCGGAACCCGCGAAGCCCAGGCTCGAGCCAAAGGCAATGTTGTCCGCGTAGGTCATGGTGCCCAGTCCACTGGTATTGGTAACCAGTGTGCCCTGAGAGGAGAGCAGGATGTTGTTGGCGATCGTGTTGCCGGTCGGGAAGAGGGAGTTGTCTCCGCCTCCCGGCTCAGCCAGGTTGAAGGTTTGCGTATTGTCCACGAACGTGTTATGAACGACCTCGCAGAAGCGAACCTGCTCGTAGCCCCCGTCCGTGTCGCCGGAACTCACTCCTCCCGCCCGCCTCATAACCAGTCCGCCGCGCAAACCGGACCCGCGTGTGCCGGAAATGTAGTTGTTTCGCACGACATGATCCTGGCCGCTCAGCCGAATGCCTCCGGAGTTGGGAACACCGTTGGCAAGAATGATATTCCCTTCCACAAGGGCGTTGTCGCCGTGGCGCATGACAATCGACCCCTGACACTCCACAAGTGTGTTGTTGCGAATGGTATTGTTGCTGCTTTTGTTGGAGATAACCTCGATTTCACCGTCACACTGGTAAAGGTAGTTGTTTTCGATGACGGAATTGCAGTTAAAATTCGCATAGTCACTGGTACCCGTGCGGATCGCCTCGAATTCGTTGCTCGCGAACCCGACGGGAATGGGACCGAAGGAATTGTTATCGATGCGATGGTTGTAAGCTGCGTACGGGGTGCCACTCTCACCATCCTGAGGAATGAGCTCAAAAATGATCAGTGCGCCACGCACCCTCTTCTCCTCGAAATGGCAATGGTCGACGCGGTTGTTTGTGCCATAGATTTGAACCCACTTGCTGCTGTGGAAGATAAACTCCGTGGTGTTTCCGTCGTCGTCATCGTCATCCACATCCTGCTCGTGAGAATTCATGTCGCTGATCACGCAGTTGGTCAAACGACAGTAGTGAGCATGGCGATTGCCGTTATTGGCTCGGAACTGAATGACTGACGAAGCAACTTCCTGATTATAGTTGCCGGCATTGCTGAATTGAAAGCCGTCCACAGTAAGGTAATCGCCCCCGAACTTGATAAAGGACTCACCACGAAAAGTGACACCGCCGGGAGTTTCAGGTCTGAGTGTTATGCGTTCGGATTCAGTGCCCATGAAGTTAAAGTTGATTTTCTGGTCTGCGTACTCGCCATCGAGCCATATGACAGTGTCCCCTGGCTGCACGGAACCGGCATCGACAAGGTCGCGTATATCATCATCGGACGAAACAAAGTGTTCGGCGGCGTGGCCGGCGGACGTCAAAACGGCGGCGGCGGCAATAGCCAGAGCGGCGCACGCAGCCATGCCTCTGGAGCCTGAAGTCACAGACATAGCGATCATCTCCCTCTGATTGAGTCTTGATACGGAATCCATCTAACGCGCGTTAGATAGAGCGGACAGGATGCATTGCGCAACCCAAAAACGCTCCCCCACCTTCAGGGAACGATGGAAAGCGTCTTCGCCATCCGCCGTACGTCTCCTCCGAATCTGTCAGAGAGCTCCTGATATCGCCGTGCTTATCATTTGTACCCAGATGCCTTTCGCCTCCCTCGTAAAGTGCAGCCCGTCTGTTGAGTACTCCTCTTTCACCAGACCGTCCTCCCCCACGACCGCGGCATGGATATCGACGTAGTCACAGCCATATTTTACAGCAACAAGTTTCAGCCGTTCATTGTACTCAACGAGCGACTCATTCAGATGGGAGAAGCGGCCGCGAACGGGCGCACACGCGACAGCAATGACTTTCGTTTCAGGAAGGCGGGACCGGATCGTTGAGACGATTCTCTCGTATTCTTCCGCCATGCGATCAATAGTGGGATGGCCGACGTCGGAGCGATGCAGTTCACCAATATCGTTCGTCCCATTGGCGATCACGACCACCTGTGGTTCGAAGTCGAACACAGAGACTTCCATGCGCCTTGAAAGACCGCGTTGGTCAATCCCCAGACGGTCGGATGAAATTCCACGATTAAAGAATCGTAGAGGAGTCCCATCCGTCAGCGTCGCCGGCAGCAGATCCTCATCAAGACCTTCAATACCGGATGAACCGAACAGACAAACGCGAACGGTCTCCTCGTCGGGCGACTCCAGTTCGTAATCGGCATTTTCCTCGAAAAAGAGAGACATTCGATCAAAATAATGCTGAGTCCATTTGCGCTGTTCCTGCACGGAACTCATCGCGGCGGCGTGAAAGTTCAAGTGCTCCTGCAGGTGCTCTCTCCAGTAGCTCCAGGTGTGGCCTCCCGGGTGTTCACGCCAGATGTGAGCAACTCCCAACTCCTTCAGTCTCGCATGCATCTTGTGGTTGTCGGAGAGAATTCCACCGGCCGTATCGTCCTCACCGCAGTCGAAAAGGAGCCGGACATCCGCGTCGACAAATTCCTCCGCGTGTTCATGGACGGAGTTCTCCGCCCAGCGGTCCGGATACTCTTCAAAAGAACCCAATCGCTCCACGATGCTTTCGCGGTCGGGATGGTCCGAGATTTTCAGCACGCCGGAAAGTGATGAGGCGGAAACAAACAGGTCGGGTCGCCTGGCAGCCGCCAGCAGTGCGCCGTGGCCGCCCATGCTCAGACCCATGATGGCGCGCCCTTCGCGGCGAGCTACCGTCGGATATTTCGAATCGATATGATCGACCAGGTCATCGGTAATGTATGTAAAGAACTGAGACTCCGGCATGACGGGACTGTCGAGATACCAACTGTACTCCGCACCGCCGACGAAGACCAGAATACACCGGTAACGGTCGGCCGCCTCCGCCGCCCGGGCGTGCCTGGGCCACGCATCGTGGGACGTGGTCTTTCCATGCAGCAGGTACACCACCGGAAACCTTTCCTCCGAATCGTCGGTGGAGGGAACGTAAACGCGGTATGTCATTTCGCGGCCCACCGCCTCACTCTGATGAGTGGCGAGTCTCAGATTGGGATGATCAAGCTGGGCGAAAGTCTGAGTCGCGATCAAGACAATGAGGAAGACAAGGATTCGGTGCATGGTTTCCGTTTCTCGAAGGAGTTGGTCGATTCGCAGTGTGCGAGAGATGCATTTCTCTTCGGTGCCGCGGAGAGGGATCAAGAGAATGCCTTCTCGAGGTCTTTCCTTCGGCGGCAATGGGGATATTCTCTACCAGACTCAAAACGGATTCCGGAAACTGACTGAAGGGATAGAAAGCGAGCAAAACACAATACTGATCCGTTTGGGCGAAATGAACGGTTCGAGCCGTCGCATCCCGAGACCATACGCCTGCCTCGGGGTTCTTTGATTGACAGTTTTCGCAATACGCTCAATGAGGTTCCTCGTTAAGGATTCGGAGGGCACTTCATCGCGGTCGGTGTCCTGGTGGTTTGTTTGTCGATTCGGCTGAGTCAGTTTGTGTGCGTGACCCGGGATGGCTTTCGCGGACTGCAAAAACCATCGAGGTAAATGTCATGCCAGTTCTTCCATCATGTCCCGCGTTCTTTCGTTTCATCCTGGCTCCCGGAATCTGCGCCGCGCTTGCCGTTCCCGTGCAGGCTCTTCTGGAGGTTCGGGACGTTGATGGAGGTATCCATCATCCGCAGGCGGTGGGAACGGAAGGCGGAGACTATCATGTGACTGTCTGCGGATCGTGCTCTGACGGTTCCGCAAACTGTAGCCTGGATGGCCCGACAATCACGTTCCAGCTGGAAGTCGCATCGACCGATCCGATTCCGACAGCGACTCGGGAAGAAGCGCCGGACCGGGATTCCACCTTCACGAATGCCACAAACCTGGATGCCATCGAAATCGGTTCGCCAGGACCGGGTGAGAACCGCACCTACGAGGTGGAGGTGACGTGGGACGAATCGGAAACGGTGGCATGCGGTGACTGTGTGGATCTGAAGGTTTTCCGGGTAACTTTCGAGGGCTCCACGGGTGAAACGGAGACGGTCACGGTCAGCGCGGAACTCTGCTGCAAAAAAGTGAATCCGATTTTTCTGACAAACGTTTCGTCAACGGACTCCGTCGGATCTCCCCGGTCAGGAACGGCACCGGTGAGTTTTTCGCTGTGGACACTTCCTCTGGGAGGCACGTTTCTAAACGGCGATCGCATCTACAGTGAATTTCTCGAGAATGTGGAATTCACGGAAGGACGGGCAACTCTCTCCATTGGACGCAACAACCCGATTCCAGAGGGGCTCACGGAACGGAACCAACCTCTCTGGGCGGAAATCGTCATCGATGGAGAACTGTTTGAACCGCGCATCCCGGTAGCGAGTTCGCTGACATCCATCGAATCCTTCCGTTCCAGGAGTACGGAGCAGGTTGTTAAGCCGGATGGGAACCCCATCCTGACTTCCGACGGTGATGACATTGTCTTCCGCCCTCCTCTGGTCGTGCGCAAACCGAGCGTGCCGGGCTTTCTGCCCGCCGTGATTGAGGCAAACGAAACAAACGATTGGTCCATCGGTCCCGATATCGGCCGGACCGATGGAGATCCTCCCTTCCCCGTGCCGGACTTTACTCTTCACGGAAGCAATGCCTCTCCCGTGAAGGGTGGAGAGGGTGGCAGACTCAACCTGGCAGCGGGAAACGCGGCCACTGGTACAATGGCGACAGATGCGCAGGGCGGCAGTATCGCCATCAACGGTGGCGATGGCGTCGGTCTGGGACTGCAAGGCGATTTGCTTCTCGGAGGCGGAATCGTCGAGATTCGACCGACAACGGATCTCCCAACAGGACTTAAGGATGAAGCACCCTCCATTGCGATTGGCGGAGACGGCGGCGGACCTGTTGTCTACGCCAGTGAAGGACAACGGCTGCTGCTGCGGTCGGGAACGGGAACAAACTTTGGTGCAGTGGAAATCCGCGGCGATCCGTTAACGCTGGGCACGGATGTCGACGCGGATTCCCTCCGGATTTCATCGGATGGAATGGGAATCAAACTGGACGGTTCCGCGGGTTCGAATCTGACACTCAGAGGCGGAGAAGGATTCAATGGAAGTGAAACCGGTGGTACGCTGAAACTGAGCGGAGGACCATCGTTTTCGGGAGGCGGGGATCATGACGGAGGAGCCGTCACCGTCGAAGGCGGCGCGGGCAGCGGACTTGGCGAACGGGGTGAACTCATTCTGCGGGGCAGGTTGCTGGTCCTGACTCCCACATCGGACACTGTCACAAACGCAACCAACCTTTCAGAAAGCGTTCGGCTGACGTCTGACAACGGAACGCTGACGCTTGGCACCACAGCCGGAACCGGCTATCATATCGTTGCCGGCAATCCCTCTTCATCCGTCCGTGTGGATGACCTGGGAGTTACCCTTTTCTCCGGGCCGAACCGGGTCCGGCTGGAGCTTCCGAACGACCGTCTCCTCGATTTAACGGATGATGCGGGAACGCTGCGTCTCGACACCAGTGCCGGCAGCGGTTTGTCCCTCAGAGCAGGCGATGGAACGCTGGCGGTGGAAAACGGGCAGCCGCTCACTCTGTCCGCGGGTGGAGCACTCCCGACCGCAAGCGATGCGGCGGGAGGAGACACGACGGTCGAGGGCGGATCGGGCATCGGCACGGGCGACCGGGGCGATCTTGTTTTGCGAGGCGGAAGAGTAACTCTGACTCCGACAACGGATACGGTTACCGGTGCAACAGACCTGTCCGACAGTTTGAGGCTCACGTCAAATGACGGTACACTGACGCTTGGTACCACAACCGGAACCGGCTATCATATCATTGCCGGTAACCCGTCCTCGTCGGTGCGAGTGGACGACCTGGGCGTTACAATGTTGTCGGGGTCGGGTCTGGTGCGGCTGGAGCTTCCAAACGATCGCCGGGTTAGCCTGACGGACGATGCGGGGACGCTGCGCTTCGACAGCAGCGGTGGCAACGGCCTGTCCATCCGGGCGGGCGACGGGATCGCGCTTTCAGAGAGCGGAACCGGTCTGACGCTGTCGGCCGGAGATGCGCTTTCCAGCGCGCTGGACGCCGACGGAGGCGATCTGACGCTCAGGGC
>JANQSL010000214.1 GCA_028284075.1 Candidatus Sumerlaeia bacterium | reverse complement strand
CATGATGCCACGCCTGGCGGTTTTCAAACAGCTGCTTGTCCGGGATGCGAACGAGGCCGTCGCCGTCGCTACCGTAGTGCACAACGTTTGATAAAAGGGGAAGGGACCATCGCCGGTCGATTTCACGCCACGCGTGTTCGCGAATGGCCGACCCCTGGCGTTGAATGCGAACGGTCATGAAAATGCCGCGGGAGTTTCGTTTCGCTGCAAGCCCCGAACGATCCAGCCTCCGCCCAACACACGGTCCTGGTCATCGTAAAACACCGTCGCCTGGCCTGGCGACACCGCACGGACCGGCTCTTCAAACCACACTCTCACCAGATCGTCCCCCGCGCGTTCGATGGTCGCCCGTTCCGGTTGGTGACGATAGCGAATCTGCACGCGGGCGCGAATCGGCTCGTTGATACCCGCCAGTCCCATCCAGTTCAGGCCATCCGCTTCCAGCCCTTCGCTCATGAGCGCTTCCCGCGGACCGACAATGATGTTGTTGGACTCAACATCGATCTGAACAACAAAAAGCGGGCTGCCGGTCGAAATACCCAGGCCGCGCCGCTGACCGACAGTGTAGAACGCGATGCCCTCATGTTCGCCGAGAACTTTGCCGGTTGTCGTGATGAATCTGCCCGTGGGCATCTCAACACCCTGTTCATCAAATCGCTTTCGCAGGAACCGCCGGTAGTTGTTGTCGGGAATGAAGCAGATCTCCTGGCTTTCCGGCTTGTTGGCCACCGGCAGAGCGAGCTCCCGCGCCCGCTCCCGCACTTCGTCCTTCGTCAATTCCCCCAGTGGAAACTCGATGACCTCCAGCTGATCCTGCGTCAGGCCGTACAGATAGTATGTCTGATCCTTGTTTCGGTCCTTCGCGCGGCGCATCGTCCAGCGCCCCGTCTCCGGATGACGCTCCTTGATGGCATAGTGTCCCGTCGCAACGCGGTCGCATCCGTAGAGCCGTGCCTTTTCCAGCAGCAGACCCAGCTTCACGTGGTTGTTGCACAGCACACAGGGATTTGGTGTGCGGCCACTCATGTAAGCGCGAATAAACGGATCGATGACATCGCGCTCAAAAGCCGGTTCCACATCCAGCACGTAAAAGGGAAATCGCCCGCGGTCAGCACAGGACCGCGCGTCCTTTGCATCCACCGGAGAACAGCACGTTTTGATCTGAGCCCCGAGAGCTTTTTCTTCCGGCGACAGACGATGCGTGCGCATGTTCACACCAACGATCTCATAACCCTCGTCCGCCAGCATGGCCCCCACCAGCGACGAATCCACGCCGCCGCTCATCGCGACAAGAACCTTTGGCTTCACGGCTGTGGGAGCGCCTGCAATCACGACACTATTGCCTCCGCCCGGAACTCAACCCTGGCGAGGGCGCCGATTCAAGGTGGAAGGGGAGAAGCCTGACGACTCACTGGCACACCGACAACAAACCGGCGGGCGATTCTTCGAGTCATCCTGTTCAAGAGGCCCAGTCATGTTCTCCTTCCGTCTTTTGCAAGCGGCGCTTCTCCTCGCGCTCCTGGGTGCTGCCCGTCAAAGTCCCGCACCCATCTTCGGCCATTTTCCCGGCACCGAGGACATGATTCTCGACGCGGATGCCATTGTAGTCGCGGAAGTCGGGGAGCTTTGCATGCCCGAGGACATCCTGAGGCGGCGGGAGAAGGGCGAGTTCGTATATACATTCCGGTCTGCCCAAACAGGAGTTCACGACCAGCACGAGTGCCACATTCTGAAGGTGCTCAAAGGCGAACTCGAAGAAGGCGATGCGCTCCTCGCACTGCGGTGGCTTGGCCGTCCTCCCTGCTTCGCGGAACCCGAATGGGTGAAAAAGGTCGCCAACAAAGGTGATTGGGTCGACTCAAGTGGAAAGAGGGTTTCCATCCGCTTTGGAAGTGCGCCCGGCACCTATCTCATCTTCCTCCAGGGCGACCCTCCGCTCGAATCCACAAACTGCGTGGGTTCCATCATCCCTGTCCCGGACGGATTTGACCTCTCTGAGATCAAAGACATGACCGTCGAAGACGCCGTCCATCACATCACCGGCGATGTCGAAGAACCAGCACGGCGCTACGAAATCACCGATGAGCAACGTGCCGAACGGCGCGCCATGCGGCTCAAGCATAGTTCCAGATGGTCGCGCGACGACTGTATCTCGGTTCAAATCCTTGAAAACCAGGTCGGAAAGCCAGGATACAATTCGAAGACAGGACGGGTTAAAGAGAAAGATGCCGCTACAAAATAAACTGCTCGGCTCAGACACAGAGTCCGTTCTGTGTAACCTGTGTCGTTTTGGATAAAAAAACAGACCCCAATCTACAGTGGGGTC
>JANQSL010000196.1 GCA_028284075.1 Candidatus Sumerlaeia bacterium | reverse complement strand
CGCTCCCGAACTACGGCACCGATGTGCCGCATCTGACAACCGGCGCTGCGGTGCGTATCGAAGGCGAATTGCGAGAGTCTCCGGGAAAGGGTCAGGCCGTTGAAGTGCTCGCGAAGAAGCTCGATGTTCTTGGAGCCGTGGAGAACCCTGACAGTTATCCAATGCAAAAGAAGCGGCACTCGATGGAGTACCTTCGGGAAGTCGCTCATCTTCGTCCCCGCACGAACACCTTTGGCGCCGTTGCGCGGGTTCGTAACTCCCTGGCACGGGCAACGCACGATTTTTTCCAGTCCCGCGACTTCCTTTACCTCCACACGCCCATTATCACCGCCAGCGACTGCGAAGGCGCGGGCGAGATGTTTCGCGTCACCACCTTCGACCTGCTGAACGTGCCCCGTGGTGAAGACGGCGCACCGGCCTTTCGCGACGACTTCTTCGGACGGGAAACGAGTCTGACCGTCAGCGGTCAGCTCGAAGGTGAAACATACGCCTGTGCACTGACGAACATCTATACCTTCGGACCGACGTTTCGCGCGGAAAACAGCAACACGTCGCGTCATCTTGCCGAGTTCTGGATGATCGAACCGGAGATGGCCTTTTGCGACATCGAAGGAGACATGGCGCTCGCGGAAGACTACATCAAACACCTCTTCCGAACCGTGCTGGCGGACTGCCCGGAGGACATGGCCTTCTTTAACCAGTGGATCGACAAGACGGTCATCGAAACGCTGACGCACATTGTCGATTCACCGTTCGAAATTCTGACTTACACGGAAGCTGTCGAGCTTTTGAAGAACAGCGGCGAGTCCTTCGAGTATCCCGTCAAGTGGGGCGCGGATCTGCAGAGCGAACACGAACGGTGGCTGACGGAGAAACACATCAAACGACCCGTCATTCTTCGCGACTATCCGACGGACATCAAGGCGTTCTACATGCGCCGGAATGACGATGGAAAAACCGTTGCGGCAATGGACGTGCTGGTTCCTCGCATCGGCGAAATCATCGGCGGCAGTCAGCGCGAGGAACGGCGCGATGTTCTCGAACAGCGCATGAGGGAACTCGGGCTCGATCCGGAAACCTACTGGTGGTATCTTGATCTTCGGCGTTACGGCACCGTACCTCATGCGGGATTCGGACTCGGATTTGAACGCGCCGTGCAGTTCGTGACCGGCATGGGTAACATCCGCGACGTTATTCCGTTCCCGCGAGCCCCGAAGTCCGCTGAATTCTGACTCCGGCTCTCAAAGGAGTTTCCCATGCAATGGATCTACACGGATGAGCCCATCGACTGGACCGAACTGTCGAATCTCTATCGGATTGCGCCTCTTGGTGACAAAAAACCGGAAGACCTGAAGCGCGCATTCACCAACAGCATGTTCAAATGTTTTGTATTAAACGATGGCCTGTTAATCGGCACAGGACGTGCACTGGCTGATGGTGTTGACTGCTCTTACATTTGCGATGTCGCGGTTCATCCGGACTTTCAGGGCCGCGGACTTGGCAAAGCAATCATCGGGAAACTGAAGGAGCTGTCGTCGGGACACCGGAAAATCATTCTGTACGCCCGGCCCGGAAAAGAAGGGTTTTACAAATCGCTCGGTTTTCTTCCCATGCTCACCGCAATGGCCATCTTTCACAATCAGGAAGGAGCGATCAAAGGCGGCCTGGTCGAAGACACATGAACCGCTGAATGATTCCCATGTCTCCCCAGCGCATCTTTGCTTTCCTGGTTCTCGTCATAACCACAGCGTTCATTGCAATGATCGGCTGGGCATCAACCACGGGGAGCGTGATTGAGGGTTTTGCACGCGTGGCCGATGAACCGTGGGGATTCGTGGGCCTTGTTGATCTCTACCTGGGTTTCATCATTGCCGGCGGATGGATACTTGCCGTTGAAAAACGCAGAGGCGCCGCCCTCGCCATGGTTGTCGCGATTCCGTTACTGGGAAACGTTGTTCCGCTGGGATATCTTGCATGGCGCTCATGGCGTGCAAAAACATGGCGTGGCGTGTTTCTCAACGCTTCATGCGACTGACCAGTTCTCCAACTGCTTCCGGCCATCCTGGGTACTGAAACTCGAAACCAGCCTCCTGCAACCGGCGCGGCACAACACGACGGCTTTTCAAAATCAGCTCCGTCTCCGTTCGCAAAAAAACGGCGCCGATTTCCAACATCCATTCAAATGCAGGCGGTCCGAAAGGCATTCCCCACGCCTTGCGGATTTGATGCATGAACTCGCGGTTCCGCATCGGGTTCGGCGAGCAGATATTCACAGTGCCATCGATGTCGTCGTGTTCGATCAGAAAATTCACGGCACGAACGAAGTCCTGTTCGTGCACCCAGGACACAAACTGATCGCCGCTGCCGTTTCTTCCACCGAGCCCGACCCTCACAAGACCAAGCATCACATCGAAGACACCGCCCCTGTCAGGGCTCATCGTCATGGCGGACCGCATCGCCACCTTGCGCGTGCGGGGAGTATCGATCGCAAAGAACGTATCCTCCCATGCCTTCGCAACATCGATACTGAAGTTCCACTTCTCCGGAGCGTCTGGTTCATTGCCGCCCAACTCTCCGTCAATTTCATCCATGGGCCGGTCGAGTGCATGGCGATAGATTGTCGCGGTACTTGCGTTTAGCCAGACCGGAGGCGGATTGGCTGCCGCGGCGACGGCCTCTCCCAGCGCACGCGTTGAGTTCACGCGGGAACTCATGATGCGCTCGCGATTTTCTTTGTTGTAGCGGCAATTGACGGTATAACCGGCAAGATTGATCAGTACGTCGGCGCCGTCGACTTCAGCGGCCCAGTCACCCGCGGAACTGCCGTCCCACAGAACGACGCGAGCGTCTTTCCGTGTGGTTTGGCTGCGTGAAAGAAGAACAACCTCATGGTCTTCCCGTACAAACGCGCGCGTCAGAATCGCACCGACCTGTCCTGTTCCACCGGGAATAACGACCTTCATGAAATGGAAAGATCCTGCTCACCCGATTGGTGCTTCGACACTCGCGTCCTCGAATCCCGGTCGCGCGTTCATGACCTTCTCATAGATCTCCGGATCCACCTCGCCGCGGGGACGGCCCGCTGCAATCCACTGGTCGACGGCCTTGAACAGTTCATCCACCATCTCTTCCTCTTTGCATTTCTTCAGAACCTTGCCGAGTCGATAAATCGCTCCCTGTCCGCGCCCTCCCGCGATGCCGAAGTCGGCGATCTGTCCCTCGCCGGGGCCGTTCACCGCACACCCCATGACGCTGACGCTGATATTCTCATCCTTGTAGTCCCGCAGCCGGTCCTCCACCGCGTGGGCCCATCGCTCCAGTTGAATCTCCACGCGACCACAACTCGGACACGATATCAAATTCGGTCCGGCGTCCTTGAGCCCGACAAACTGCAAAATCTTCTGACCGACGAACACCTCCTCCTTCGAGTCCCCCGTCAACGAAACGCGGATCGTGTCACACAGTCCCTCGGGTGCGAGCATGCCGATGGCGATGGACGACTTGATGGTCCCCGTCCGCACCGTGCCCGCTTCCGTCAGACCGACATGGAAAGGATACTCGCAGCGGCCCGCCAGTTCGCGATAGGCCTTCACCGTTGTGTCGACATCGCTGGCCTTCAGTGAAATCTTGATTTCGTTGTAGTCCAGATCCTCCAACAGGCCAATGTGCTCCAGAGCGCTTTCCGCCATAGCCACGTGGGTTTCCATCTCGCCGGCAAAGACTTTTTTCCGCAGTGGCATCGACAACGACCCGTTGTTTACGCCAATGCGGATCGAGACATTGCGTTCGCGGCATCGCGCCACAATCTCCGGCAGCTTGTCACGCCGGGCGAGGTTCCCGGGATTCAGGCGAATGCCGTCCACTCCCGCATCGAGCACCATCAACGCCATGCGGTAATCGAAGTGAATGTCCGCGATGATGGGAACAGGCGCGTCCTTCATGATGGGACCAAAGGCTTTTGCCGCGCGCTCATCGGGACAGGCGAGGCGCACGATGTCGGCACCCGCTTTCGCCAGGTCGTGCAACTGCGCGAGCGTTGCCTCGACGTTGCGGGTGTCGGTTTTCGTCATTGTCTGCACGCTGACGGGCGCACCTCCGCCGATCTGCACGTTCTTCACAAAAACCGGACGGGTCTTTCGCCGCTGAACTGCCATGGGAAACTCCAGATTCACGCCGGGCACCGTCGCCCGTGCTTCGCCCCTCCCTGAGGCAACAGGCGGACCAGTGTCCAGCAAAGACCCTCCTCCCTTGCCACGGTTACGCTGTGTCCCCTTCATCTGCCCATTCCCTGTGGAGGCCTGCCATGCTCCCCCGAATTCTTCATTCCGCGTTTTTCGCCGCCCTCCTCGTGTCGCTGACGGCAACCGCGCCAGCCCAGGACACCGTCCCGGAAGTTCAGCGCATCGCCTTTATCGACATCGAACGGATCATCGAGGACAGCAGTGCCGTTCGTCGCGCCATGGAGGGCATGGACTCCGAGCTCGCCACCCGCGCACGGGAAATCGACGAGAAGGAGCGGGAGTTTCGCCGTCTTCGGTTTGAGCTCGACCGCCAGTTGCGAGTCATCTCTCAAGAGGAGAGTCAGCGCCGTTACGAGGAGCTTGGCACACTGCAGGAGGATATCGACCGCCTGAAGTTTGAGTTCGAAATGGACCTGAAGGCCCGGGAGCGGCAGATCGAGCCCATGCTGGAGCGCATTTACAACATCATCGCGGACGTCGCCGAGCGGGAGGGAGTCGACATCGTCCTCCGCGGCGAGGTGGTGATCTGGGGCAACACCGCCTCCGATATGACCCCGTCGGTGGTCGAGGAACTTGACGCACGTGCCGATGAAGTGGTGGAACTTTTCAGGCGGGACGCTGAAGCAGGCGATTCCGTCACTACAGGCCCTGTCGAACGCATCGGCACAGGCCAGAATCCTGTTCCCCGCCGGGAAGACTCCGGCGAAGCTCCTCTTCCCCTGATTCCATGACTCATTTTTCCGAGCCGGTTCGCCGCCGGACACTCAGCAAGGCCGCTCTGTTTGAGGGACACGGTATTCACGGCAACCTGGAGGCGCGGCTGCTGGTGGAACCGGCCGAAGGCGGCAGTGGCCTCACCGCCGTAATGGAAGGTTCCGCCCACGGGCCGCTTCTCCTGGCTACTGACAACGCCAATCCCATGGAGAGCGTCCGTCGTACCGTCATGCAGGGCGAGAACGGTGAACGCTTCGAACAACTCGAGCACATTATGGCGGCTCTTGCGGCCTGCGGTGTAACGGACGCCAGGCTGACTCAATCGGGTCCGGAACCTCCCTTCCTGGGCGGTGGTTCGAAGGAATACACCGAAGGGCTGATGGCTGCGGGGTTTCTGGATCTTCCACAGACCGTTGTGCCACTCGTGATTGATCGGCCTGTTCACGCCAACGATGGAGAGGCGGAGCTGGTCGCCACACCTCACGAGGGCCTGCGCTTGAGCGTTTTTGTCGAATTTCCAGGCACCATTGTCGGCTCCGCCGGTTTCAGCCTCGAAATCACACCGGAGGCTTTTCTTCAGGAGGCCGCACCTGCCAGAACCTTTGCCCTGGAATCGGATATCGAAGCCCTTTGGAAGGCTGGCCTGGCCAAGGGAGGCACGCTGGAAAATGCGGTTGTGTTCAATGCCAACGGATACTTAAATCAGCAGCTCTTCTTCGAGGATGAGGTTGTCCGTCACAAGATCATTGATCTGCTCGGTGACCTGGCCCTCGTAGGCCGCCCGCTCCGGGGACACTTTTGGGCATGGCGCGCCGGCCACCAAAGCCACGTTCGTTTCGCACGAATGCTCGCCGAGGAATACGGATCGTGACCTTCAAATTTGTTCATGAACCTCCCTACGGGGTTCAGACGATTAAGCAGATCATCCCCCACCGGCATCCCTTTCTCCTGCCCGACGGCATTACCGCCATGGGAGAAGATACGGTGGAAGGCTTCAAAAACATCTCTATCAGTGACCCGGTTTTTGAGGGGCATTTTCCGGAGGAGCCGGTCTACCCGGGCGTTCTTCAGATCGAGCTGATTGCCCAGATCGGTGCGTGCTGGATTCTTTCTCTGGAGCAGAATGTCGGCAAGACGGCCTACCTGATGACCGTCGAGTCCGCCAAATTTCGCCGCCCTCTTCGTCCTGGTGACCGGGCCGACGTTTATGGGAAGATCACAAGTGTCAAGTCTCGCACGGGTCGTCTCTCAGGCATTATCAAGGTTGGTGATCAGGTTGCGTCTGAAGCCACGATCCTCTTTGCCTTCCAAAAGGCCTAAGCCGAAAGCTGTTCATGGATGAGTGAAGCCGAACAACTCGCCAACGCCCCCGAGACTATCGGGCTGATTGCCGGAGAAGGCGATTTTCCGATCCTGCTGGCCCAGGGCGCGCGGGGGGCGGGCGTGCGCCTGATTGTATTCGGCGTTCACGGTCTCGCCAGCGATCGTCTGACAGAGTACGCTGACGCCGTTTACAGTCTCAAGCTCACAGACTTTACACGTCTTTTCGAGCTTTGCCGCCAGCACGATGTGCGTCATGTCACCATGGCAGGGCGTGTTCCTCACAAGGTTCTGCTACAGCAGATTACCCTGGATCCACGCATTGTGGGTGTTCTTGGCAAGCTGCGGAACAAGAAAGCCGACTCTCTCCTCCGTGCAGCGACGCTGGAGATCGAAAAGGAAGGCATTCAGGTTCTGGATTCAACAATCTTCCTGCGGTCCTGCATGCCCCGGCCGGGAATTCTGACTCCGAAATGTCCTCCCAGTGACGATGTCCTGAAGGACATGCACTTCGGCTATCCGATCGCCAAGGAAATCGCCCGGCTCGATGTGGGCCAGACGATCGCGGTCAAGAACCAGATTGTTGTGGCGGTGGAGGGAATCGAGGGCACGGATCAGCTCATCAAGCGGTCCGGAGAACTGGCAGGTCCCGGCGTGGTTATCGTCAAGGTTTCCAAACCCCGTCAGGACATGCGCTTCGATGTGCCGGTCATCGGCATCCAGACTTTCCGCAATCTCGTCCAGGTCAAGGCCGCGGGCCTTATTGTGACCGCCGGCCAGACCATCTTTCTGGACAACGAGGAATCCATTACCATGGCGGAGCAGCATCGCATCGCGGTTCTCTCCTACAAGGAAACGGGAACGGAAACACCCTACGTCGATCCTCTTCACTAGTTCCATCGAGTGGCGGCGTGGAGTTTGCTCACTATACCGGCGCGCAAGGACTCCGGCGATTCAGATCGCCCCAAACCTCGTACAACAAGGAGTAACCCATGGCTTACACACTGCCCGATTTGCCATACCCTCACAACGCACTCGAACCTCACATCGATGCGAAGACGATGGAGATCCATCACGGCAAGCACCACAATGCCTACATCACGAAAGTGAATGACGCCATTGCCGGAACCGATTTGGAGAATCTTCCCATAGAGGAACTGGTGGCCAACCTCGACAAAGTTCCCGAGGCGAAACGCACCGCCGTTCGCAACAATGGCGGCGACCATGCCAACCACTCACTGTTCTGGACGGTTCTTTCGCCAAACGGAGGAGGCGGCCCCTCCGGCGACCTCGGTGCAGCGATCGACTCCACCTTTGGCAGTCTCGACGCATTCAAGGAGAAATTTGCGGCGGCCGGGGCGACCCGTTTTGGCAGCGGATGGGCCTGGCTGATTGTGACAAAGGACGGCAAGCTTGAGGTCACCTCAACGCCAAATCAGGATTCCCCCCTGATGGACGGCAACACGCCCATCCTGGGACTGGATGTGTGGGAACACGCTTACTATCTCAACTATCAGAACCGCCGCCCGGACTACATCACGGCTTTCTGGAACGTCGTGAACTGGGACGAAGTGGCGAAACGTTACGCCGCAGCGAAGTAACCGGCGAAGTGCTTTCGGGAATTATTGCCGGCTCGATCATATTGAGCCGGCTTCTCTGTGTCCACAATCGTCAGCATTTGGGTTCGGTTCAGTGACAACCAAATCCGGCTTTCTCTCTTCGCTCTTCGACAGGCTCGTGGCGCCTGCCGAGCCGGTCGATCCATGGAGCAAACGTGCTGCGACGGTTCATCCGTCGCGCTTCAGCGCGGGCTGCCGCAAGCCGTGGCCATGGTACTTCGACGGTATCAGCAATGTGCATGTCCGCCGTGTGGAGGACATTTGCCGGTGGCTGCGGCGGTGCAAGTACGCCTACGACAAGCTGCTCTTTCTGGAGGATGATTTCTGGCAGCATCCCGTCACGTTTGAAACCATGCGGAAGGGCGACTGCGAAGACCACGCGCTGTGGGCGTGGCGCAAGTTCGCGGACCTTGGTCTTTACGCCGAGCTTGTCGTTGGCGTTTCAGAAAATGCCGATCCGCGTGCTCACGGACATCACGCATGGGTGATCTTTGAACGCAAGTCGGGGAAGCGCTATGTCATGGAGACGACCGCCAAGCGCGGCAAAAAACACATGATCATGACGGTCAATGAAGCGCGCCGACGCTATACTCCGCAGGTGTCGGTGGATACGGAATTTCAAACCTGGGTTTACGGGCGGTAGAGCAGGTGAATGCGGTATGGGCCCCGCAACCCAGCGCTTGACGTGCCTGCTTCCTCCAGGGACAACCCCCGTCCGCACGGGATGTCGTGGTTCCCGTGACTCCAAACTGGGAGCGCAATCGTATGTCCGCACCCGCCCTTTCCCCCGTTGTCATTACTCTTCCCGACGGATCAAAGAAAGAGTTTGAAGGACCCGTCACAGGTCTGGAAGTCGCCTCCTCCATCAGCGAAGGCCTCGCCCGCGCCGCTCTGGCCGTGACCGTTAATGGCCAGACCCTCGACGCCTCGGCACCTATCACGGAAGACGCCGAGGTCACCATTCTGACAGCGCGCCAGCCGGGCGGGCTGGAAGTGTTGCGGCACTCCTGCACGCACTTGATGGCCCAGGCGGTGAAACGCCTCTGGCCCGGCGCGATGCTGGAAGACGGTCCGCCGACAGAAGACGGGTTCTGGTACGATATTCGGACCGAGCCGCCGATTGCCGCGGAAGATCTACCGAAGATTGAAAAGGAAATGCAAAAGATCGCCGGCGAGAAGCTGCCGATCTCGCGAGCCGAACTGTCCCGCGAGGAAGCCATCGAGTTTTTCAAGCAGCGCAGTGAAAAGTACAAACTGCATATCATTGAGAAGCTGCCGGACGATGCGGTCATCAGCACTTACACACAGGGAGAATTTACGGATCTCTGCCGCGGACCGCACGTTCCCCACACCGGCGCGATCAAGGCGTTCAAACTTCTGAGCGTTGCCGGGGCGTACTGGCAGGGCGATCCGTCGAAGGATCAACTGACACGCGTTCGCGGCACGGCGTTTGGCGACAAGAAGGAACTCAAAGAGTATCTCAATTTCCTGGAAGAGGCGAAGAAACGCGATCACCGCCGCCTTGGAAAGGAACTGGGCCTGTTCATGACACACGAGTGGGCACCGGGAACGTTCATCTGGCTGGGCAGGGGCAAAACTCTTTACGATACACTGCGCCGGATGAGCACCGATCTGCATCGGGCCGAAGGCTACCAGGAAGTCTTCACGCCGATGCTGTTCAAGAAGGATCTGTTTGAAACATCCGGCCACTGGAAACACTACCGCGACGACATGTTCATTATTCCGGGTCAGGAAGCAACGACTCTGGAGGATGATGGCATTACGGAATGGGAGCAGCGTCTTTCCGCCGAGGTTGCCGGTCTTCCCGAACACGAACAGAAGCGCCTGAATGAGTCTTTGGAGGGGAAGACGGACCCAAAAGAACGCCTGGCGGCGTTGCTGCAGGGCGAAACGTTCAACACACGTTACTGGAATCTGTTCGAGAAGAAACCCGGTGAGTTTGTGCTCATGACGGGTGCGGATCGTGAAGTGTACGGACTCAAGCCGATGAACTGTCCGTCTCACATGCTGATTTTCCGCGACCGGCGCCGCAGCTACCGCGAGCTTCCTCTTCGCATCAGCGATCAGGGTGTTCTGCACCGCAACGAAGCCACCGGGACTCTCGGCGGACTGACGCGCGTACGCCAGTTCTGCCAGGACGATGCACATATCTTTCTCGCCGAGAACATGATCGCGGAGGAAATCACCCGGGTAATCGGCATGGTGCGCCGCGTCTACACCGCTCTCGGCATGGAATTCTCCGAGGTGTTTCTCTCCACACGGCCCGAAAAGGCGATGGGCACGAGGGAGCAGTGGAACACGGCGGAGGCGGCGTTGCGTCAGGCCATCGAGGCCAACAGAATGGATTACACGGTCAGCGAGGGCGATGGTGCGTTCTACGGACCGAAGATCGACTTCATTGTGCGGGACGTTTTGAAGCGGGAATGGCAGGTCGCCACGATTCAGCTGGACTATCAGCTCCCCGCGCGATTCGGCCTGAAGTATACAGCGCCGGACGGCAGTGAGCAAATGCCTGTTGTCGTGCATCGCGCGCTGTACGGTTCCTTCGAGCGCTTCATCGCCATCGTGATCGAGCAGTTTGCCGGTGCGTTTCCAACGTGGCTCGCTCCGGAACAGGTGCGCGTCCTTTCCATCAGCGAGAAGTACGTGGACTATGCCGTTGAGGTTCGCGACACACTGTTGGGGGACGGCGTTCGCGCCGAAGCGGATCTGGGCGACGACAAAATCGGCGCCAAAATCCGCGACGCACAGCTGCAGAAGGTGCCGTATATGCTTATTGTCGGCGAAAAGGAACGGGATGCGAAGAGTGTTGCCGTTCGCAGCCGCAGCGAAGGCGAACTTGGCGTTCTCACCGTTGACGAGTTCCGCGAACGCATCAACGCGGAAAAGGAAATCCGGTTCTAGCAGGTAAAGGAAGCCATGGAGACGAAGATCAAAAGAGCTTCTCAACGCGGAGGCACAGAGGCGCGGAGACTGAAATGGAAGTCAATAACCTGACCGGTCCGATTGTTGACTGTGGCGTCACGGTGCATCGGAAAATGGGACCGGGATTGATTGAAAGCGTCTATGAGGCATGTCTGGAACAAGAACTGAAGAAACGAAACCTGAAGGTCAAACGTCAGGTCTCCATTCCTCTTGTTTACGATGAAGTGAAACTGGAAGAAGCGTTCCGTGTTGATCTCCTTGTCAATAAATCAGTCATTCTTGAACTGAAGGTTGTCGATAAGGTGCTTCCCGTTCACAAAGCTCAACTCTTGTCCTGTCTTCGTCTGACACGCCTTCATGTGGTTCTTCTCCTCAATTTTCATGTGCCTCTTATGAAGGATGGCGTGCATCGTATCGTGAACGATCTTTGAAAAACACTCTGTGTCTCCGCGTTGAATAGATTTTCTTGCCTGAACTGACCCTTGTTCACTACGTTGTTCTTTTTGCCGCAGGCGTTGTCTCCGGCGTGATCAACACGGTTGCGGGGGGTGGCAGTGCACTGACTCTTCCCGCGCTCATTTTTGCCGGTTTGCCGGGTACCGTTGCCAACGCGACCAATCGTATCGGCGTGATTTTACAGAATGTCACCGCCATCTCGCGCTTTCGCAAAGGCGGTGTGCGAGAGGATCACCTGACCTGGCGCGTGGTTGTTGCCGCCATTTTCGGATCAATCGGAGGTGCGTTGCTGGCTGCCCACATTCCCGATGAAAAGTTTGAACAGCTCCTTGGCGTTCTGTTGCTTTTTCTGCTGGTGCTGATTCTGAAAAAACCGAAGCCGCGGCTGTTGAAGGAGGACGCGCCAAACGACGCATGGTCGATTCTTTCCGGCGGAAGCAAAGCGGGAGTTGTTGTTTCGTTCTTTTTTCTCGGAGTTTATGCCGGATTTCTGCAGGCGGGCGTTGGCGTGATGATTTTGACAACGCTCGGGTGGCTGGTGCGTCTCGACCTGGTGAAGGGAAACTACGTCAAACTGAACGTCGTCCTTGGGACTGTGATCGTTTCCCTCGGCACGTTTCTGATCAGCGGGGTTGCCGTGGCATGGATTGCCGGGCTGGTGATCGGCGTCGGTCAGATGATCGGTGCCGTTGCCGGTTCCTGGGTTGCCATCAGAAAAGGGGAAGTCTGGATCAAGTGGATCCTTGTCATCTCTATCATCGGGAGTAGTGCGAAGCTCCTCGGTCTGCTGGATCTGCTGCGAGGCCTGTGAAGCCCTTGACGTTTCGCGGAGCCATGCTCCCGGAAAACCCGTTGTAACCGTGAAGGGACCGGCAAATGATGATTTACCCTCACGCGCATGCCGGAAATTCCAGCCGCCGCTCATGAATTCCACTCAAATACAGAAAAGCCATCCCCGGTCGCTGCCGTTTCTCGCCCGGCTTCTGGCGTATCTGCGCGAGCGGGATGCCGAAGGTTCCTTTCTTTTTTTGATGGCCTGTGTTGTCGGCCTCGCCATGGGGCTCGTTTCCACGGCGTTCCGCTGGATGGTGCTGCGAAGCCATGATTTTTTCAGTCCCCACAGCGCCAGTCCCGTCTCCATTTCTCAAATACTCCCGGGAGATTTCGGCAGAGGCTTTCAGGTCCTCTCCCCCGCTTTGGGAGGGCTTGTGATTGGTCTTTTGATTTACAAGCTGCTTAATCTGCGGGGCGGCCATGGCGTTCCCAGCGTGATGAAGGCCGTGGCCACCGGTAAAGTGAACCTGCCGCCTTCGATGGCCATCAAGTCCGCCTCTTCGCCGATCACGATTACTTCCGGAGGTTCCGCCGGGCCGGAAGGTCCCATCGTGGAAATCGGTGCGGTAATCGGCTCGTTAATTGGCGCGAAGGCTCATGTGCGGAAAGATCAGGTCGGCACATTGATTGGTTGCGGCGCCGCGGCGGGTATTGCCGCCGTCTTTAATGCTCCTCTGGGAGGCGTTGTGTTCGCGCTGGAGCTGATCATGCGAGACCTTCAGGTTCGCAAGTTCGCGCCCGTTGTTGTTTCCGCCGTAATTGCTTCCGTCACATCCGCCACGCTGTTGCCCAACAGTCCGGCTTTCGATCAAATCTCGCCGGAGATTCTGGGAACCATTCAGCCCACCGGTTTCATGCTGGGCCAGTTCGTGCTCCTTGGACTTTTGTGCGGTGTCGTCGCCGCGGGGCTTGTTTCGGCGCTTTATCGGATTGGCGATTTCATTAACGGAATCAAACTGCCGCTCTGGATCAAGCCAGCCATTGGTGGCTTGCTGGTGGGGCTTCTCGCCCTGCTTCGTCCGGAAGTGCTTGGTGAGGGCAACGAATTCGTAAACGAGCAACTTCTGCGGGAGTCCGTTTTTACCGAGGCCGCCTGGACACTTTCTCTCACGTTTCTCTTCATCTGTCTTCTCAAGATTGTTGCCACCAGCTTCACGCTCGGCACGGGCGGTACCGGTGGCGTCTTTGCTCCCTCACTCATGACGGGTGCCTTTGCCGGCGCGTCTCTTGGCGTTCTCATGGAAGAGCTTATGCCCGGAACCGCTCCGCACTTTCACATCTTTACGATGGCGGGTATGGCCGGAGTCGTTGCCAGCGCCCTTGGTATTCCTCTCGCCGCGACTCTGATTATCTTTGAAATTGCGGGAAATGAATACGAGCTTATGCTGCCGCTCATGATCACCGTTGCCGTCAGCACGCTTCTCACGGCGCGCATGAAGAAAGGCAGCGTCTACACGGTCTCTCTGCTGCGGGACGGCTTCGACGTCGAGAAGTCCGCGGCACCACGTGACCCGCTCCTCGATATCAAGATCCGCGACATCATGTCGGAAAGCTATGTGGCGTTAAAACCGGACGACAATCTCAGCCACATTCTTGAACTGCTCGGCGAAACGGAAGACAACGCTTTCGTCGTGCAAAATGCGGAGGGGCACCTGCAGGGAATCATTTCGACAAACGATTTGCGTGCCGTTGTCAATCTCGGGGAAATCGGTGCGGTGGCTTTCATCGCGCAGGATATCGCCGACACCAATCCCCCCGTTTTGTATCCGGAATCCACCGCCGCACGCGCCCTTGAGATTTTTACCTCTTCGGATATCGAGGGCATTCCGATCGTCGAAAGCGAGGTGAGCCGTCGGGTGATTGGCGTGGTTTCCCGCGGAGCCGTACTGCACGCATATCATCGCGTTGCCGCGGAACACGAGTGATGCATCCCGCTCTCCGGCCGGTGTTTCTCGTTGTCTTCCTGGTTTCAGCCGGTTGTGCACACACAACCGGAGCGCCCAAGGCCCCTTCGGTCGAAAATGATGTTCGTGTTCTCAACGCTCGTGAGTCCTTCTCCTGGGGTGAGGGTGCGGAAACCGTCGCCGCCCGTTTCATTAGCGATGAGCTGCGAGAACAGTCGCGCCGGATTCTTCTTCGTGCCGAGCCCGGGGAGGACCATTGGTTCGGGCTCGATCGGAACGGCAGCTGGTTTCAATTCCGATTCAACAAAGCCGGTGACCTTGTTGTGGAGGCGGCACGGAACGAGAAGTATCAGAGCAGTCTTTTTCTCGAGCCTCCATTGCGTATCGGTCATGAAATCATGCCCGTTGGCGAACGATTTGTTGCAACGAGTCAGTTCACGGCAACGCGTGGAGCGCGGCGCTACAATGGTGCGATCGAGGCCACTGTCTGGTTCGCCGGAGCGGACAGCGCCGACACCCCGATGCGCCGTTTTGAAGACACCATGCGAATTGACGCCGTCTTCCGTATCGAACTTCCCTTCGGGCTGATCGTTGTTATCGAGCAGCAGCAGTGGTTGCATCCGCGGTACGGCGAAGTTCTGAAAACAGGTATCGGCAGCTTGAGGCTCCTCGACACACCGGTGCGGACGTTCAGATACCGCGAAGCACTGATTGAAACCCGCGCCTTGCCGGAAGATGAGCGTGATCGCCTGCTGATGTCAGCACTCGAATCCCGTGCGAAACACGTTCTCGCCGCCAAACCATGATCTCCGAAACCCGCGATTCCTTTTGGTCCTCTCCCTGGGCGGAGCTTCTGCTCTACCTGATAGCGGCGTTTGTGCCGTGGCTTCTTCTGGAAATGCAGGAGCAGTGGCGGTGGTCGGGACATGAGTCGCGGCTCTGGCCGCTCTTCACGCTTTCGTGTTTTCCCGTTCTTGCCGCGCTGTTGCTTCTCGTTCTTCGACCAGGCCGGCCTGCGCGGGAACCGGCACCCATCGAAGGTCTTGTGCTTCCGGGGCGCGAGCCCGCCCGCCTCGTGCTGTGGGGTATTGCGGCATTCGCGGTCGCGGCATTGCTTGTACCAATAGTCGCGGGCTACTTCCGCGACCTGTTTTTTCGACCGATGTGTTCAGTTCAATCCGATCAAATGCCCTTCATTGAGATGGCGTTGCGCGATTTTTGGCGCGACAGCCGATTCCCCTATCACAAGTACGAAATCGCCCACTGGTACCAGGCCAGCGTCTATCCTCCCTTTATGCTGCTGCAGTTCACGCTGCCCTGGTGGTTCGGTGTCGATCCGCGGATCTACCAGGCGGCCTGTCTTGCGACATTGTCAGCCTGTTTGTTTCTGCACGCGGGAGTCTGTGCAGCCGCGTCTTCATCGCGTCATGCACGCATCGGATTGATTGTTCCGGTTCTGATTCCCTTCGCACTTTTTTTTCTGCCGAAATTTCGCGATGTTCTCTTTGTTGTACAAACCGGCGGAGTCTGGATGATGTGCGCGATGCTTGCACTCGCGATTCGCACACGGTCCTGGCTCATTGCGGGAGTTCTTCTCGCTCTTTGCATCGTTAGCCGTGCCTGGTTTCTTTTTGCCGTTCCACCACTGCTTGTTTACACTGTTGCGAACCGTGATCGAATGCGTTGGGGGATTGCGCGTTTTTGGGGAGCATTGACCGTTACAGGCCTTCTCATTGGATTGCCGTTTCTGCTCTTCGACTTCGAAGTCTTCATTCATAACACGGTCAAATCGTACTCACTTTATCAACCCATCAAGATTGCCGAGAATCCCGAAATTGTCCAGGGCTTTGGCTTCACCGGCCTGCTGCACAAACTGCGCATCGCAGACGTCGCCATGACCGCCGCTCTTTTCCTGCAGGCATCACTTTTTATTATCGCCGCGCTACGTGTGCGCACCGAGCGGGATGTTGTTCGCGCAATGGCACTCAACCTCATGGCCTTCGGCGCATTCGCCATGATACCCTATTACTACATCTTCGTTCCTTCTCTGGTTTTACTGGCTTTTGCAGGTCCCGCCGCGACCATGAACGAGCGCATTGCCCTGGAAGGCCTTCCTCGACATTTTGTTCGCTGGCTTCGTACAGGCATCTTCGTGTTTTTCGTCACCCTGCTGTTTGTACTCATCGGAGCTGGAATGTTTGCGCGTCCGACAATACTCAAAGGGACAAATGCACCCCTGGCCGGTCTTGTGAAACTCTGCCACGGCTTCGAGCGAAGCGGATGGCAGCAGGCAACAACGGACGACGGACACGCTGTTGTCGATCGTCACGCCTATCTGGTTTTCAACGCCGACTTTCCACGGCTGTCCACACTCTACGTTGAATCATCCACCGGGGGCGTGACCGAACCGATACCTGTGGAGTTCGTCCTCAACGGCGAGCCCGTCGGAACATATTCACTTTCACCGGAACGCAAATACACACGAATTTCCATCCCCCGCAAAAACCTGAAGTACGGCGGCAATGAACTGGCACTTCATATCGGTTCGCGTTACGGTGAACCTGCGTTTGAGGATTTTTCCATGCTCGGGTTGCGCTTTCACGATGTCCGCGCATCTGACTGACACGTCGGTCTAGTTGGCAAACGCATACCACTTGGGACGCTTCCATGATTCGCGAAAGGTTTCAATGTCTTCCTCAAAGGCACGCAACTCCGACTCGCGTGCATCCATGAACAACACAAAGTCCAGTTGTCTGTCGGGTGAGTCAAACTGCTCGTCGAACAGCCTGACAATGTTTGTCGGAGGCAAAACCGGCCGCCCCAGAGTTGAGTCCAGCGGCAGATGAAGCCCTGATTGCTCATCATCTCCCTGATAGGACTTGTAAACCAGCTCGCTGCATACAAGGGAACTGCTCGTTGTAAAGTCGAAGTTATAGTCATAAGGTTTGCCAGCGTGAGAAAAGGCGCGTTCGATGGCAACCGCCAGGTCGCGTTTTGGAAGTCTCGGTCGCAAAAACGCACAGAAATCCGCTGCCAGCGTTTCCTCCGTCAGGCGAAAGACAACGCCCGGGGCGATCGCTTCGATAAACGTTTTTTCAAACAGCGCCTCATCGTTTCCCACTTCGGATTTTATACCGTTTGCATCCGCCTCGTGTACCTTGATGCCCGTCACATACCGCGACCATGCTTCAGGGTGTCGTCGCGCGAGGAGTTTCGTCAGTGAGTCCGCTTCGCTGTCCACCAATCTGCACCACGCGATGACTTCCTCATCATCAAAAAAAGCTTCGAGTTCTTCGCGTGTTCCAAGATGCAGAATCGCGTGAGGCCAGAAACCCGGAATACCCGCGTTGGAGAGATACCAGCTCTTGCGCGTCACGCCGATGTCGCCGGGCTGAAGTTTCTGGCGCAGTTCACGCGCCTGATCCGGCTCAATCAGATAGTGGCCCTCGCGCCGCAGACGAATATTGCCCATGGTGTTGGCCACACCTTTTTGCACGGGAAACCACGCGCGAAAGGCAATGCCGCCGGAAAAGTCCTTTGTTTGGCGAATGGCATACGTGATACCGTCGCGACGATAGCTCTCTGTAACCTGTGCATGCAACCGGTCGCATTCCGCCAGCAGCCAGCCTGCATCCGGATCCTGATCCGTAATGTCAAAGTCCTTGAGCGTTCCCAGAAACGCAAGATAACCCGCGGCGGCAAACTGGCGGGCGAAGCGCTCGGGATTGTGAACCTGGTCCCGCAGATAGTCATAGCTGTTTTTCTCGAGGCCAAGGGAAGGCTCGGGCTCGTTAAGAATTTTCGCCCATTTCGGATTTCCCGCGACGGCATCAGACACACGCAGTGCCGCATCCTGAATCATGAGATCCGCGGCGTCACAAAACAGAAAGCCTCGAATGCGGTCTCGCCGGCGTGAGCCGCCGGACCAAAGCAGAATGAAATCCCGGTGAGCCGCTGTCCGGCGATGGATACCGATTCCCACATCGGCAATACGACACCACGCACCATGAGCCGCTGCCCGTTCCTCGGGGGTTGGAACAACCATCGGGTCCTGTGAACTCGATTCAACAATGGCAATGAGATCGTCCACCGCGCCATTGAATTGTTCTGACCACACACGCAGGTTCTGTGCATCCTCCCGCCAGAGCCGCTCCCATTCTTCCGGCGTCAGGTGGCGGGACGATCCGGCACGAGCGACAAGATAACCGATTCCGAGCCCGATCGCCACCAGCAGCAAAGCCAGTAACCAAATCAATCGCCATCTCCCGCGAAGGAATTTAACAAGGGTTGAACGTTGGTGAGTGAGCGGTGTCATTCCTGTCCCGCAAAACTCCAGACCGGATCATCGGCTGTCTTGATACCGATATCCTCAAACAGCAAACGAAACCCGCCTTCGTTTCGATGATCCGTCGCGACCAGCAACGGGCCGGTTTCCCGGTAGTTTTCGAAAGTGTTGACCAGTGATGGTTCCTCGGCGCCGCCGCGATGGAAGGCCCATCGGGTTGTCAGCCCCCTTGCGTCGTGATCGATGACGTACGTATCACCGGGCGTGTATCCTCCCCCCTCCGCCGGATAAACGAGCTTGATGGTATCCTCGTCGACTCTCTCAAGCTTTGCGTCCTCCGACCAGGATGCATGGAGGGGCCACAGGAGCCAGAAGGAGTCGTTGATGAATTTTCGGTCCGCCGAGACGATCTCCTCCGAAGCGTCTGCCATGTCCCACTGATTCCAGGTTATACGGCTCTCTCCCTGGGTCAGGGTGACCCGTCCATCCTTCGGGCGCCATTCCCAGTGACGGGCTGTCCGCGAATCGGGCCGTTCCACCACGAAAGTAAAGCGCAGTTCCTCCACCTCCTCGAACCGATCGAGACCCTGTGCCGGCAGAATAACCGCCAGGATATTCTCTTTCTCTCCCGCCTGAACCCCTGTTGCCAGCAGCCCCGCGGCTGCCGTGGCCAAAACCGTTCGTCGGATCATAACTCGCCTCCTGGCGTGAATTTCCAATCTCGATGAAGCCATGCTTGCGCCACGTCGGGCCGAACGCATCCTGAATTCCGTCGATTCCCAAACCTGGCCCAGGCAAACCAACCGGCATGAATACTCCGACACGTCGCTCCATTTTCCGCGCCGCCGCGGTTCTCGCTCCCGTTTTTTTTCTGCTGGCCGGCCGCCTTGGAGCCGCGCCCCCCCTGCCCGTTTTCCGTGATGACTGGACCCCCGACCCCTATCGCGGTCTTGCCGTCGTCCGTGGCGACCTGATCGACGAGCAGGAAGTCTACATCTGGCTTCTTCTCAAGGGCGGTGACCCTCTGACAGTTCGTGACCGGGAAAACCCCGACGACGGCGCCAACACCGCCTCACAGGTCGAACGAGCCATTTACGATCTTCTCGAGACCCGTGTCATTGCCGAGATGCCGGAGGCGGACGAGTATCAGCCTGGCATCGATGCCGAAAAGGCCCGCCGCATTGTCTCCGCACCCGCCGCGTTTCACGCCTTTGCGGAACGCACGGTACGAACACGGGTTCAGGTTACGCCCATCGACATTGCCCGGTTCTATCGAGAACATCCCGAACGGTACGGGGAGCCCGAGACTGTCGTTCTTCGGATGCTGCGGGTTCCGTACGCGAACCCCTCTCTCGAAGCGCGAGACGCCGCTCTTGAAGAAGCCGCTCGTGTGCGGCGTGAAGCGGTTCTCCGCGGCGGATTACAGTCGCTCCTTCGAGACAACGAGCAGTATCGCACCGATTCGCCAGGAGAAACAACTGTGGTCCGCAGGGGCCGCGGCGATGTGACAGAGACACTGGAGGACCAGGCGTTTCGCCTGGAAGTAACACAAATTGGAACACCGCTTGCCGAAACAACCGGTGTCTATCTCATGGAAGTGCTGGAACGTCGTCCTTCCACCGAAATCCCCGTGCATACCGTTGCCCGGGAAATCCGTGAGATTCTTTTTCCCTCTCATTACGCGGAACAATTTGATGTGATCGTGCGTGAACGTCTGCGGGAGAAGTTTGCAAGGGATCGCACGGATTATTATCACCTGCTGAGCGATGACATGGAGTATCTGGGTGTTGGCGACTTCGAGTTGACCAAGGGCGAGTTTCTGGCCCTTTATCCCGAGTATCGCAGTGTCAGCACTCGCAAAGTTCCCCGCGCCATGCAGCGTACGGCGCGCGAGATTCTGCGCGGACAGCTCGTCATCCAGTATGGTGCCGGAGCGCGAAACGACTTTTATCTCGATGCGCTGGACCTTTCGGAGGCACTGATTCGAGCGGAATTCGCACAGCGCCATGTCCGTGCATCCATTGAACCGGGTGAAGCGGATGTGCGGACCTGGCTCGAAAACAACCGCGAGGAAATCGCTCCCAGCTACGACCGCACCGTGTGGCGCCTCTCCACCTCGCCGCGCAACCCCGCCTCGATGACGGCGGATGAGCTTCTCGATGCCGCTCGCGGCGATGTTGTCGTGCATCGCACAATCGCCCGCGAAGGGGCCGGTGAACTTGCCGAGCGTGCCGAACTCACCGGGGAAAACGCCTATGCCTTTCCGGAGCAGATCGTTCGTCGCTTGATTCGCGACACGGCACCGGAGCTGAATTTTCTTTTCCAGGTTGAGGGCGTTTATTCAGCCTCGGAAGCGCGCGAAAGCCTCGGTCTTGATTTTACACGCATGACACCGGGATCGTTTTCTGACCCCCGCTCCATTGGAAACGGCACGGTGGTAACGTACTATGTCGGCGAGCAACTCCCTCGCGAGCAGCTGCCGGAAGAGATTCTTCTGGAGCTTGCCGCGCAGTCCTATGTCGACAACCTCCTTCGCACCCGCGCCCGTCAGCGGATTCACGACATGGAATCCGACGGACGCCTGCGCTGGAAATTCTGACGGTCTGAATATCATACGCCATGATTCGTAACGTGAGGCGGGGACACTTCGTTTCATGAATGACGACCAGAGACCAGTGTTTCAACTCGATCCGCAACTGCGCCGTCTTGCGCTCCTGATCGGATGGATGATCGTGGCCGCCGGCTTCATTGCCGCACTGGTTCTTGTCTGGCCCGTTGTCCAAACCGTCATGAGGGTTCTTGCGCCCTTCATTGTGGCGCTTGTCATTGCTTATCTTTTCAATCCCATTGTGAACGTTGCTGAACGGCGCTTTCGTCTCACGCGCGTTGGTGGAGTCTTCATCGTCAATCTGCTGATGCTTCTGATTGTGGGCGTCTTTGTGGCCATCATCGTTCCAATCCTCACGACACAGATCAAGACAGCTTATAATGGCATTCGTGATACCGCCGAGGAAAAGGTCATTCCGTGGATAAATGAAAGTATCATGGACAAGGAGCTCCTGAGGCTTGAAACCGCCGACAGCCTGGTTCAATGGACTTCCAAACTGCGTCCGCTCGATGAGGTTGCTCCCGATCAAGTCCGGCTGATATTCAGAACCTGGAGTGAAGAGGCTTCGGATGTTTCAGAGGAGGAAAAAGAGAGAGCTCTTGAGCGCCTCGAATCGTGGCTTTCGGAACGGAAAGAACCGATTCGTTCCATCGATATCAGCAGGCTCGTACTGGGGTGGCAGGCCGATTCGCGGGGAGGGTTGAGCGTCGAAATACTAATAGCCCGTGCGGACTCTTATCTTCGTTCCCATGGTGTGAACGTCGAACAGATCGGCCAGAAGGCTCTTTCCAGTTCGAGCGTTCGCAGTGCCGCGACTTCCGCCGCTTCCGAAGGCGCGGGTTTTGTCGGGCGCGCCGTTGCCTGGGTTGCCGGTTTTATCGGCGCCCTTTTCAGTTCGGTTGTCTTTCTGGTCTTCGTGGTTCTCGTCAGCTTCTACCTGCTCATTGACTTTGGAAGCTTCCGCGGCGTCGCGGAAGTCATGATTCCGGAAAAACATCAGCCGCGAGCGTTCGACGTTCTGCACAAAACCGATGTGGCCGTCGGTGGTTTCATTCGTGGACAGGTTACGTCCGCCATACTCGTTGGCCTGCTGACGTTCCTGGGACTCTTCGCTCTTGGCATGAAGCAGTACGCATTGCTGATCGGGTGCATTGCGGGCATCGGAAACCTGGTGCCCTATCTGGGACCGGTTGTCGGTGCCACTCCCGCGATTTTATACATGCTGTTGAGCGACGCTCACGACGGCGCACAGGCAAAACTTCTTTACAGCGGGCTTGTGATTGGTCTTTTCGCACTCATTCAAACCATCGACGGATTTGTTTTCCAGCCGAAAATCGTCGGCAAGAGCGCACAGCTTCACCCCGTTGCCGTTATGGTTGCACTGGCACTCGGTGCGCAGTTTGGCCTTGTTGGAATGATTGTCGCCGTTCCCGCCGCGTGTATTGTGCGTGTCATGGCAAAAGAGTTTTACTGGGATCGCCGCGAGGATTCCTGGCGTTCCCGCACCGGCAAGACGACGCTCAATGATCCTCCACCGAGGAAGAGGCGTAAGAAGAAAACAGACCCTGAAGAATCCTGATGACGAAGCGCCGAAAAAGGTGAAACGGCGGTTGGCTGATCGGGTTCCGCTCTATTCCTGCAATTTTCGCACAACGTCCGTCATGCGCAGTTGAGGTGACACATTAATCTGCTCATTGCTGTGTGTTTCCGCACGGCCTTCACCCTTTTCAAGCGGAAGCGGACGCCATTCGATACGACGGCCGGGCGCGGAATCGTTAAGACAGCGAAACTGCAGCGATCTCATCAGAACCTGTTCCGGAACATCTCCCGGAACCGTCGCGTTCACCCACACTTCACGGCTTGGCCAGATATCGAAAGCATTGTCGAAGCGGACGTGTGCACCGTCGAGATCGCGAAAGCCGATCTCGACACCGCAAACAATGTTCTTTGAACGGACCACAATCACCGCACGGCGCTTCGCCACAATACAGTCGAGCCGCGCTTCCAGTTGCGGTTCCGCAAACTTTGCGCGGCGGGGTTCCACCGGCAGATGCAATCCGGAAGCGACAACGGTTTGTCCGCTGCACAATTCACCCGCAATCACACCGTCCGCCGGATTGTCTATTCCCAGGGATGCGTAGCTGAAGATTCCCGCATCCGCACGGCCGTCCACCGGCACGTCCAGTTCCACATCCCGCCAGTCAATCAGTTCACCCGAATGGCGGTAAGCCTTCACACGAAACACGAGACCGCGATTTCCGTCCCAGCGCCGTCCATCGTTTACAACAATGGCACGAACGGCATCATCGCCTTCGGGAAGAAAGACGATACTGACCGGTGCGTAGGCCTGCCGAAGCGCCCAGTACGCCAGTTTGGGTCTCAGGGAATGATCGACAATCGACCATGTAATACCCGGCCAGCAGTCGTTGAAATGCCAGAGGATTGAGCCCATCGTCGCCGGACGCCGTGCGCGCCAGACGTCCACCGCCGTTGTGATGGCCCGCGCCTGGATCCACTGACTCATGTAGACCAGCTCATCCAGTGTCTCCGGCGGCCGCAGTTTCGCAAAGACATGACGAAGAATGCGCGCATTGCCTTCCGGCTGCTTTTGGTGCGCATCCAGTTCAGGATGATTCAAGGACACGTCGTCAGCATTCGTCCACTTGCGAATGGTTCGCAGATCCGGCAACGCCTGAAAGCCGAACCGCGATACAAACCGCGCCTCGATTTCACGATATCGTTCGGGCGGATCCCATGCATCCCAGACATCGGAATGATAGTCACCATCCCGCGGATCGTTTGCCTTTACGGGACCGGAAGGAGTCGAGGGCAGATAGGGAACAGCGGGTGCGTACTCCTCCGCGAGACGCGGCAACAACCGCGTAAAGAGCCGCTGCCCCGAGTTGTGATGGTCGCCCGCCGGTTTTCCTTCATCCCACCAGGTTTTTTCGTCGTTGCCGCACAGCAATACAAGACTCGGATGGGTCCGAAGGCGGCGGATATGAGAAGCCGCTTCCCGCTGCACGTTCTGCCAGAATGCCTGGTAGTCGGGGTAATCCCCCCGCGTGAAAGGGAACTCCTGCCACACCATAATGCCCAGTTCATCGCATCGGCGATAGAACGCGTCACGTTCGTAGATGCCGCCGCCCCAGACTCGCAGCAGATTGATGTTTGCCGCCGCCGCCATATCCAGCATCCGGCGAATGTCGTCGTCTGACGTACTTCCCGGATACATGGACGGCGGCAGCCATGTCGCTCCGCGCACGTAAATCGGCTGACCGTTGATTCGGAAATGAAAGCCTTCGATTACCCCTTCCGAAACCAGCTGCACGGAGCGCAGTCCAAACAGACATTCCTGATCGTCGACGATTTCACCCTCGATGCGGGCAACGACTCGAGCGCGATAGAGTGTGCGGCGGTTCAGACCCTCCGGCCCGTGCCCCAACGGCCACCAGAGCACTGCGCTCTCAATGTTTGCTTTGTGGGCGAATCGGAAGGTTCCCGCTTTGACGCTGAAGACCTTTCGCTTTTCATCGATCAGAGCGGAGCGGTAATTCGTTCCCGATCCCACCGGTTCCAGACGCTCGATCGTGCAATGAATATCCACCTCGTTCGGAATAAAGGCCTCGATGTCCGATTCGATGTTCACCCGGGCGGAATTGCTCGTAAGTTCGACAACGGGAACATTAAGATGGCGAAGCCTCAGGCGGTCCAGAAGCCGCAGTGTGACCTTGCCTGGAAAGCCGCATCCGGAAATGCGCGGACTGACGGGCGAACCCGTCAGATACTGTGGCCGGCGGTTGTACACACGGCTGCGATCCCAGTCCGCCTCAAGGCGCCCGTATTCCGACTCGCGAACCCCGGCACGCCGCACTGCTGAATCGAAATGCACGAGGAGAGCGTTCTCCCCCGGCCTCAGGTGGTCCGTCACATCCATTCGGACTGGCAGAAACCAGTTCATCGAGTCGTGAATGCATTCACCGTTCAGATAGATCGACGCGTACGTGTCGAGCGAATCGAAGGCGAGCATCACACGCCGTTCCTCGCCGTTGGCGCTTTTCTGCCACTGCTCCGGAAGCGGGAATGTGGTCCGGTAGAGAAAGTCCGTTTTCTCCGGTCCCCAGGCGCGGCGTTCGTTGGCTCCGGCATTCAGATCCGGCAACTCCCCCGCCTGGGCGAGGTCCAGATGGACATGGCCTGGCACACAAGCCGGTATCCATCCCTCGTTCGAGAGAGGATTGGGCAGGGACCGCGCCGCGAAGTCCGTCAATTCCGACGGTTCGACCTCGCGGAATGTCCAGCCGCTGTCCAGTACAACCGCGTCGTCCGCCATTTGCTCCTGCGCCGGGGGATAGGTACCCAAAATGGTCCAGGCGAGCGGACTCCGAGCACAAGGTTTATTGCAGCTTCACGCCAAACACAAACCCACCCGTGTCAGTCCACTCTTTTGATTTGCCACTTATCCTGCCCGGTTCATCTTCCTCCATGCCAACGATCCTGATCATCGAGGACGACCCCGTTTTCGCCCGCCGGCTGGCCCGCAACCTGGGTCTGGACGGGTTCATGGCGGAAGTGGCGGAGGGCTCCGAAGCAGGGCTCCGGATGCTGACCCGCAAGAGCTATGACGCCGTTTTGTGCGACGTCAAGATGCCGGGTATGGGCGGTCTCGATCTGTTGTCCCACGTCCGCCGTGGCGAGGAGCGGGAGGTCGATCCTGACCTTCCCATCGTTATGCTGACCTCCGTCACCAGTGTGGAAACCGCCGTCGACGCCATGCAGCGTGGCGCCAGCGACTATCTGACCAAGGACGCCGGTCGTCCCGAGATCGTGGTTCGCCTCAACCGGGCTCTCGGCGCCCGTCGCATGGCGGACGAGAATCGCCGCCTTCGTGAGGCTGTCGAGCGAACCGGCGAGTTCGGAGAGCTTGTCGGTGATTCCGTCGAGATCAGCCGCATCAAGGATGACATCCGGGAGGTGGCTCCTACCGGCGCATCCGTTCTCATTACAGGCGAAACCGGTGTTGGCAAAGAACTGGTCGCCAGAGCCATTCACCGCGAGTCGGGCCGGTCCGGTGATTTCGTCGATATCAACGGCGCCATGCTGCCGGACGATACCATGCTGCAAAGCGAGCTCTTCGGGCACGAGCGCGGCGCATTCACAGATGCAAAAACAATGAGGAAGGGAAAGCTCGAGCTTGCTGACGGGGGAACTCTCTTCATCGACGAAGTGGGTGACGTTTCCCGCGATGTTCAGGCGAAACTGCTGCGTGTTCTCGAAACCATGACTTTCACCCGAGTCGGCGGTGGCAAGCCTATCGAGGTCGATGTCCGTATTGTTGCCGCCACAAACAGTGACTTGATGGAGGATGTGAAAGTCGGCGGTTTTCGCGACGACCTGTACTACCGTTTGAACGTGTTTCCCGTCGATATTCCTCCGTTGCGCCGCCGCCGCGCAGATATCGATCCGCTGGCCCGGGCTTTTTTGCGCAACGCCGCGGCACGGAGCGGACGTCCCGTTCCGGAACCCGACGAAGGCGCGATGCAGCTTCTGCACGGATACAACTGGCCCGGAAACATTCGCGAACTGAGAAACATCTGCGAGCGGCTCGTCATTCGCGCGCGCGGCGGATCGGTGATTAACGAAGAAGACATTCGCAACTGCGGCATTGGAGAAACGGCCGACGTTGAGAGGATCGTCAACTTTCCTGACACGGGCATCAGTATCGACGACCTCGAACGCAAGCTTGTCATCGAAGCTCTGCGCCGGTCGAACTGGCGCCAGACCGAAGCCGCCAGGCTTCTGGGGATCTCCACTGATCGAATGAACAATCGCGTCAAGAAATACGGCATTACTCACCGCAAGTGGCGCGTTAATAAATAGGGCGGGTTCTGCGGAGGGCCGCCTCAGTCCGGCAGGGTCCAGCCGTCACGCCACCAAACCGAATAACAGTGGCGGCGGGTCAGAAGGATCCGGCCCTGATTGTTCACAGCTCAATTTTTCCAGGGAAAATTCCGGTTGACGGATTCAGGAAACACCTGAGTCCACCGCTTTCGCTAGGACCCCTCCACATCCGGGCCAAGCGAATTTTCGGCTTGCCGGGAGACCGGTATTTGAAGACAGTTACGAAAGTCAGCGCCGTGTAGGGCGAACCATACGGCCGGCGCTCTAGAGGCAGGGATTTACCATCGCGCATGAAGATTGTCGCAGTCCTGCCAACCTGGAACGAAGCGGACAACATCCTCCCCCTCATCAACGAGTTACTTGGCGTTTCCCGCCACCTTGAGGTCCTGGTTGTTGACGACGACTCCCCCGACGGAACCTGGAAGCTTGTGGCCGAACGCGCATCGAACGACAGACGCGTCCACCTTCTTCACAGAACAACCGAAAGGGGCCGGGGTACGGCAGGCATTGCGGGATTTCAACGCGCACTTGAACTCGGAGCGGATCTCGTTGTCGAGATGGATGCCGACTGGTCTCATCATCCACGTTTCCTTCGTGACCTTCTTGAAGGATCGCGGAGTGCGGACGTGGTAATCGGATCGAGGCTCGTTCGAGGCGGCGGTGAGCAGGGGAGAAACCTCCTGCGCACACTGATCACTCTTGGTGCCAACCTTTACCTGCGGGTGCTTCTCCGTCTTCCCGTCCGCGACTGCACCTCCGGATATCGCGTCTTCCGGCGGTCCACGCTCGAGCGGTTCGACTGGAACGCGTTGCGATCCACAGGTCCTGCCATTGTTCAGGAGATGCTGGTTACGGCCCGAGCGGCTGGTGCACGGTTTAACGAAGTTCCGATTTTATTCGAGGAACGGAGAGCCGGCACATCCACATTCAATTCCAAAATCATGCTGGCGGGATTGGGTGCCCCATGGCGCCTTCTCCTCAGCCGGCCGGCGGTGCGGATGCTATGACAGAACTTCAAAGCGTACTATCAGACGTGATCGACCCCTTCATCGAAAGTTTTCAGGGTAATAAGGATCAGTTATTCGATAAATTCGAAGTCTTTCTTGAAATGCTCAAAAACCGCGGACGGGACAATAACCTGACCGGATTCCGCGATTCCCATGAACTTGCCATTCAGGTCGTTGGGGACGCCCTGGCTCCCCTTGAAACAGGCCCGGATTTTATTCGCGAAGACGGACCGGAAGAACTTCTCGATGTTGGCACCGGAGCCGGACTGCCCGGCATCATCTATGCCCTCTACTGGCCCGAATGCGAAGTCTACCTCCTCGAATCCAACAAGAAACGTCTCGAATTCCTGCGGGAAGCCATCGACAGCCTGGAGCTTCCCAATTGCCAGATTCTTGAAGGCCGTGCCGAAACCCACGCTCATGAGCTTCAGTGGCGTGAGCGCTTCGACATGGTGACTTCCCGCGCTCTTGCACCTCTGCCCATCTCCCTTGAACTCTGCCTCCCCTACCTCGCCCTCGACGGCTGGATGTTGACCTTCAAGGGCCCGCACCCCACCGAAGAGGTCAAGGATGCGGAGTTTGCTCTCGGCAAGCTTGGTGCCGGCAAGGTCGATGTGAAGCCCTACACCCCCGCGCCTGGTGAAGCACGCCGCAGCGCGTTGTGGATTCCGAAGGTCGGTTTGACGCCGGATCGCTATCCTCGCCGTGAAGGCATCCCCGCCAAGCGCCCTCTTCGTGGCAGCAGAAGCTGAACCGGCACACACGGATGCAAAAAAACGGCGCGGACTAACGAGGTCCGCGCCGTTTTCGTTTTCCCGGACTGATCAGTCTGCGCCTATTCGTACATCCACCAGTCTCCGACATCCGAGGTTGTCTGCATCAGATCGATATTATCGAATCCCGCGTCGGCTACAATATTGTCTCCACGGAAATCCGGAGTCGTGGAATGCAGGAGCCGCGTCTCTGAAACACTGGCGAGTGTGGAGCTGATACTCAGAGATCCGCTGACCAACGTGAAACCCGATTCCGTTACGTCGAAAGCAATCGTCCGCCAGACACCGTCCGCCGGTACATTGACTGAACTTGTTGTGGAGATCCATCCGCCTGGACCGTTCACGGAGGCCCGCAGTTCCAGAGGTGTTGCCCCGAAGTTCGCGACATCCATTTTCAGCTGATCGAATCCGGCGGCCGTCCAGTCACCGACGTACTCTCCGCTGAACTTGAAAAACACCAGTTTGCCTCCCGGCCCCGAGCCGCTCGCGGTGACGCTTAAGTAGTTGTCTCCCGATCCTGCCGGGCCGCCATCCGCCACATTAACCGGAGGTGACGGGTGATTGCCGCCTGTTGTCCAGTTCTGAGTGGTGCCGTCTTCAAAATCGTCCTGCGCCGATGCCACACCGGAGAAAGAGACGAGCGCTGTTGCTATGAGTCCAAATGTTGTTTGCTTCATAATGAGACCTGCTCCTTCGAAATTCTGGAGCGAGCATCATCCCGGTCGTTGCCGTCGGGCTGTACGACTCCGTACAGTTATGTGAGATTCCTTCCAGTTCCCGGCTTTTGGCCGGAACTGTAATGCACCGGACAGGCATCCGGTTGTCCGTCTCGGTTTGAGTCACACGATCAAGCTTACAGGTTTCGCAACTCATCCGGTCTGTTGAAGCTTCGTACCCGGTCCGCGGCGTTTGCCGGAGCGCGAACCCATTGAACGTCCATCGTTCTCAAAAAACGCCGCACGCCGAGCCGTTTCTCTCGAATTGCATTCTCCACACCACACAGCCACGCCGCCGGAAAGAACCCCGGAAACGGATCCAGTTCGACGCCATCATCCGTTCGCAGGAACACGCCATCACTCTCCCCGCATTGAACCAGCAATCGCAGCAGATCCGGTGTCAGAAGTGGCTGGTCGCACGACGTCACAACGTACGCGCTTGCAATACCACTTGCCAGCAGTGCCTCGACTCCACCCAACGGACCAACCCCTTTGTGTCTGTCCTTTACCTGCCGTGTGTTTTTACACGACGCGATGTCATAGCCCTCGCATGCACCGACGATGACAATTTGCTCGCAGACACCACGATACGCGTCGGCAACGTGCTCGATCATTGGCCGCCCGTCAGACAAGACGACACCTTCCTTTGGTTGTCCCATGCGAGTGCTTTGTCCACCTGCCAGAATGGCGCCCGCAATCATGGCGCGGTATCAGGGTTGGGTTGGATATCCCGAAGGCTTTTGATGCCCGCTTCCGCGGATGACGCCCATCGTGCCGTTCGTTCGCGCGAATGCGTTACACCCATGGCACTGCTCACAAACGAAGCGCGAATATCGTTACCCGAATCACTGACAATAACCGTGTACGTCATCCCTGCATTCCGAAATTCGACCTGCTCCTCAACGCATCCGGATTCCGTCAGGAAAAGGGCCGCGGTTTGAGTGATGCGCAACTTCATGTTACTTTCTCCACCGTTACGACCGCGTTGTAGTCGGGAACACCCGCCATCGGCTCGCGCCGTCTGCGATCAATCAGAACATTTCCCTCCGGCCAGTGCACCTGAAGATTCCCCGGTTTGACCGGCGCCACGTGAACATGGCCGCGCAACTCCCCCAGTTCGTTTTTGAGCAGCACTTCATCACCGTTATCCACACCGAGTGCCTTCGCATCCTTTGCATTCATTAACACCGCCTCTCGGAGCGCCCCCGTGATACTGTCCTTTGACTCATGCAACAGGCTGTTGAATTGCTTGCCACGGCGCGTTGCCACGAGGAACCGGCCCTCCGGCGATTCGTTCTGCGGCGGCTCCACCGGTTGAAAGTGTGCTTTGCCATCTTTCGTTGGAAAATTCCAGCCACTGCAAAGGTGTTTCCCGCCGTACTGAAACTGATCGCCTTTTGAATCGAGATACTGAATGCCGTCGTAAAAGGGAATGACTTGCGCAATCTCCTCGCGAATTTTCGATGTCGACGAAAACAAAACTTTTTCCCGGAGCTCAGGCTTAACACGTGCAGCCAGTTCCGAAAAGACCTGCCACTCAGGCTGTGCTTCGCCAATGCGGCGGCCTGGCACCTCGGGACTGAAAATCACACGCCGTTCCGTTGATGTTTGCGTTACTCCCCCTGGTGTTTCGTAACGAGTTGCCGCCGGCAACAGGATCGTTTCCTCCGCCGCATCGACAAACATCTGATTTGTCAGAACGATGTCCATATGGACACGAAGCGGAATTTTTTCCAACGCCTCCTCCACCACATCCGGCTCCGGCAGCACTTCAAGAAAATTTCCACCGGCGGAGAACAGAACATCCAGTTCTTCGCGGCTTGCAGCGTCGATCATGTCCGTTGCGCCCATGCCCTGCTCGGACGGCACATCGAACTCCCACTCGTTGCTCAACTGCCGGGCGTTTTCCACCGTAACGGCAAGCCCTCCGGGGAAACTCGTCGCATAGCACCCCATTTCCGCACCTCCCTGCACGCCGGAATGCCCGCGAATGGGCATTAGCCCGCATCCCTTTCGCCCAACGAAACCCTTTGTCAGCGCCAGGTTGATGATCGCACACACGTTGTCCACACCGTGCGTGTGCTGTGTGATGCCCATGCTCCAAACGAACACCGCCCGCTTTGCCTCATGAATCATCATCGCAAAGGCCAGCATCTCCTGTCGTGACACTCCCGACAGATCTTCCAGGTCCTCCCAGTTCTGCGACTCCACCGAGTTCTTCAGGTCATCAAAACCCGTCGTATGTTCACGGACAAACGACTCGTCGCACATGTCGTTGGCAATGATGTGTTTCAGCGTTCCGATAATGAAGGCGATGTCGCCGCCGATGTTGATGAGGAAAAACCGGTCAGTCAGTTTCGTCCCGAACAGGGCGCTCTCCGGAAGAGACGGAATCCAGTATTTTTCCATCCCCGGCTCTCGATAGTTGTTAACACAGGCGACACGACATCCGTTTTTCTTCGCATAGTGCAGGTATTTTGTCGCCACCGGCTGATTGTTTGCCACATTCGATCCGAAGAACACCACGAGATCGCTGTCAATCCAGTCGCTGTAGGAACACGTTGTGGCGGCAACGCCGAGACAACTCTTCAGGCCGAAGGTGCTCGGCGAATGGCAGATGCGAGCGGCATTGTCGATGTTGTTGGTTCCAATCGCGCGGGCGCTTTTTTGTGCGGCATAGTACGATTCGTTCGGCATTCCCCGGCTTGTGAGATAGAATCCCATTCGTGATGGAGCAGTGGTTTTCAGTTTATTCGCAATTGTGTCGAGTGCCTCGTCCCACGTGATGCGTTCAAATCCCTTTTCACCGGCACGACGGCGCATCGGATACGGCAGCCGCCCCATCTCTCGAAGAGCTTCATTTTTTTTGTTTCGCAATGAATCCGCATTCGCGAGGCGATCCGTGTTGAGGGCCGGCATTGTGTTCAGCCGTAGAAGCCGCAGTCGAATGTTGCACAGATGAACACCATTCAATGTCCAGTCGTTGATTCCCGCCGTGCCCAGTGCGCAACCGTCGCAAACGCCCTGATTCAGAATTCTCCAGGCATACAGCAACTCGTCACGGTTTTCACCAACGGCGCGAAACACCTCGGCAAAGTTGTTTGGTCTTTGATGACCAATGCCCAGAGGTGCCAGGCCTGCCCAGTTCTCCGGTGTCCATCGCCTGGTGATCTTTGTCATGTCCGGGACCCCGGGGTCTGATTTGATGAAGGAAAGACCACGACACGCTCCGGCCGGGAGTAGACTGTTGCGCGGCCGCCACGGCAAAAACCAAGAATGGTCATGCCCGCCTCCTCCGCCATTTTGACTGCCAGTGTCGAGGGCGCCGACACCGCCATGAGAAACGGGACACGAGCACGCCATGCCTTAAGAATAATCTCGAATGAAATTCGTCCGCTGACACTCATGATCTTCGCCTGATTTTCCGCCGAGTTCTCCAACATCCACCCGATGACCTTGTCCACCGCGTTGTGTCGGCCGATATCCTCGTAAACGACGATCAGGTCTCCCTCCATCGTAAACAATCCCGCCGCGTGGGACCCTCCCGATCGGTTGAACGCGTTCTGGTGGTCGCGCATCGCTGACATGATCGGTTCAACGAGAGTGGCACTCAATTGCAGGCCGGCTTCCCGAAGGCGTGGCGGCATGTTTTCAAGATCAGCCAGGTCTTTGCGTCCACACAATCCGCAGGAAGACGTCGCGAGCAATGACCGGCGGTTTTCAAAATCTCCGATGATATCCTTCTTGGCCACTCGAACGTTCATACACACCGTCAGACCGCTCTCCGGTGCCTTTTGTTCCACCAGATCCAGGTCCGCCACGCCCGACGGCAGCACGCCCTCTGTAAACAACAAGCCACGCACCAGCTCACGATCATGTCCAGGCGTCCGCATGGTGACAGTAAACGGTGCGCCATTCACTTTGATCTGCAACGGTCCCTCCTCCGTCAGAGTTTCCTCCGACGATTCGAACCCACCCTCTTCGTAGCGTCGTGCCGTTGCTTTGCCTGTTTCCATACACCCGATTCCGTTCAGGTGACCGTCCAAACCTTCCGTCCCTCGCGCAACACGTATCGCCCGTTGATTTCAAGGCCCGGTTTTCGCTCTTGCGCAATCCTGTACCGGTTGGGGTTCAATACGCCACGCGAGGCCGCGCACGTGACGCACCTGACCCCCCATGACCTGACCATGGTGCTCCTGGCACTTGCCGTCCTTCTCGGCGTGGCGCGATTGCTGGGAGAAGTTGCCCGCTGGCTTGGTCAGCCATCCGTTCTTGGTGAAATCACTGCGGGCATTCTTCTTGGTCCCACCGTTCTCGGCCGCGTTGCCCCGGAACTCAAAGCCGCTCTCTTTCCTCCCGAAGGGCCTGTTGCAATCGCGCTCGAGGCGTTCTTTGCCCTCGCGGTTGTTCTGTTCCTTCTTGTTGCGGGTCTCGAGGTGGATCTCTCCGTTGCCTTTCGCCAGGGAAAGACCGCCCTGGGTGTTGGCGGTGGCGGAATGCTGCTGCCATTTATCCTCGGCTTTGCCGTCGCCTGGTTCGCACCCGGGCTGCTGATGGATGTGCCGGAAGATCGCAAACTCGTCTTTGCCCTCTTCTTTGCCACCGCTCTGTGCATTTCCGCGCTTCCCGTTGTTGTCAAAATTCTCAAGGACCTGAACCTCATCAAGACGGAGGTTGGCGTCGTTGTCATCTCATCCGCCATCGTGAACGACCTGTTGGGCTGGATGATTTTCGCGCTTGTTCTCGGAATGATGGGTGCCGCGAAGGGCAGCTTCGACCTCACCACCGTTGTTATTCTGACTCTGCTTTTCGTCGGTTTTATTCTGACAGTCGGCCGTTGGCTGGTGCATCGACTGCTGCCTGTTCTTCAGGCTCGCCTCAGCTGGCCCGCCGGCGTTCTCGGTTTTACACTGAGTGTTGCTCTCGTTTGCGCCGCATTTACCGAGTGGATCGGCATTCACGCCATCTTCGGTGCTTTTCTTTTCGGTGTTGCTCTCGGAGATTCGCGTCATCTGCGGCAACGCACCCGCGCGACCCTCGACCATTTTATCAGCTTCACGTTTGCTCCACTGTTCTTTGCCTCCATCGGACTGAGTGTCGACTTCATTGGAAACTTCGATCTTGTGCCTGTCGTTGTGGTTTTTGTTCTCGCCTGCTTCGGCAAGATCGTGGGCTGTGCGATCGGTGGCATGCTGGGTGGACTTTCAAAGCGCGAGAGCTGGGCCGTCGGCTGTGCAAAGAACGCCCGCGGTGCGATGGAGATCATCCTCGGTCTTCTCGCTCTCCAATACGGCCTCATTGACGAACGGCTTTTTGTCGCCCTGGTGATTATGGCCCTTTTGACCTCCATGATCAGCGGCGCCCTGGTTCAACGTGTTCTTGCCATTCGTAAATCCGTTCAGCTCGCCGAATACATGTCTCCGGCACGAATGATCTGGGATCTGCCTGCCCGGGACCGGCGCGGAGCCATCGATCAACTTGTGGAGATTGCGTGCAAACGCGATGCGAAACTCGATGAAGAAGCGGTTTGCCGTGCCGCCTGGCGCCGCGAACTGGTCATGCCCACGGGAATGGAAAATCAGATCGCCATTCCTCACGCCCGCATTGAAGGCCTTGCCCGCCCCGTGATCGCGGTTGGCCGGTCAAGAGATGGAATCGATTTCGATGCCATCGACGGACGCCGCGCCCGTTTGATTTTTCTTCTTCTCACCGCAAAAGACAAACCGGAGGAGCAGCTTGAGATTCTTTCCGGGATTTCCGCATTGTCGAGAAATCAAAAAAACATCGATCGCCTGATCGAAGCGGAATCTCCAACTGAGTTTGTGGCTCTCCTCAATTCGGAAGCGGGTGTTACGGAACGTGATCACTGAAGGAGGTGACTTATGCAGCGGTTTCAAAACATCCTTGTCTTCATTGAGAATCACGAGCGCGACAAGGCTGCCGTTGCCCGCGCCGTTTCTCTCGCAACGCGCAACGAAGCGCGGCTTGCCTTTATCAGCGTCGTTCACGACATAGAAGGCCCCGCACGCTTCTTTCGACGAAGCGGAGAAGACATCGATGTTCGTCAACTCTCCGAAGCGGAAGCCCTCGAACGTCTCGAAGGGATCAGGGAGGAATCCGTCGCAAACGTTAAGGATGCGGAAATTGTTGTTTGCAGCGGCGTTCCGTTTCTCGAAATCGTTCGCGATGTAATTTGCAACAAACGGGATCTTGTCATCATGACTGCGGAAGAGGAAGCCGCTCACGGCATGCGCGGGCTCTTCTTTGGAAGCACAAGCATGCATCTCATGCGGAAGTGCCCCTGCCCCGTCTGGGTTCTCAACAGCATTGCGCATGATACGTTCGACGGGGTTCTTGCCGCAGTCGATCCCAATCCCATGTATACCAAAAAACGCACTGCCATCAACCGCACCATTCTTGAACTTGCAAGTTCTCTGGCGCGCATTGAAAATGCATCACTCCATATTGTTCACGCATGGGACGTCTTTGGCGAAGCCACATTGCGCGGCGCGAAGGTTCGCTTCTCGGAAAATGAGATCGGTGAGTGGGCCAGAGAGGTTAGCGGCGGACACCGGCTCGCGTTGAATCGCCTGATTGAATCCGTCGATACCACGGATCTCGATACACATGTTCATTTTGTGCGTGGTGACGAAGGAGTTCTCATTCCTCAAATATCCCAGGAGGAAAAGATCGATGCCATCGTTATGGGGACGGTTTCGCGGACCGGCCTCGGAGGGTTTCTCATGGGGAACTCCGCAGAGCGCATTCTCCGTCAGGTGGAGTGCTCCGTCATGACCTGTAAGCCGGCCGATTTTAAAACCCCCGTCGCGCCGGAAGGCTGATTCACTTCCCCACCGACGGCCACCGCACTGTCACGATCACTGAATCCTCTTCGCATCGCCACGTGTGACGGTCCTGTCCCTCCCAGTATGCGAAATCTCCCTCGCGTCGCAGCGGAACCTCGCGATCCTCAAACATCAGAGTAAAACGCCCGCGAACCAGGATACTCAGTGACAGCACACCCGGCTTTTCCGTCCATTCGTCGCGCCTCTCCCCCGCCCTGTGATGGGCCCACTTGATTTCCACATCACGCGAATGCAGCACATCGTTCTCTGATAGAAAGTGGCCGAGAAACCACCCGTGACGTGCTTCACCAAGTTCACCCGCGTTTCCGGTTTCGATCATCGGTCCTTGCCCAGTGAAAATAACAACACCCCGGCAGCCACTGCGACATTCAGCGATTCCGCCCTGCCGCGCATGGGAATCGTCACGCACCTGTCGCAGAGCGCTTCCACCTCTCTCGAGACACCGCCTCCTTCACTCCCCATTACAAGAGCGAAGTCGCTCTGTGGACCCAATCCTTTGTAGCTCTCCCCCGCCATCGATGTCGCCATGACGGTCATTCCGCTCTTTTTCAAAGCGGCTATTGTCTGTTGAAGACCGTTTCGAATCACCGGCACATGAAATACCGAACCCTGACTTGCACGCAGAGCCTTGCCACCAAACGGGTCTGCGGAACCCGTTCCACAAACGACACATGTGCATCCTGCCGCATCCGCGGTGCGAATCAGCGCACCGACGTTTCCCGGATCCTGCATACCGTCCAGCAGCAGCCAGGAGCCCCGCGCCGCCGGCAACTCCTCCTTTGCCGGCAATCGGCACACCGCCACGACTCCCTGGGGCGTTTCACTTTCGCAGACCGCCCGCATCACATGCTCAGTTACCGCCGTTACCTTGCAGACCCCTGCATTGACAGGGGTATCAACCCCCCTTTGCAGCACGATTTCCTCGATTCGGAGTCCTGACCGAATAGCCTCCTCCACCAAATGCGGACCTTCCGCGAGAAACAAACCCGCTGCGGCCCGTCCCTTGCGCCGGTGCAATTCGCGCCAGGCTTTGACTTTTCCGTTCCTTGTGGACTCAATCACCGTCATGAAGGCATCCCACATCGCGTTTCCGATCCCCCGATATCCCTGGCACCCCTCAAGGCTGTCCAGACGGAACCTTGCGTCGGAGGTTATGGACGACCCGGCTCTCGACTCCGAATTGCACTCCGGTGCCCTGCGCGGCCTCGACCGGATTGCCACTTTCGGCCGCACGGATGCGAACGTTTGGCGCGCCCTCGACCCCCTTTTTCGTCGCGGCGCCCGCAGCCTCGCCGACCTCGGTTGCGGCAGCGGCCGTCTTTTGCGCCTGGTTCGTTTCCGCACGCGCAATGAGGTTTCTCTTACCGGAGTCGATCTCAGTCCCCACTGTCTCATGGCGGCCCACCGGAATCTTCCCGGGGCCACGTTTCTTCGAGCGGATTTGACCGCGACCTGCGCCGCGGCCCTTGCGTCGGCGCGTTCCGATATCGTGGTTTCCTCTGTCTTTCTCCATCATCTTTCTCGGCCCGATGCCGTCCACGTTTTGCGTCTTATGGGGCAGCTCGCACACAAGCGGGTTGTTGTGCTGGATATTGAGCGGTCCTGGCTCAGTTGGTGGGTGGTCCACGCCACCGCCCGCGTTGTGACCCGCTCGCCCGTTGTCCATATCGACGCGGGACTTTCCGTGGCCGCCGGCTGGAAAGCCGACGAACTCGAAGAGCTGGCCCTCGAGGCCGGGCTCCGGGAAGTTCGTGTTCACTCTGTGTTTCCTTTTCAGCTCCTATTGATTGCCAAGCCAATCCACTTGGCAAATAAAACAGCAAAGGATTCTCAAATTTGAACCTGGCCTCCTTTGACGTTCTTGTTGTCGGTGCGGGAATCGCGGGCTCAAGCCTTGTGCTTCAGCTTCGAGCACTTCGCCCGGACATCACGATCGCAGTGATCGACAAAGCCGAATTTCCCCGAGAGAAGGTATGTGGTTGCTGCCTGAATCATCGTGCGATTCACGCTCTTGAGTCCCTGCCGGGATTCGCCGGGTACGTTCCCACAGGCCACCCCCTTGAAGCCTTCAAGTTCTTCACGTCCGGTGCTCCTGCAGTTTCCGTGACCTTGCCCAGGTCGATCGCGATCTCCCGCGGGCTGCTGGATAACGCCCTTCTGTTCGCCATCCGGCGGACGAATGTTCAGAGTTTTGCGGGCACTCAGGCTCTGCGCACCTGGACGGACAACGATCTTCGTTACATCGAAGTTCGGCGTGGCGGGCGCACGGAGACCCTTTCCGCCTCTCTCGTGATCGCGTGCGACGGACTTGGCGGCCCCTTTGCGCGCTGGGCGGGTTTGGCAAAGCCCGTTTCGGCTCCCCGCAAGATCGGCGCGTCTGTGATTCTTGAGTCCGGTGCATTCTCCCGTCTGCAGGATCGGGCCATTTCCATGTTTCACGGCCGTGAAGGATATGCTGGAATTGTCCGTCTCGAAGACCGGCGCTGGAATGTCGCCGCATGTCTTCGTGTCGACCGGCTCGACGGCCGTTCTCCAACGAATGCTCTGCGCGAGCTTTTGAAAACTCATGGTATTGAACTGCCTGCGGAAACTCAGGTTTCCGTGACACCCCCTCTGCACCGGAAGGTTCGTCGTCCGTGGAAAAACCGTCTTCTTCTCGCCGGGGATGCAGCGGGCTACCACGAACCCTTTACCGGCGAGGGGATGGCGTGGGCTCTCGAAGCGGCCGGAGCGCTCGCGCCTTTGGCCGCCTGCGGCTGGTCGATTCGTATGGCTCGCATGTGGGAGAAAACATGGCGGCGCCAACAGGGAAAGCGTACTGTACTTCGTTCTCTTGCCGCGGTTCTTGATCATGAACGCCTGACACAGGCTGTCGCCCAGGTCGCACACATTCTTCCCGCAGCTCCAAACCTTACCGTTCGTGAACTCAACAGGACATCGCGCCATGTCTGATCACGCGGTTATCGCGGGTATTGGAACAGCCCTTCCGGAAGGCTGCCTGACTGCGGATGATTTTGCCAGCCTTGCGACTCGCCTTTGCGCACGTATTCCTCGTGAAGAGGCATTGATACGCACGGTCATTCGTCAAAGCGGTGTGGACAAACGGCATTCCGTTCTTGTGCAGCACAATGCCGATGGCAGGATACATGCGCCATTGTTTGAGGACCGCGAAAAAGACACACCCCGGTCTCCCACAACAGGAGAGCGAATGCAGGCCTATGCAAAGCATGCTCCTCCCCTTGCGAAAGAGGCTTCGATCAAAGCCCTTGATAATGCTGGGCTCGAAGCGCGGGACATCACGCATGTGGTTATCGTGAGTTGCACGGGCTTTTACTCGCCCGGTCTTGACTTTGAGTTGATCAATGCACTTGGTTTGCGAAACAACGTCTCACGGCGCATCGTGGGTTTCATGGGATGCCACGGCGCCCTCAACGGACTTCAGGAAGCTGCATCCATCTGTGCATTGCAACCCGATGCCAATGTTCTGCTTTGCAGCGTCGAACTTTGCACGCTGCACTTCCAGCTTGAAGTCGGGCGCAACGCATTGCTTCCAAACTCACTCTTCGCCGATGGTGCGGCGGCTCTTGTTGTGAACAATGGGCAACACGACGAGAAGCTGTTATTGGTCGACTGCGCTTCACATTATATACCCGGTACCACGGATCTCATGACCTGGGATATTACCAACACAGGCTTTCGCATGACTCTCGACTCGTCCGTTCCCGACGTGATCCGCACGTCTCTTCTCAGTCCCGTCGAAGAGTTTCTCCTCCGCAACCGTCTTCAGAGAAGCGACATTGCGAACTGGCTGATTCATCCCGGGGGTCCGCGTGTTATCGATGCCTGTGGAAACGCACTTGGTCTGACGAGTGACCAGCTTGAGCCTTCCCGCGAGATGCTTCGCACCCACGGGAACATGAGTTCATGTACCGTGCTGCACCTTCTCGCCGGCACAACAAATCACCCCTCTCTCGTTATCGCCTTTGGCCCGGGCCTTGTCGCCGAATTCGCTCTGCTCGTGGAGTCTGCTTTCAACAAACTGTCGGAGGCTTGAATCGTGTCTCTCTTTCCCGCCCCTTACCCTTCCCGCGTGATATTCACCACCCGTTCCACCCCTCGCCGGTGCGATTCGAATAACGCCTCCGTGATTTCGCCCGGCAGACCGTCGCCCACCATCCGTTCTCCCGCCTGAACAACCGGCATAACCTGAATAATTGCGTTTGTCAGAAAGACTTCCGTCGCCGAATACAGGTCCTCCATTGCAACGGGCGCTTCATGAGCCTCGATGTTTGCTTCGCCGCACATGTTCAGAATATGCCCTCGCATGACACCCGGCAGAGCGCCGTCCTGAATCCGCGGCGTGAACACTTCCCCCTCGCGAACTATAAAAACATTTGCCATCGAGGCCTCAGCCAAAAATCCCTGCGTATTCAACAGCAGTGCTTCGTCGAAGCCGTTCCGTGTCGCATAGCGTCGTGCCAGAATCGATTCAAGATAGCTCGTCGATTTAACGGAACTCAGGGATGATCGCTCGTTGCGAACCGACGGAGCTGTGACGACCCGCCATCCTGTGGCTCTTGCATCGTCAATTCTCTCGTCGAGTGCGGTTGCCGTAATCGTCAGTGTTGGCTCCCCTTCGCTGGAGGTCATTGGCTGGCTGCGCACAGCTCCCCGAGTCAGGGTAATACGCAGCCGGGCATCATGCAGGCCGTTCGCATCCACAACCTGTTCACACAACTCCAGGAGATGTTCCTTGTCCAGGAGCCAGGGAATTTCCAGCAGCCGGACTCCCCGCGACAACCGTGCAAAGTGCTCCGCGGCGAACAGGGCCTGTCCTGACTCAACCCGCAGGGTTTCAAACACGCCCTCACCCCGCAACAGTCCTCCATCCGTTGCCGGAACCCTGGCACTTTCCAGGGTCAGGAATTCACCATTCAAACAGATAATGTCCATCAGTTGCCGATTTGACGCTGAACGCCGGACTGAGTTGACGGCCGCAGCGATTCGCGTCCATGCATGTCGCGATCGAGAAACGCCCGTACCCGTTCGTCCTCGGAATTGCGGAACGCATCAACACTTCCCGAATAAATGGCACGGCCTCTGTCCAGAAAATGCAGACAGTCAGCCATCTTGAAGACCGAAATGAGATCGTGAGTGACAACCACTGCCGTTGCTCCGGTGTTTGCGTTCACCTCTGAGATCACTTCATCGATCGTTTTCGCCATCAGCGGATCGAGACCTGCCGTTGGCTCATCGAATAACAAACACTCCGCACCTGTTGTCAGCGCTCGCGCCATGGCGGCGCGCTTGATTTGCCCGCCGGAAAGTGTTGACGGTTTCTGATCTTCACGTCCGCCAAGGCCAACGGCTTCCAGTTTTTCGGCAACAACTGTCGAAACATCGCTCCCCTTCTTCCGATGAACTTCGCGAAGCGACAAGCCCACGTTGTCACCAAGAGAGAGCGACTGAAGGAGGCCGCCACTTTGAAAAATCATTCCGAAGCGCCTGCGTACTTCCAGAAGATCTCGCTCCGGCATTGGAACAATGTCTTCGCCATCGATGAGGATGCGTCCTTCATCCGGTTTCATCAAACCGACAAGGTGCTTGAGAAAGACGCTCTTGCCCGTTCCTGAGGCACCGACAATCACGCATAATTCACCCTGAGGAATCTCAAGAGACAATCCGTCGAGAACTTTGTTTTTACCGAGCGTCTTGTGAAGGTTTTCGACTTTAATATGCAAGATGGTGATTCCGGTACGAGATCCAGGCCTGCTAATCGGTCAAGAGGTCGAGGTTGATGAATTCTTCCCGTCCCGTGCGGGCATTCCATGTTGTACTAACCGCTCCGTGCTCTGTATTCAGTGTCACGACAATGGAAACAACCTGCTCATTGACAGGTCCCAGTATGAAATATCCCGAAGCATCCGTCGATGTTGTCAGTGAACGAGCTCCAGGCTTGAGTTCAGTGCGAACGATTGCATCCACGGCCGGTTTTGATTTGCGGACGACAAAACCCGCGATACGTTCATCCTGTCGACGAAGAATCAGAGAGCCCATGGATTTTCCCGCCTCTTTTGGCAGAGCGATTCCCGTCTGTGCGGGAATGCCGGGAACGTCGACAATTCTTGCGCGAAAATGGTATTCACGAGACAAACCTTCGAAAGCGACACCTCCGTTTTCCGCGGAGCGTGCAACACCCACCGGTTGAATCTTGCCGGTTGCTTCATCCAGAACATACAAACGGGTCAGAACAGAAGGCGCTGAGCGGCCGCGTTCGTCAAGAACACGAAATGCAAAGGTGCCATCGCCGGCAAACTTTGAGCCCTCGAGTTCAATGGCCTCTTCCGCTTCGACGCGGTGAGGTTCAATGAAGCGCAGTAACCGCAAATCCGTGAGTTCAGCCGGAAGAGCCGGCGGTGTTGTCCAATCGGTTTGCATTCGGATCCGGGGCCAGAACACCGCCAGTTCACGACGTTCTTCGGCGGCAAGTGTCGACGTATCTGATGCAAAGAGACGCCACACCTGCATCCGATCATTCGGCATGGCCGTTTGCTCCGGCTCCTCCGTCATGAATCGGTCGTCAACTGACCGGACAAGAAACGTCTCCCCCGCCGGGCGATCGAGAGTTGCGCGGCCGTCGGGTCCGGTTTCGAGAGAGATGGCGGGAGTATCACTGGTCTGCTGAATCGCCTGGAAGCGCACGCCCATCAGAGGCTCCCCGAGCCAGTTCATAACAATGAGCGTTAATGGAGAGACCTTCGGCGATTCACCGCCGGCCTCCGACCCCGTCTCCTGCGGCCTTGCCGCGCCCGGGATCAGCATCACAAGGATGAACAGGGCGCGAAGCGTCATGCCTCGCATGACCGCCTGATCGCCATTCGGAGTCAAGCCGGATGGATAATAAATATATATTCACATATATAAACTTCATTTGCTGTCGCACCAAAGGAAATGTGTCCACAGGGCGAGGGAGATGAGGTTTCCGGAGTAATAGAACAACATAAGGTGTTTATTATCAGTTATGTACACTTCTTTTTGCGGTGGATACACTATCTGGGTGTGGATTCCATGAGCCAACTTTCCCGTCAACTCCTCTTGACGAATGCTCGTCTGAGAGCATCTTTTTCACTCGAACTCCTGATCCTGTGAGTAACTTTCCCATGACCGTAGCAGATTCTGTCCCTCGAAATGGAAGTGTTTCACGTGAAACATCAGGTTGCCACATCATCGCCGTTATCAATCAGAAGGGCGGGGTTGGCAAGACAACCACGGCGGTAAATCTGGCCGCTGACCTTGCATCGCGAAACTACCGTACTCTCCTCATCGATCTGGACCCACAGGGCAATGCAGCCACGAGCCTGGGGGCTGATCGCTACCAAGAGGGCAAAACGACCTCCTATGATCTTCTCTTCAACAAACCGGACAAGCTGGAGACAATCCGCCATGAAAAATCGGGCCTCGATCTGCTGATTGGCAATGTCGGACTCATTCGTGCCGATCTCGACCTCCTGAATCTGGGAGAGAAGCGGGACACCGCACTCAGAGATGCTCTGCTCCCCCACACAGGCCGGTATGACTTCATCATAATCGATTCTCCTCCATCCCTGGGGATTCTGACGCTCAATATTCTGATTTCCTCAAAGTCCGTTGTTATCCCTATCCAAGGTGAATATCTTGCCCTCGAAGGGCTTAGCATGTTGCTGGAAACTCTCGGTGAAATCACAACAACCCACAATCCCTCTCTGGAGGTATTGGGTTGTCTTGTCACTATGACTGATCTTCGGACGAACCTCGCACAACAAGTCGTCGCTGATGTTCGAACTCATCTCGGTGACCGTGTCTTCAGCACCATCATCCCGCGTACGGTTCGACTGAGCGAATGCCCCAGTCATGGGCAGACGATCTTCGAATATGATCGTTGGGGGGCAGGCGCACGGAGCTATGTTGCCCTCACGGATGAGGTTTTGGATCGCATTTCACTCCCCCGCAAGGCTGAACAGAAGAAGGAGGCCACAGCATGAGTAGCCGCAGAAAGCAAGCTCTTGGCAGAGGTTTGGGTGCTCTCCTTAGTGGAGGAGGGCAGTCCGGTGCTCTTTCCTCCTCTACATTAGCTCCCTCGCCTCCAGCTCCTGAGAGCCGAAAAAAAACGCAAGTCGAAGAAAATCAGCCTTTGACGTCCGTCCAGACAGTCTCTCTCACTGAGATATCTCCGAATCCCCGGCAGCCACGAAGTACGTTCGATCCCGCAAAGCTTGAGGAACTGGCAGACTCTATCAGAGAGCATGGGATTCTCCAGCCTCTGTTGATTTCTCGCGATGGAGACTCATGGATTCTCCTGGCGGGGGAGCGTCGGCTCCGTGCCGCAGAGATTGCCGGGCTCAAGGAAGTACCGGTTCGTGTCGTTGAGGCCTCGGATGAAGAGAGGCTTGAGTTTGCCATTATCGAGAACGTCCAGCGGGATGATTTGAATCCGGTGGAGGAGGCAATGGCCTACCAGCAGCTCATATCCGGTTTTGGCTATAGTCAGGATCAGGTCGCGAAGCGGGTTGGAAAATCTCGTGTTTCCGTAGCTAACACACTGAGATTATTGAAGTTAACGGAAGGCTGTCTTGCCGATCTGCGTGATGGAAAGCTCTCCGCCGGCCATGCCCGGGCCGTTCTGATGCTTCCTCACCCTCTTCAGCAGGAGGAATTGCGGCGTCTGATAGGGGAGAGGGACCTTTCTGTTCGCGAGGCGGAAAAGGAAGCCCGTGAACTTCTGTCGGGAGGGTCTTTCGAGACCGCAAAGCCTTCTCGGAAAAAGACTTCCGGGAGTGAACAAAATCTTGACGTTGTTTCCCTTCAGGACCGATTGACGCTGCTGCTGGGTTGTAAAGTGCGCCTCAAACCGCGTTCGAAGACCAGTGGTTCACTGGATATCCAATATCGCTCTCTGGATGATCTGGACCGCGTTTTTGAGAAGCTCGGATTCGACCCGGACAGGGACTGACCCGAACCTATACCTCGGCCGGTCCCCGAATTCACAAAGGGTTCACCGGCTGTGGCGTCTCTTCCCGTTCCTCTTCTCTCGTCCATGACGCTGGGCGTCGATTTACTCGGCGCTCTACAAAGCAACGATCTCGTTGGTTATTTCTGCATTCTCATCCTGTTGATCCTTTCGGTCTTCAGCGGATACGTGATGTTTGCCAAGTTCTGGGAAATCAAGCATGCATCCACTCAATCAGAGGACTTTATCGAAGATTGTCTCGAAGGATCCAAGTCTCTGCCGGAAATTTACAAGTCGGCAAACGGTTATCCTCACAGCCCTCTGGCCAGCCTGCTGCGGGAAGCATATGTCGAGTATGAGATGGAGATCGAGCAGGATGCGGCAACAGGGCTCCCCCTGGAGCAGCGAGTTCAGTTAAGTAAAACGAGTGTCGAAAGTGCTCTGGAGCGAACGATCGCTTCGGAGATGCGGAAGTTGGAGAATCGGCTGGTTCACCTGGCGACGGTTTCAACGCTCGCTCCCTTCATCGGGCTCTTCGGAACGGTTTGGGGAGTGCTGGCGGCTTTCCAGGGCCTGGCTCGAGAGGGCAACGCTTCACTGGCAACACTGGCGCCCGGTATTTCAACAGCGCTGCTCACGACGATCTTTGGTTTGATGGTCGCCATTCCCGCGGTGGCCATGTATAACTATCTGGCGGGAAATGTTTCACGGCTGAGCAGTCAGATGGAATCCTTTGCCTACGAGCTCAGCAACGTCTTCCAAAAACACCTGCTGCGGAGGGGCTGAGCCATGCGCCGGCGTCATCTCTCCGTGGCAAAACCCACGGCTCAAATCAACATCACCTCGCTTCTCGATATTACGTTCGTGTTGCTCATTTCCTTCATGGTGGTCGCGCCCGCGATGATGCGGGGTGTGGACATCGACCTGCCGAAAGTGAAAGACGCCCCCACCCTGAAGAGCGAAAAGCCCATTGCCGTGACAGTTCCCTACCGCCCCGAAAGTCCCGAAGTCCGGGTTGATGGAAGGATCGTGGGGCTGGATGATCTGGTGACTTCAATCCGTGATCGCTCTGACTCGGCACTGGACCCGATCGTGACGCTTGAGGGCGATGGCCGGGTTGACTGGGAGTTGATGACAAAGGTCATTGCCGAGCTGCGGACTGGGGGGATTGTCAACATTGGAATCTTGACAGAAGTGGAGGCAAAGTCCTGACTCATGAGGGGCTCAGATGTCATTGGGGTCACGGGAACAGCCGTTGTCCACGCGGGAGTACTCACCCTTCTGATCCTTGTCTGGATCCAGGACAAGCCCATGGCGCTTCCAACAAAGTCGGCTCCCCCGGTGCAGGTGACACTGGTGGATCCGGAGCCCACCCCCGCGCCAACACCGCGGCGGCCGGACCCGACGCCACGGCGTGAAACACCACGTCCGACTCCCAAACCGGAGCCACAGGAGAAAGTCATCGAACGGGCCCGGGAAACGCCCAGGGCGACGCCCACTCCGAGGCCGACCCGGACGCCGAAGCCCAGGGCCACTCCGAAAGCAACATCGACCCCAAAGCCAACACCCAAACCCACCAAAACGCCCAAACCGACTCCCAAAGTTCGAAAAACGCCCGCGCCACCAAAACCCTCTCCGACACCGAACCGGAACATGACGCGGGAAGAGCTGGAACGGTTGCGTGAGAAATACAAGGTTTCGAGTACAGGCCGGCCGCCGGCCCGGCCGACACAGAAGCCCTCTACCAGCGCGAAGACGGAGAAGGTGGGCAGCACGTCGATGAAGAACGATGCGACGGATGGACTGCCCGGTTCATATGTCGCGAACGCGCTCAAGGAGTTCAGCCGTAATTTTCACGTGCCACCGGAGGAGCAGCGGGCGGTGGAGTGCGTGGTGAAGTTCCGCATCCAGAAGGACGGGACAATCACGTCGATTCAGGTTTCAAGGAGCGCGGGGGCGAAACTGGACGGTTACGCTGTGGATGCGGTGAAAGCGGCGAGCCCGTTGTCACCCCTGCCGGATGGCTTCCCCGGCCGGTACACGAACCGGGAAGTGACGTTCTCGTTTCAGTTGTAGCCTTTCCTGACGAATAAATCCGAAGAGCTGACCGCACACGTCGCCGGGCATGCGGGAGGTTCGTTTATTGGCCGGCTCTGTTTTCTTTCTGTTGTTGGTTTTCGTCTCCGTCCGGATCTGCGTCTTCGCCGGTTGAGTGGTGCAGGGGTCTTGCGTGTTGGTCTTGCGGACTTTCCCGTACCTGGAGGTCTTGCTGTCTTGTTCGTTAGAGGTGGTGTCTTGCGCGAGTGGTGTTTCTTTTCTTTCTCTTACTTTGGCGAAGAAGCCCGCGTTCGCTTTGCAGCTCCGGCGGACTGGTGCAGACAGGACGGCGACGGTCAGGATACGAAAGGGGCATGGTTTCTTTCCGTTTGAACCTGACGAGGAGTATTAAACCACAGGTCGTTTCAGATTTCAGGAATCCATGGGAAGAATGGGAGATTTGGGAAACTTTAACGATTTTGTGCGTTTTGGGAGATATGGAAGGGATGGGCTGTTTGGAAGATATGGAGAAACAAAGAAGACTCGAGTGGCAGTGGCGATACCGATTCCGAAGGGGCGGACATATCGGGGAGGCGCCCTTCGGCGAAGGGTTTGAAAGGGGAGGTGAATTATGGCGGATGCCGGCCAGGGAAGTCTCCACAGACGGCGGAGTTCGATTGTTGTCTGTGGTGAATAACTTTGCAGGAGTTCGACGTGCGTTGTTGGTTGAGTGTGATTGTGGTGGCTGTGCGTGCGAGTCGTCTCGATAACGAAAGCTATTCGAGTTCGTCGGACATGAGGTTGAGGCCTTCGACGCGCGGATCCCAGTTGGCGGGGTTGCGGGCGGGAGTGTAATCGGCGGCGGTACGGTGCGAGGGGACGATGTAGGTCCAGGCAACACCGCGGTTTTTTCCACACCAGGTCAGGATTCGATCATAGAGCGATTCGCGGCCCGGGGTGTATTCCTCCAGTTCGTCGAGCCGAGGGAGGCGCACTTCGGGGTCGCTATAGGTGTAAAGCTCGCCGTGGACACGGATCCACTTGTCGTTGGGCGTGAGGTCCGGTGCCTGGCCGGCGAAGCGACGCTGTGCTTCTGCGTCGGCATTGTAGTGCTCACTCCCGCGTGCGAGGATGTTTTCAGAGGGAATCTCGAGAATTGGTGTGCCGGTATGGCGTATGTGAAGCCGTCCGAGTATCGTGGCGGGCTCCATGGCGGCGGAGCCGCTCATACGGGAGTCGTGGTTCCAGTAACCGTGTTTGAGTGTGCCGTAGACGAAGACGCGAAGCATTGTGAGTAAGGGGGTGATCAGTGATGGGTGGAACGTGGTGAGACAGAGAGAGGGAGGCGGGCGGGTTGAGGCAAGGGGGTTTCGGGGTTACACTTCAGGGTTGGGAAGTGGAAAAGTTTTAACAGGGGAAGATTGGGGTTGCGCCGTGCCACGGCTTACATTTCGTTAATTGGCGAAATGACGGAGATGGAATGAAAACTCTGCTGGCCATTACGAACGCTCTTTCAGACGTAAACCGTGCGCGGATTGTGTGTGCTCTGGCTCGTTGCGAGGAACTGTGTGTGTGTCAGATTCATGAGATGCTGGGACTGGCGCCGTCGACGACGTCGAAACATTTGAGTCTGCTGGTGTCGGCCGGATTGCTGGATTCACGGAAAGAGGGACGGTGGGTCTATTACTGCCTGCCGGAGGAGGCGGAACCGGCGGTTGCGGAGGTGCTGGACTGGTTTTGCACGCATGCGGAGGAGGAGAAAGCGATCACTGAGGATGAGAAACGGCTGGATCGCATTCTGGCGTACACACCGGAAGAGTTATGCCAGCGACAGGCGAGGGGGACGCGATGTTGTTAGAACCTGTTTCAAAACTCCTGTCTCTTCGTTGCGCAGCGTGCTCGTTCTCAGTCACGTACGGGAGTACGCTCCTGTCGCCCTCGACTTGCGCGCCTCGATCTCGGGGTTTTGATTCCAGGTTCTTCAGCCTGAAGAATTTTGAAGCTGCTTCGAGAACCTGTTTCAAAACTCCTGTCTCTTCGTTGCGCAGCGTGCTCATGCTGAGTCACGTATGGGAGTATGCTCCGGCCGCCCCTCGGCTTGTGCGCGTTTTAAAGCAGATTATTCATTCCAGGCAAATCCTCAAGTAACATTTGATTTCAAAAAACCATCAGGAAAAAACGGAGGAAGACGATGACAGCAACAAACAAAGAGCACGTACGTGAGACCGTTCGCTCCGGCTATGCAGCCATTGCGGAGCAGAATCCAATGGAAAGCTCATCCGGGTGCTGTGGCGGTTCGTCCTGTTGCGGCCCGGATTCGGGAGACAACGCATCGATGCTGGCTCAGGCGATCGGCTATGCCGAGGATGACCTGTCGGTTGTGCCGGAAGGTTCGAACATGGGGTTGTCGTGCGGCAATCCGACGGCACTGGCGGAGTTGTCGGAAGGGGAAGTGGTTGTGGATCTGGGTTCCGGCGGTGGTTTCGATGTGTTCATTGCGGCGCGGCGCGTTGGGGCAAGGGGCCGCGCGGTGGGTGTCGACATGACGGCTCAGATGTTGTCGAAGGCGCGTCGCAACGCGGAAGCGTATCGCGAACGAACCGGTTTGAACAACGTGGAGTTTCGCCTTGGCGAAATCGAAGCGCTGCCGTTGCCGGACAACTTCGCGGACGTTGTGATCAGCAACTGTGTGATTAATCTTTCGCCGGAGAAAAGCCGTGTGTGGAAGGAAATCGCGCGGGTTCTGAAGCCGGGCGGGCGTGTTGCCGTTTCGGATCTGGCGCTGGTGAATCCATTACCGGAAAGCATTCAGTCGATGGTGGAGGCGTTGGTGGGCTGCATCGCGGGGGCGGAGCTGATTTCCGAAACGGAGCGTGTCATGCGTGAGGCGGGGCTGTCAGATATCGCGATTCACCGCAAGGACGAGTACGTGGATGCGATGACTCAGTGGAAGGATCCGCTGTATGAAAAAATCGTGGCGGCACTGCCGGAAGGTGCAAAGGTCTCCGACTATATAACGAGTGCGGACTTCAGCGCACGGAAGGGCTAGAACCTGTTTCAAAACCCAAATCTCTTCGTTGCGCTTCGTTCTCAGGCTCAGTCACGTACCGATGTACGCTCCTGTCGCCTTTCGATTTGCGCGCCTCGATCTTCGAGTTTTGAGTTCAGGTTCTGCATTTCCGACAAGTTTTGAAACCATTTCCAGTGAGCGATCATGGCAAAGCAAAACATCCTTGTTCTCTGTACGGGAAACTCATGCAGGAGTCAAATGGCTGAGGCGCTACTCAGGAAACACGTGGGTGGTGATTATCAGGTGTTCAGTGCGGGAACAAGGCCTGCAGAGGCAGTTCATCCTCTGGCATTTCGCGTGATGGAGGAGATCGGAGAGTCAATGGAGGGGCAGATACCGAAGAATGTTTCAGAGTATCTGGGAAAGAGGTCGTTCCGGTTTGTTTTCTTTGTTTGTGCGGACGCGGAGGATTCGTGCCCGCGGGTGTTTCCCGGCAACACGACGTTTGTGCCAATGACGGTGGATGACCCGGCAAGGGCGGCGGGAACGGAAGAGGAACGGCTGGCGGTATTCCGACGCGTGCGGGACGAGCTGGATATCCGTATTCGGGAGTGGGCGAGTGTGCAACCGGCGACAGCCTGAGTCTGAATACGGTACCAGGGTTGCGCCGGGGTGGAATGCTCCCTGAGGTGACGGCCTCATTCGCCGGTCGTGGACCGGACAAGGGCCCGTCCGTTGACTCGCGTTTCCTCCATTCAAAGTGCCCTGAAGACAGAAGACGGTACGCCGCCACTGAGGGACATGGTGAAGACGGTGGCGCGTCTGGGCACGCCGTCGATTGCCGAAAACCTGCTTGTTTCCGGAATCCTGCTGACGGACGTGCTGATGCTGGCACGTCTGGAAAACAACACGGTGTATCTGGCGGCGACGGCGCTGACGGGTATTGCGTATTGGCGGCTGACGAACATTGCGGGCTGTACTCAGGTCGGTGCCGGTGCGTATGTCGCGCGGCGCTGGGGGGAGGGACGCCACGGAGAAGCGGGACGCGCACTGGCTCACGCGCTGGCGGTGTCATCGTGTATCGGCGTTGTTGCGGCCATTGCGGTATGGGGGTTGATGCGCGGGCTGTTTTTCCTTCTGAGCGGTGGGGATGAACAGGTTACGGACACGGCGTTCAGTTACTTCCGGTTTTTGCTGGTGGCACTGCCGGTGCGGCTGGCGCTGCTGAACGTGACGTCCTGCATGCGTGCGGCGGGGGATACGCGCACGCCTCTTCTGCTGGTTGCATTGATGCTGGTATTGAACGTCGGGCTGAACTGGACGCTGATCTTCGGCAATCTGGGAATGCCGCGCATGTTGATGGACGGAGCGGGTCTGGCAACGGCGCTTTGTTACACAGCCGCGTTGATTGCCGCGTTGACCATCCTGTTCCGCGGTGTCAACCCGCGGCGACTGATCAGTGCGAATGCCGGGACACCGGTTTCCGTCGGGCCGCCCTCGGACGGTGAAGAATACGATCTGCAGCTGGTTCCCTCCCGGAAGAGCAACGATGGTGTTTTGCAGCTGGACATGTCGGGTTTCCGGCTTTGGTTCCGTCACATGACACCATCGATTCTGCGCGTCTCGAACAATTCACTGTGGGAAGAGGTGCTGGTGGGTATCGGGTTCCTGACGTACCTTGCAATGCTCGGGCGTTTTGGAACGGAGGTGATGGCGGCGCACGGCGCGGCTGTCCGCATTGAATCGCTGAGTTACACGACGGGGTGGGGAATCTCGATGGCGACAGCGACAATGGTGGGTCAGGCGCTTGGTGCACGAAACATTGCGCTCGCGAAGCGGATGTTCTCGTTGAACACGGTGCTTGCCATGACGGCGATGGGGGCGCTGGGGGTGTTGTACTGCATGGCACCACAGTGGCTGCTGGGATGGTTCGACCTCAGCGGCAAGGCGATGGTGTACGGATCTCTGATGATGTTGATTCTGGGAGTGCAGCAGTGCTTTATCGGTTCGGCGATGGTGATGACGGGTGGTTTGCGCGGTGCGGGAGACACATTTCCCACGGTCATCACGCAACTGTTCGGGGTGATTGGCATGAGGCTCGGTGTGGGATGGTTTCTGGCGTTTCATCTGGAGCTGGGATACGCGGGAGTCTATTGGGCGACGCTGCTGGACTGGATGATGAGGACGGCGCTGCTGGGAATTTTCGTTTGGCGCGGGCGGTGGAAGGACGCGAAGGTTTAGGAGCGGAGGATGGGGAGCCAGCGGTCAGGACAAAGACACGGCGAGGGTGACCTCGGCGCTTAAAATGGATGATGTAAAATGACGGTGACGACGTTTGAGAACTATCCGCTTTCACCTCGAAACCTGGCGAGGATCGAGGGATGGGGAATGGCGGTGGAGTCGCTGAGTTATTTGTTCCGACCGACATCGGTG
>JANQSL010000187.1 GCA_028284075.1 Candidatus Sumerlaeia bacterium | reverse complement strand
GAACCGGCGGGTCGATCAACTCCCGTCGGTACTCCTCCTCCTCTCGGTCGGCACGCTCAAACCAACGATTCAGGGCAGCCACGGCATCCCGGATCACGGTGGCAGGATTAAACATGGCTGCTCTCCCAAGCATTAGGGTCCTCAATTTATCGTGCAATTTCGTTAGATTGGCATAAGCAGCAGTCAGCATTCCAGTCTGCATTGTTTTTTCAATCTCTCCGAGATCATTGATAATAATGATCTTGAGATTTGAAAACTCGAATCTGTCGCGAATTCTCGAGGATAGGCTATGGGTATTGGGTAAGGAAGTTCGCATCCTGCGAGAATATCGATACACCAGTTCCTCATTTCAGGCAAACCCGGGCAGGTAAAAGATGGTAAGATAGTTATTCTCTGTGCGTTGACACCGTCCCGGCGGTTGCGCTCATCTCTCGTGTCGAAGCCATGAAGAAGGAAATCACCATACAACTCTGCCTCCTGGGCGCTGCATTATTGGTCATGCTGATTGGCGTTTTTCTCAGCAGTCCGATGCGTGCTGTCCCTGACGAACGCCTCCTTGCACTTCTCAAGGAGGAGATCGTTGCAGGGGAGCGGGACACCGGTCTGGCTGAACCGGAGGATGCCCCGGCTGCTATTGAGCCGGCTCTCGAATCCGGTCGCGAAACAAACTATGAATCTCCCGGTGGAATTCGGGAAACAACTTACTGAAACGCGTTATTCGGAATTCAATTCACCGGGGTTGCTTCGCAGTTGACGAAGCACGGCGAGTGGCGGATGATGTCCGCCCCGTTGAGTGAGCGCTTCGCTCGCCGGTGTGAATCCTGCTGCCGGACTTTTGAGACGGCAGCCCAATCGTCAGGATAAATATGACTTACAATCCCGAAAACCCCTTAATCGCCCAGGCGGATCTGTCCATCCTTCTGGAGCTGAACAGTCCGCGTTATATGGACGCCCGCGACCACGTGGCTCGTTTTGCCGAACTGGTGAAGTCGCCGGAACACATTCATACTTATCAGATATCGCCTCTGTCGTTGTGGAACGCCGCCGCCACAGGCATGACCTCGGACGAGATCTGTGCATCCATCAGTGAGTTTTCGCGCTATCCGGTTCCGGAGAACGTTTTCATCGAGATTCGGGAACAGATCGCCCGCTATGGGCGCCTGCGCCTTGAGAAGAAGGATGACGGACTTGTTTTGTTCTCGGCCGACAAGGAGACAATGGAGCGTATTGTTCGCCTCAAGAAGGTTGAGCCTTATCTTGGCGACCGTATCGACGACCTTTCCATCCGAGTGGATGAGAACAACCGGGGATTGCTGAAGCAGGCGCTAATCAAGGAGAAGTTGCCTGTCGAGGATCTTGCCGGCTACACTGAAGGCGCCCCGCTTGATGTGGAGCTGGCAGCGAACCTGCCGGACGGCAAGCCCTTTGGGTTGCGCGAATACCAGCAGGACGCGGCTGAAATCTTCTATGCCTCCGGTGGTGTTCGAGGTGGTTCCGGGGTCCTTGTGCTCCCCTGCGGTGCCGGCAAGACGGTCATTGGTATCGGCAGCATGGCACAGGTCAAGCAGCGCACGCTGATCCTGACCACGAACATCACCGCCCTTCGCCAGTGGATTCGAGAGATTATCACGAAAACCAGTCTGACGGAAGACGAGGTGGGTGAGTATTCGGGAGAAGTAAAGGACATCAAGCCCGTGACGGTATCCACCTACCAGTTGCTGACTTTCAGGAAGTCCAGGACCAGCGAGTTCGTGCACATGGACCTGTTCAACAGTGAGGACTGGGGGTTGATTGTCTACGACGAGGTTCACATGCTTCCCGCTCCGATTTTCCGGAGCGTTGCGAATATTCAGGCCCGCCGCCGACTTGGTTTGACGGCGACACTCGTGCGTGAAGACGGCTGCGAGGACGACGTCTTTTCCTTGATTGGTCCGAAGAAGTTTGACATGCCCCGGAAACAGCTCGAAGGGCAGGGATGGATTGCCACCG
>JANQSL010000181.1 GCA_028284075.1 Candidatus Sumerlaeia bacterium | reverse complement strand
CGGAACAAAAGCAGTGCGACAAAAAAAAGATGCAGCCCGAGCATCACTCGCCGCACGATTCGCCGGACACGCTTTCCATGAGAGGGAGGTGCGGGTTTTTCGTCCCCGTCATTCTCACTCATGGGTCCGGCGCTCCATAAAGTGCGCGGGTTAAACCGGCGCGCGCGATGTCTCGAGTAACGTGTTCAGCAAGACCTCTCGAATGGCAGGATCCGTTTTTCCAGCCGCCGCCGCAACGACGATCAGTCCCGGAATAACGGGAAATCCCGTTGATTCCCGCCCTTCAAGATCGCGGTAGAGATGAACGACATCGCCTTCCCGTTCGTGGATGCTCCAGTTCGGCCCGGTGGCTCCGGTGGTGAAGCGCGATGCTTTGAGAACACCGGCGGCACGGTTGATACGCTCCTCGGGAACGGCCAGCAGGACACGGTGTTTGATTTGAATCTCCGAGGCAAAATACAGAGTTGCGTAAACATCCTCGCCAACCGTCCGGATCGGGCAGCACGCGGTATGACTGGAAACCGGTTCCCCACGGCAGGTCAGATTGATGGTCCTGCCGTTTGCCGAGGAACCGCCCTCTCCACAGAACTCCTCCAGCACCGGCAACGGTTCGTGCAGAGGCACTTCTTCCTCCACAAAGGAATCCTGTCTGGGCAGTATCCACTCGAACGCGGAATTCTCACCGTCCGCCGGGAAAGGAATCTCCGCTTCGTCAGCCATCTCGATTATGCAGCTGCCATAGAGAGGACGACTCATTCCTCCCTCCGGCGGATCAGAGGCTTCCTCATAGTCCTCGGTAAAAAAGGACTCTGCCGGACGGTCTGTCAGGCGAACCCACCAGCGCATGCCGCCACCCACGGCAACATCCGCGGAAGAAGTTTCAACCCGGTTCGCCTGTGCGGATCGCAGCCCGGACTGGAAACGCCGCGCATTCACGCGAGCCTCCGCCACAACCTCACGTTCCAGATCTTTACGCCTCTTGAGACTTCCCAACATCCGCTCGATTTCCGAATCGAGATGCTGGAAGGCATGCTCCCGCAGGCGCACCGTCGTTGCCGGTACATCGACGGAAACACGGCGCCAGCGATAGACATCCGTGATCTCCAGCCGCCGTTCCGCGGGCACAAAAACAACGTTCTCGGATCCGTAGCCGCTGGTCATTCCTGCAACTCGTTCATCATGTAACTCACTGCGTCCGTATAGGTGATGCGGGCATCCTTGATATGACGTGTCAGAAGGAAATTCTGATGCAACCCCTCGATGACAAACTCCATCATGACTTCAAGCTCGTTCCTGTCGCCGGAGAGATTCATCGACTTCGTGATGCTCGTGAGATTGTCGACCGCCTTCAGGGTTTTTGCGTACTCAGCGTCGCTCATTTCCGTCGTCAGGTGAAGCTTGTTACCCGCCTCGAACCAGTCAATGACCGGCTGAAACTGCTCGAAGTCCATTTTACGTTCCCGGCCGCGGCGGTAATTCGGATCGACTCGCGAATTGAACATGTGGCGAACCGCACGCCCGATCAAATGAAGCGCAACGTTTGCGATGCCTTCCTGTTCACCCTTGTAGACAAGCTCAATCTTGCCCGTCAGTGCGGTCAGGGCGGCGAAAAGATCGCTGACACGAGCAACGGCCATCTCCTGACCATGAGCGATTGCACGGGCTTCCGACGCCGAGACAACCGTTTCGAGAAACGAAATCGCCATGCGCGCACTCACGCCCGAGGACTTGTCCACAAATTCGCTGTCTCGCGCCTCCACGGCAATCTGCTCGATCGCTTCCCGCAGCAATGCCGGAACATGGATGTCGACTTCGCGATCAGTCCACGCTTCCTGCTCGGTAATGCGCAGCGAATCCTCCAGGTTTTCCGGGTAGTGAGTCAGAATCTGCGCATCGATGCGATCCTTGAGAGGCGTGATGATGTTGCCGCGGTTCGTATAGTCCTCCGGGTTTGCCGTAAAAACCAGCACAACGTCGAGAGGAAGACGCACGGGAAACCCGCGAATCTGGACGTCCTTCTCTTCCAGAATGTTCAGAAGTCCCACCTGAATCCGCGCCTGCAAATCCGGCAGTTCATTGATGGCGAAGATGCCCCTGTTCGTACGGGGGATAATCCCGTAGTGAATGACTTCCTCATCGGAGAAATCGAGCTTTTTCGCAACCGCTTTGATCGGGTCGATATCGCCAATCAGGTCAGCGATGGAAACATCAGGAGTGGCAAGTTTCTCCTGATAGCGTTTTTCACGCGGCACCCAGTCGATGGGTGTTGCATCGCCAAGTTCATCGATCATCTCACGCCCCCGCTTCGTCAGAGGCATGAGCGGGTCCTCATGAACCGGTGAGTCATGAATTGCCGGAATATGGTCATCCAACAGACCGGCAAGCTGACGGATCATGCGAGTCTTCGCCTGACCACGCAGGCCCATCAGCAGAAAATCATGCCGTGCAAGAATGGCGGCATTGATCTGGGGAATCACGGTTTTGTCGAAACCGACAATACCGGGAAATACCGTTTCGTTGTTTTGCAGCTTCCGGATGAGATTGCGGCGCATCTCATCCTTCACGGACTCGGGTTTGTAGCCCGCGGCCTTGAGTTCACCGAGCGTCTTGGGGCGCTTCGGGGATGTCATCGGCATCCTCCAGGAGTTTCCAGACTGGCTTTTCCGAGTAATCCAGACACTCGGGAAGCGGATCTTCCGGCCGAACCAGAACAGTGGCCGGATCGGTCAGGTACTTGTTCGCAACACGCATGACATCCCGTGTCGTGACATCGCGAATCAGGTCGGGATAACGTTCGTCATGCTCCGTTCCGAGGCCCGCAAACTGCCAGTAGGCAAGGTGCGAGGCCTTCTGCCCGTTGGTTTCGTGATCCCGCAGATAACCACCGATCAGATAGGCGCGTGCCCGGTCCAGCTCCTCCTGGGTGACGGGTTCCTGGCGGATGGTTTCGATTTCCGCCGAGATTCCATCCAGGCTTTCGCAAATACGCTCGGGAGTCGTTCCGATCCAGGTGGCCAGATACCCGGCGTGACGATAATTCGCCCCGAAAGCGCCGACTCCGTATGCCAGTCCCTTTTCATCACGCAGTCGAACAAAGAGGCGCGACGACATCCCCTGACCCAGGACTGCAGCCATGACGTCAAGAGCGGGAGCGTCCTCGTGGGTAATCGGACACGTAATGTACCCGGACGCGATAAAGCTCTGCTCCACCGAACGAAGAATCTGGTCCAGTCCCGCCCGCGGCCGCCAGTTCTGACTCACCTCGGCGTCGGGACGCCCCGATGCCGGAAGAGCTCCCAGACGCTCCTCGACCAGCCGAATCGCCTCCTCCGCCGGAATGTCTCCCACCAGCGAGACAATCATCTGGTCCGGAAAAAGCACTTCGCGGTGTGCTTCCACCAGGTCCGTCTGAGTCAGAGTTTCAATGGTTTCCGGCTCACCGTCAACGGGCCTGCCGTAGGGGCCCGGCTCAAAAAGCTGGCGCCGCAGGCGCTTCATCGCCGCGCCGGAAGGCCTGTCATCCCGCACACGGATCTCGGATAAAACGCGGCGTTTCTCGAGCCGGATTTCCTCCAAAGGAAACGTGGGATTGATAATGACATCGCTCAGAATCTCGAAAGCACGGGACAGATCTCCCCGCACGCACTGCAGGCCCGCCGAAACATACTCATGACTGGCGGAGGTGCTGATCCGCGCGCCGATGTCCTCAAGATCCTCGGAAACCTGGTCAGCGGAACGCGACTTCGTTCCCTTCGACAACAGGCGCATCATCAAATGCGTGCGTCCGATCTTGTCGCCGGGGTCGACCGAAGCGCCCGGCACGGAGAGCCAGGACATCGCAATGATTCCGGAGTCGGGAACGCGGCGATGGAGCAGTGTCAGCCCGTTCTCCAGTTTGTGAATCATGACGTCTCCTGTTTGAGTGGTAATCGTGCTTCGCGGTTCGATCCGCGATGTCTTCCAGGTGCATCCCGCAAGCCCCAGGCATCCGGCGAGGACAAGCGGGACAAACCCGCGAAAGAAAAAAGGCAAATTACAAGCCATTGGATTCACGAGGCGCCGCCGCCTCCGGAACCGGTCCGGCAGCCCATAACTGCGCGGTGTCCGGATCCAACTGTGTCAGAAGGCCCTGAACGTCAGAAACCGTCACGGCCTCCACTGCGGCGGGATAGTCGGCATAAAGAGAAGAGTCACCGAGCAGGGCGTGGCTGTAGCCGATCATCGATGCCTTTCCCGAAGTGGTTTCAGTCTGATACAAGTGCTCCGTCACCAGCTTGCGCTTCGCGCGAGCAAGCTCCCGGGAGGCGGGGCCCTCTTTTGCCAGCCTGTCCAGCTCTGCGATGACCTCGGCTCGAACCGTTTCCGTGTCCGCAGCCTCACAGGTCCCGTAGAATGCCCAGAATCCCGGGTAACGGCCGCGCGGTGCAAAGCCGTTGATACTGGTCACCAGGCCTTTCTTCTCCCGAAGCGAGTTGACCAGACGGGAGGTGCGCCCCTGCACCAGCAGGCTTTCAAGAACATCCGCCACCGCGGTGGATTGAAGATCGTTTTCCAGCGTCGCCGGCAGTGTGATGAAAAAATATGTTTGCTGCCAGTCTTTTGGCCAGACTTCGCCTTCTGACGCCGCATAGGTGGTCGTGGGAACACTCTCCCGCCATGGCTCGAGCTTGCGGGAAAAACCGCCAAGGAGCTCTTCAAGCCGGTTGCGCAATGCAATGGTATTGAAATCGCCGACGGCGACAAAGGCCATGTTTTCCGGTGTGTAATATCGCCGGTAATGCGCGCGAAGCTGCTCCTGAGACAGCTCCGTCACGGTTTCCGGACTTCCAATGACGGTGCCCGCGTAAGGACCGCTTTCATAGATCGCACGGGTAATCTCGTCATAAAGAAAACCGATGGGGTTGTCCTGCTTCTGGCGAATCTCCTCCAGAATAACCAGGCGCTCCTTCTCAACCTCTGTTGAATCGATACTTGAATTCAGGAGCACGTCCGCCATGTCCTCCAGCGCACGATCGAGATGTTCCGCCGGCAGGGTCATGTAGTAGTGAGTGTAGTCCGTGCTGGTGGCGGCATTCAGATAGCCGCCGAGTTCCTCGATGCGCCGGTCGTACTCCCCCACACCAAGCCGCGGGGTGCCCTTGAACAGCATATGTTCAAGGAAGTGGCTGACCCCCGCAATCTCCGGTGGCTCATCCTTCGAACCTGTCCTGACCCACATGTCGAGAGTCACAATGGGGAGATCGGGGCTTTCGACGGCATAAACCGTCAAACCGTTCTCCAGCTTGAATGTCTGCACGTTGGAAACTCCCGTCAGTTCAATAGGTGCCGGCATGTGGCGGCACGCCGGAATGAGCAGGGTGGATGCCAACAAGAGCACCACCTGGAACACTGCCGACAACGATTTGTCTGAACTCTCGAGTCGCATGGTATCGGACCGTGAAAAGAGCTGAGCAGGGGGGCAAGGGCGGGCTTGAATGCAAAAAGTGCGAAAGGCACCTAAAAACAGTGGCGAGAACCTTGCGCCTGTACCCTTCCGCATGGAATTCCAGTGCGTTGACGATCTAACACTCGGTGAGGAAGCGGAGCTGCCCGGCCCATGAAAGACAGGCCTCTCAAACCTGTGGTGATTATCGCGCTGGGACTGGCGGTGCTTGCCGCCTTCTGGGTCGGAACGCGAAAGCCTGAAAGTGGAACGAAGGAGGGGTTTGCAGGACTTCGCGGCATCGACCCGAACCTGATTCAACGACCCCTCCGCACACCCGGTCCGGAAAAAACAGCCCGTGAAACTCCGGAACCGACACCGGAGCCCACACCGCAGGAAGAAACCGCCGAAGTTGTCGCCGATGAAAAGCCGACGGAGCCGGAGCCCATTGAGCTCGCCATGCGGCAGCCTCCCGGGGCGGTGCACGGCTGGGTCGAGACGCTGGACGGTGTTCCTGTCGGGGGCGCGGAAGTCAGGCTGGAGTTCGAGAAACTGATCAAGGACGGCAAGAAAGGCCCTGGCCTGAAGGGAATCTCGGGAACGGACGGACGGTTCGCCATCATGAACGTCCCGCCGGGCCCCTGGACCGCGGTTGCCGAAAAAACGGGGTTCTCTATTGGAACCGCGGCCGGAATTCAGGTGGCATCAGAGCTGGCAACTCTTGACGTGGAACTCGTCCTTCAACCGGCGGTTAAGCTCGGCGGTGTTGTCAAGAGCGGTACAAAACAGGTTCTGTCCGGCGCCCGCGTTGAAGTCGCGCGGCCGGTGCTCTCAGTCCCGCGCGCGGACGGCACTGTGGTTCGCCGGGACGTCTTCTACCGCAGCATTGAAACAGACTCGAACGGCAGATTCCTGCTCGAGGCGATTGCACCGGGAGCAAATATCGTCACCGCCTCGCTCGATGGCTACGCACCGGAACGAACGGAATACACCGTCCCCGATAACGGGAAAGAGGATATGGAGATCACTCTCTATTCCTCCGCACCGGTTG
>JANQSL010000180.1 GCA_028284075.1 Candidatus Sumerlaeia bacterium | reverse complement strand
CCGCCGGCAAAGGGGTCACCGCCGCCACCGCCAAAGGGGTCCCCACCAGCGGCAAAGGGGTCTCCGCCCCCGCCCCCGAACGGATCACCGCCACCAAACTGGCCACCACCCCCGAACGGGTCAGCGCCGAATTCGTCCTCAAATCCACCGCCGAAACCGAACGGATTACCCTGTGGCAGCTGTGGCCTTGGAAACTCAAAGCCCGGCGCGGCGTAAGCGTCCCAGATATCTGCGGCCGTGATCTGGTCTTCCGTCTCCTGGACGTCGTTCTGCTCGAGAACCTGTTCGATGCCGAAAGGGTTTTCCGAACGCTCAACAAGACCGGACCGCGCCAGGCGATCAGATCGAATTTGCAGGACAAGCTTGAATCCCGATTCGCTCCGGGCCTCATCACGAGCCCGCAGATTTTCCTGTCCCGTTGTCACTCGCTCTGATTCGCGCCGGACGCGCGATCTGTCAATGGGCCCCAGGGTCGGGTTCGAAAGAAGTCGGCGAATTGCCGCCTCAGCATGGTCGTAATAGCGGACTGAGTCTTCACCGTAAGTGGTTTCCGCTCTCCAGCGGGCCGCTTTAATCAGCATGAACTGGAGGTCCACCGTTTCCGGCGCTGCTGCCGCCGCCTCTGCCAGCGAGTCGATCGCTCCTGCATAGTCAATTCGATCGGCAAGCTGTTGAGCACGCACATAGCTCGTGCGGGCACGCTCGGAAAGCTGACTTATCTGCTCCGGTTCCAGCCGCAACTGCACCACCTGTTCCAGCGTGGCCAACTCGGACCGGCCGGAGCCGCTCGATTGAGCCGAACAGGGAAGGACCGTGCCAAGACTGAGAAGGAACGCGAGAAACGTCTGTTTCATCGGAAAGACTCCGCTCATGATCACGAACATGCTGGGTGGTCGTTCCTGCCGACACAACGGGTTTTTCCCCACGGCTTCTGACCACACCGTGCACCAGGACTTTGTTATCAATGCGAGCTTGCAAGTTCTCGAAATGCGATCTGCGCCACATTGACCCGCAGAAAAGAGGGGCTGCCCCGCCACGAGGCGATTTTGACTTTCAAAGCCTCAGGATTTCACATTTCGATTACTGAAAAACATGAACTTACAAAGCCGTTTAGTGGCATGATACTTGTTCCCTTTGGGCCGCACGCTTTACGACACAGGGACCGCCAAAGGTCGTCTCGCCGCGACCAGGTCCACAAAACTCACCGACAAGGGGAGCCACACGCCACCATGGGAGCATTGGTCGAGATCAAGAATCTCTCCAAGAAGTTCGGACCCATCACGGCGGTCGATGGCATCAGCTTCAACGTCGACCGCGGCGAGGTCCTCGGGTTTCTCGGGCCCAATGGCGCAGGCAAGTCCACCACCATGAAAATGGTGACATGCTTCCTGACGCCCACCTCCGGGACGGCCAGCGTATGCGGCCATGACATTCTCACGGATTCCGTCAAGGTTCGACAGAAGATCGGCTATCTTCCGGAAGGCGCACCTGCCTGGGGCGACATGACCCCGGCCGCGTTTCTCGACTTCATTGCCGAAATTCGGGGGTTCCGTGGGGGAGAAAGGAAGAAGCGCATTGGACGCGCCATTGAGCTCGTCGGCTTGCAGCGGGTTCTTCGTCAGCCCATTGACACACTCTCGAAGGGCTTCAAACGCCGTGTTGGTCTTGCACAGGCGATTCTCCATGATCCCGAGGTGCTTGTCCTCGACGAGCCCACCGACGGACTGGATCCGAACCAGAAGCATGAGGTTCGCGCCCTGATTCAGGAAATGGCGAAGAACAAGGTCATTATTCTTTCAACTCATATCCTCGAAGAGGTCGAGGCCGTCTGCTCCCGCGCTGTCATTATCGCACGCGGAAAATCGATTTTCGACGGAACACCGGAAAAACTCGAGGCAAAATCGCGTTATCACAATGCGGTTCATCTCACCGTTTCGACAGAACACGGCAGTAACGTTGAAGAGGCACTGAAGGGATTCGACGACATAAAGGGTGTCGAACGCCTGGAGTCGGCACCAAACGGCCATGCTTCGTTTCTTGTTTTTCCGAAGTCCGGAGAACCCATCATTGGCCGTGTTTCCGAAGTCGCCAGGACGAGCAACTGGCAGGTTGAGGAGATTCGCTCGGAACCGGGACGCCTCGACGAGGTGTTTCGCGAGCTGACCATCGGCGCCGAGGGAGGTGATCGTTCATGAGTCACATACTTGCCATCTTCAAACGAGAGTTGAAGGGTTACTTCGCCACTCCTGTGGCATACGTTTTTATCGTCATTTTCCTTCTTCTCACCGGGATTTTCACATTTTACACGGGCCGCCTTTACGAACGGAGTATTGCCGATCTCGAACCGTTCTTCATGTTTCACCCCTGGCTCTATCTGTTCCTGATTCCCGCGCTCTCCATGCGTTTGTGGGCCGAGGAACGGAAAACGGGCACAATTGAACTCATGATGACTCTGCCGATAACCACCGGTCAGGCGGTTCTCGGAAAGTTTCTGGCCGCCTGGGCTTTCACGGGCATCGCTCTCGCACTGACGTTTCCGCTCTGGATAACCGTTAATTATCTCGGCAATCCGGACAACGGAGTGGTTGTGGCCAGCTACCTTGGCAGCCTTCTGATGGCGGGCGCCTATCTGGCCATCGGGTCCTGCATCTCCGCCATGACGAAGAATCAGGTGATTGCTTTCGTCATCTCCTTTGTGGTTTGCATGATGTTTGTCGTAACGGGACTGTTTGTCAGCGTTGCGGCCGTGCGAGACTTCCTGCCGGAGCCGGTCGCACGGTTTCTGGGTTCGCTGAGCTTCGACAACCGGTTCCGCGACATCATGCGCGGCGTGCTGAACATTCGGGACATTGTTTACTTTGTATCGCTCGCCGGGTGCTGGCTTTTTGCCAACGCTCTGATCCTCGACATCAAGAAATCACAATAGGCGGAGGAGGCCACAACCGTGAACAAGCACTTGTTTTCCTGGGCGGGTCTGCTGATTGCCGTCGTTCTTCTGATCGCGATCAATGTATTCGCATCGGCGGCACTTCGCTCGGCCCGCATCGACCTGACAGAGCAGAAGCTCTTCACTCTCTCCGATGGCACACGCAGCATCCTCGGCAACATCGAGGAGCCCATCGACATCACGTTCTACTATTCCGAAGGCATTGCCGCCGAGAACGCACCCATGCTGGACGCTTACGCAACTCGCGTGCGCGAGATGCTTGAGGAGTATCGCGACGCCGCGGGTGGCAATCTGCGCCTCAACGTCGTGGAACCGCAGCCGTTTTCCGAAGAGGAAGATGCCGCGACTCTCGCGGGCCTCCAGGGCGTTCCGGTTAATAATGCCGGCGACTCACTCTTCTTCGGTCTCGTGGCGAACAACTCCGTCGATGAATCGGAAGCCATTCCCTTTCTCGATCAGCGCCGTGAGCAGTTCCTCGAATATGACCTCTCCCGCATCGTCTATGATCTGACCAACACGGAGAAAACCGTTGTCGGAGTCATGACGGAGCTTCCCGTCATGGGCGACTCCGATCCCATGGCCGCTTTGCAGAATCCCCAGGGATACAAACAGCCCTGGATGATCGTGGAACAACTGCGGGAGCTTTACGAGGTCCGCGAGGTTGGAACCGGTGTTGCGGAAATTGACGAGGACGTCAGCGTTCTCCTCGTGATCCACCCGAAGGACTTTTCACGCCGCACCCAATACGCGATTGACCAGTTTGTGCTCGGAGGGGGCCGCCTCATTCTCTTTGTCGATCCCTACTGCGAGGCGGACGAGCCGCCCGCGGATCCCCAGAACCCCTACGCCCGGCTTTGGGCGCCACGCGCTTCAGACCTTCCGGTCCTCCTGGAGAACTGGGGCGTGGAGCTTGTCGAAGACCGGTTTCTCGGAGATCGGCAGACAGCGGTCCGTATTAATGCACGGAACGAGCGCGGTCTTTCCGAGCCGGTGGACTATGTGGGAATTCAACGGCTCATGGCAGACCAGCTCAACCAGGACGACCTGGTAACCACAAATGTCGGAGACGTGATTGTTGGAATTCCCGGTGCGCTTCAGATTGTTGAAGGGGCTGAAACAAACGTGGAGGCGCTGGTGTCTTCCACTGAAGATGCCATGCTGATCGATCTTGAGAAGATCAAGTTTCAGCCGAATCCGCGGGAGCTGCTCAGTGAATTTGAACCAAGTGGTGAACAACACCCCATTGTGGTTCGCGTTTCCGGTTCCGTCAAGACAGCCTTTCCCGGCGGGCGGTATGAAGATGAGCTTCCGGAGGGCGAGGACTTTGAAACACCTGACGATCATCTTGAGACATCATCGGACGACGTCAATGTTCTCGTCTTCGCCGATGCGGATCTGCTGAACGACCCGTATTGGGTACAGGTGCAGAACTTCTTCGGTCAGCGTATGGCGTTTCCCATTTCACAGAACCCCGCGCTGCTGCTGAACGGAATCGAGAACCTGTCCGGCTCCAGCGATCTTATCAGCGTGCGTTCGCGCGGCAACACAACTCGCGAGTTTGCGCTGGTGAAGGAGATTCAGCGGGACGCGGAAGCACGATATCGCGAGCGGGAGCAGGAGCTCCTCGATAACATCGAGGAAATCGAAGGCAAGCTGCGCGAGATTCAGACGACAACGGATGAGGCCGGCCAGGTTTCGCTCTACCTGACGCCGGAGCAGAAGTCCGCCATCGACGATTACCAGGCGGAGCGGGTGAACGCGCGCAAGGAACTGCGCAACGTTCGCTATGAACTGAACAAGGATATCGAGCGCCTCGGCACCACCATCAAGGTCGTCAATATCGGTGCGATTCCGTTGATTGTGGCGATTTTCGCTGTGGTTCTGGGCATTATTCGCGTGCAGAGGAGGAGACCCTGACCGATGAACAGGAATTCACTCATCATTGTCGCCGCAATTGCGGTTCTGTTGATTGTTGCAGCAGCAGTGTCCGTTAACAAGCGCGAAGAGGGTGTCGCGCCCGAGGAGGCAGTCGAAGTGCAATTGCTGCCTCCGGACACGGCGGACCGTATGAAGGATGCCGCGAGGATCGTGATCGATCAGGCGGAGGAAACGGTCACGCTTGAAAAGGCGGAGGACGGCCGCTGGACAGTTGAGGAAAATGAAGGGTTCTGGGCCAATGAGGAAAAGATTCGCCTGATCCTGACGGGTTTCGGACGGTTCGAGCCGCTGGAGCGAAAGACCGGTAATCCCGACCTTTACGAAAAGCTTGGCGTCAACGATCCGGAAGAAGACGGCTCAAGTGGGATACGCGTTACCGTGGCGGACGCGGGCGGCGACGAGATTGTTGAAGCCATTCTCGGCCGTGTTCAGTCGGGCAGTCAGGGCCTGCAAAAGCGTTATATGCGAGTACCCGGCAATGAGCATGCATGGCTTGTGCAGACACCTCTCGACGCATCCGGCGGAAAAAACAATTTCACGTTCCGCCAGATCATCGATATCGAGCCCGATCGCTGGGCATCGTTTAATGTGGACACGTGGAAGGAACCGGAAGTGATATCCGCCGACAAGCCCACGTCGGATTCCACAGACTGGATCGTTGCTGATATTCCCGAGGACAAGGAAATCTCCTCCCAGACGTCGTTGAATTCCTTTGTGCGCCCCTTCCAAAGAATGAACCACGCGGGCGTCAGTCGCGAAGTGATGGCGGACGATTCCTACACGTCTGAGTCATTCTTCTCCGGTCGAACATGGGACGGTTTTGTTCTGGACGTTGAATTGCGCGCGGACGAGAATGACGATTTCTGGGCGCGTTTCGTGGCCTCAGCGGACGAAACCGCCGAGAGCTACAGTGAAGACACGCTTGAGGAAGTCGAGCGCATCAACAACGACCTGGGTGACTGGATGTTTAAACTGTCCCGCTGGCACTCCAATTCACTGACGAACAACCGTGACTCGTTTCTGAAGCTCAAGCCCGCCGATCCCATTGAGGCGGCTCACATCCTGGTCGCCTGGAAGGGTTCCGGAGCCGAGGTGGAAACCGAACGCACGAAGGAGGAGGCGAAGACTCGTGCCGATGAACTTCTCCAGCAGCTTCGTGAAGATCCTGACATGTTCGCGGAACTCGCCGAGTTTGAGTCGGACGATGCGGAAGCGGCTCAGGAGGGCGGTTTTCTCGGAGAGTTCGAGAAGGGCCTGTTTGAAGACTCCTTCGACGAGGCCGCGTTCTCACTGGAGGTTGGCGAGATTTCGGACGTTGTGGAAACATCCCGTGGATTCCACATTATCCGCCGCACAAAGTAACCTGCCTGGAGTTTCCGCGATTGATTAAGGGTCGCCGTGATGGCGGCCCTTTTTCCTTAATACCTAGAACTCGGCGATCGTTACGCCACCGCCTCCTTCGTCCGGAGTTCCGAAACGATACTTCTTCACCGGTCTGTAAGTGCGAAGAAATTCATGCACTGCGCGATACAACTTTCCCTGCCCCGTTCCATGTACGATGCGCACGTATGGATAGTCCGCCACCAGGGCGCGATCGAGATACCGATCCAGTTCCTCCAAAGCCTCCTCAACCCGGTACCCGTGCAGATCCAGCTCCATGGGAACGGCGTCCGGAGACCGGTGAACGACAATGCCCACCGGTCCCTGTCTGGTTTTGCGAACAGTCGTTGCCGGCTCAGCCGGCGCCTGACGCAATGCCTCCTTCACTTTGCGGCTTCGTCGTTTCCTGGACGTTTTCTCATCGTCTTCCGGCAATGCAGTGAAGGTGTTGTCAGGCTCGGTTTGTGACAGCGATGCGACAGAGACTTCCGCTTCGACCGCACCAACCAGGACCGTTGCTTTCTTCCCGTCTCCCGATACGCGGCGGACTTCGCCCCAGGAACCGAACGCGGGCACAAACACTTTCGCCCCCGCCTGCAGCGTGTCCGGAGCATCCGGTTGCTTGTCGCGCAGTGATTTCAATTCACCGGCGAACTTCTGTTGTTCAGCTGTGGCCATCCGGCGCAGGTCGTTGAGGGCGCGTTTGCGCTGTGCCAGTTCCTCCTCGCCTGGCAGTTCCGCGATCATTTTCTCCAGCTTCTCACGCACTGCACGAACAGCCGCCTCTCGTTCCTCCGCCATGGACTGACGCAGTTCCCGTTGTTCGCGGCGTAACTCCTCCCCGCGACGCTTCGCCAGGCGCTCCTGCCGTTCGAGAGACTCCGCCCGCGTTTCCGCCTCCCGTAACCGATCTGAGAGGTTTCGCTCGCGATCCTCGATTCGGCGGAGCAAATCCCCCATGGCGAGTTTCTGCTCACCGACCAGAGAGCGCGCCCGATCCAACACCCACGACGGCATTCCTTCGTTTTCCGCGGTGGTGAGCGCTTCACTCGCTCCCGGCAGATCGAGTCGCAGGCTGAAGGTCGGTCTGTGGGTTGTCTCATCGAGCGAAAACGACGCGTTGCGTGCGCCCGCTTCATCCTCCGCCCACGTGATCACCGGACTCAGGTGTGTGGTGGCAACCGTGAGCCGTGCCCGCTGCATGAGTTCCTCAAGGAGTGCGCGTGCGAGTGCACCGCCCTCTTCCGGGTCCGTTCCCGTCCCAAGTTCATCCAGCAGCACAAGAGACTGATCGTCCGCGACATCAAGAATTTCCCGCAGGCGCCTGATATGTCCGGAAAACGTGGACACGCCTTCGGCAAGATCCTGGCTGTCCCCAATGTCGGCGTGAAAACCTTGAAAGACCGGCAGGCAGGAATCCGGCGAGACAGGAACCGGTGAGCCACACTGATTGAGGATTGCCGCCAGTGCCAGTGTCTTCATTGCCGTTGTTTTTCCACCGGCGTTTGGTCCGCTTAACACGATCACTCGATCGGCTTGATCCAACATGATCGTGATGGGAACGGAGGTTTCCGGTCTCGTCAGATGCAGCATGGGATGATGAGCAAATGAGAGCCGCACGGTGTCCGTTGTTCCCGTCACGGGAAATTTCCAGCCCTTTTCCCAGGCGTTGCGCCCAAGCGCCTGGACACAATCGATGCGCGCGATCGTCTTCAGGTTCTTCAACCCCTCAGGGACGTAAGGTCGCAACATTGCCGTGAGTTCACGCATCAGACGATGGATTTCACGAGCTTCCCGTTCACGGAGCAGTTCGATTTCATTCGATGCCTCCACCACTTCCGAGGGCTCGACGTAAAGAGTTTCGCCGGATGCGGAGGAACCATGAACGATACCCTGGACACGTCCTCGTGACCCTGCCCGCACCGGCAGCACATGCCGTCCGTTGCGCTGCGTTGAGAAGTCCTCCTGAAGAACGCCGCCACGCACCTTCAGGTCGCTTACAATACGAGCAATGGAGCGCATGGCGTCGCGTTCCGCGCGCCGCATGCGGCTGCGTATCTCCGCCAGTTCATGAGACGCATCGTCGCGAATCAAACCGTCCTGGTCAAAAACGCGCGCAATGGAGTGCTGCAACGGACCGTTCGGAACCAGGGCTCCGCACATTTCCGCCAGTGCCGGGTACTCCGAGGCGTTTTCCTGGCCAAACTCATGGAGTTGTCCGACCAGGTCGAGATGTCCGCGCAGCGGTTTCCAGTCGTCCGGGGCCAGTGCGGAACCCTCCAGTCCCGCACGTCCAAGGACTTCCGTCACATCCGCCGTTCCCGACAATGGCAGGCGCTTGTTGGCCTCGAAAAGTCTGAGAACTTCCGCCACGCGGGCATGACGGTGTGCAATGTTCTCCGCGTTCGTGCCCGGTTTCAGGAGGCGAACCTCCTCCATGCCCAGCGACGTCATGGCGCGCTCGGCAATGAGAGCGAGCAATTCGTCGAATTCAATGGCGTCGCGTGTTCGCTGATCGATCATGGTTGAGTGCCCTTGCGAGACCCCGGGGCGCGGGGAAGGTGAAA
>JANQSL010000171.1 GCA_028284075.1 Candidatus Sumerlaeia bacterium | reverse complement strand
AGGACATCGACGTTGTCGGATCATACCGAAGGCCTCTGCGTGCCACATTCGTCTCCACACTCACTTCGAACCAGACCGATGATGTGACACTCGACTTGTCGTTCAGCCATGTCGCGAACGTTCGGTAACCCTGAACGTCATAGCCGTTGCCGCTTTCCGTGTAGAGCGTGCCGTCGCTCTTGTTACCCGTGATCTTGTAGACATCGCGCCGACGGTCCGTGTCCGTCACCACCGTCCATCCAACCGGCCCGCTCGTGCCGGGCTCCGTCTTCGGGCCACCGCTGGTAGACGCACTGCCCCACTTCACCAGACGTTGGAACGACGTGTCCGCATGAGTGCCCACGGAAACCTTGGTCACCTCTTCCGTCAGACCATTGAAAAAGTAACGTTCGCGCTCCCCCGAGCCTGCCTTCAGACCGTCGCGCTTGATGATCCGACGGCCCCCATAATCATAAAGATACGTATAAGTGCTCGTTTCACTGAGTTGATCTTCCTCGTAGGATTTTAGTTCGGCTTTCACCAGCCGATCATTCTCGTTCCAATCGTAGCTCCAGTCATAGCTCCACTTGCCACTCGGGTCCCAAGCACGCTGCGTCATATTTCCCTTGTTATCAAAGGTGAAACTCATGGCTCCTGTATCGCTTGTTCCCGTGTCGTAGTAGCCGGTGTTCGACGTCATCTGGTTGCGGTTGCCGTATGTGTAGGTCGTCACCTTGTCGTCGCTGAGCGTGTTCCACAACCGCATTGTCTCGCGATTGCCCGTCGCGTCGTAGCTATACGTTCTCCGGCTCTTTGCAGAGGCCAGATGGTCCTGATTCTCCTCCTTTGTCAACCGGTAAGCGTCGTCGTATTCATAGATGGACTTGTACCAGTTCGCCCCCTCCTTGCGCTTCTTCCAGTCGATCAGCCCCAGATTGTTGTAATGCAGCTCCACATAGTCCAGTTCCGTCGCGACGGAGTCCTGGAAAGACGCCTTTGTCACGCGGCCGTGGTTGTCGTAGGTATACACATTGTCGGTCCCGTTGGCGTATCCAAGCGTTTTCAATGCCCCAACGGGGTATGTCAGGTCAGACGTGGTGGCGTAGACGAAATCCGTCAATCCACCGAAGGGGTCCGTCAGATCGTCCAGCCGGCCCTTCGTGTCGTAGTTATATTCGATCAACCCGCCATCGATGTCACGATAGGCTTCCACCTTCCCTTCCGAATCGTAGAAGTACTCCTGGTAGTACTGCTCGGGATGGTACAGCCGTTTCAGGCGCCCCCTGTCGTTGCCTGACTCGTGGTACTCCAAAACATAGTATCCCTCGTTCAGACCGAGTCGCGTGTCTTCCACGAACCACAACTGCCCATCGTCCTTGTAGCCGTAGACTAGTTCGTTGGTGTCGGTTGTTCCCACGCTCTCGTAATTGACGTAGCGGATCTGGCCATCAAACGTATAATCGAAGGAAACGTAAGTCCCGTCCTTCTGTCGTAGGCGCGAGACCTGTGAACCGGTCGCACCATTTCCACCACATGTCCCACACCCTGATCCTGTTGTATAAAAAAACTCTTCATAGTGATTATCGGGATCCGTCTTTTTCTTTAAGCGCCCAAACTCATCATACTCGAATGTTGTCGCCTTGTTATGGCCACCAACTTCCGTGGCGCGTCCGTCCTTGAATGAAACCAATCGATCAAGTGCATCATATTCAAATTTGATGATGTCTCCTCTTTGATCCACAAACGAAACCAATCGATTGCGCTCATCATAGGTGTGTATACCTTCGCCAGAATCGTCATCAATAACCTTGTGAAGCAAACCGTCCGGGTGATACTTGTACTCCGTTGTATCGCCGGAAGGATCGGTCACCTTGATCAGCCGCGAGGGCGAGTACTCATCAGCTGTTGGGATGCCTGAATCTACTGAGTACGTATAAGTAATCGTTCCAAGGTGAGTGGTCGTTTCCGTCTTGATCTGTCCGAAATCATTGTAGGTGCGAGTGACCACATTGCCATCGGGCATCGTAATGCTTGTTGTGTTGCCGTGGGAATCATAGTCAATCGTCGTTGTCCCGTCCGGTGTGGTAATCTCGTGAACAAGTCCCTTCTTCGCACCCGAAGCATGGTAGGCATAGTTTGTTGTTACCCCACGAGATGTGACAGCCGTGATCTTTCCATAACGCGCATCGGTGGAACTGGCGCTGTAGATGGTGTTGGTGGTGACAACATCAAGAGGGTCGGTAAAGGACCCAACCATGTACGGAAATGTCGAGTCGTAGGAAAACGTCGTTGTCCGCGCCTCCGTCTCCCCCGACTCTCCATACGTCGTTCTGCTCAACACCCGATACTGGTCCAGGTAGGTTGTGTTGCTCAGATCAAAAACCGTCTTGCTGTTGGTTTCCCAGGTCGTTCCGTACTTTGTCTGTGTCTTCGCCTTGAGTCTCGGATCGTTGATTCCGGACCCATATCCCGACTGCGGGAGCGCCTGCATGTCCGCCATGGGTGACGTGTCCGTATAGAGGGCGTTCTTCATGTCCCGCTTGAAATCCAGATCCCAGGCCGTCTTCGGTGCCGGAGACGGATTTCCGAATTTGTAGGTCAGCGTCCTGTCGTAGCCCCAGCCGTGATAGTTGATGTCGATGATCTGATGCCACGAACTGTTGTGATAGGAATAGCTCCTTGAAGGCAGCGGCTCGTTCCAAACGTTCTTCTGCGACGTGTCCCAGTAATAGGCGGTCTGGGGATCGGTCCCGGAGGCGGATACGGTGTTCACCCTCCCAAGGATGTAAGCGTGAGCAAAGCTTGAATCCGTGCCTGCCGTAAAGGTCGTTCCATCAAACGAACCATATTCATAGACGACGGCATCCGCGTCCGTATGGCTGTTCCGGCGCATGGACTTGAGAGGAGGCGGCCATGTGTAAGCTCCGTCATAACTGTAGAAGGCGATGGGATAGGATTCCGTGGTGGTCTTGAGATAGACGCTATCGACCCAGCGCGTATCGACGTTTCCGGGCTGAAGAACCACATACACAAACTCCAGGTACCGGTCGTCTCCGGTCGGAGCCTCCACCTTCCAGAGCCGATCCATCCCATCATAAACGAATGTCAGATGGTCGTCATAGGAGTTGTTGATGTTCTGGTGCCATTCGATCAATCGCCCGTCGTCATTGAAAATAGCCATGGACCGGTTGGCGTTGACAACTTCGTAGGTCCGGCCGGTGCCCGTGCCCACAATGGTCATCTCAAAGGGCTCGCCCTCTCCCAGACGGGCTTCATACACGGAACCCGCCGCATCCGCCGCTCCGGAGGCGAGTTCGAGATGATGCCAGACCGCCCGGCGGTCAAGAAGCAGATAATCCGTCGAACCTGATGCCGTGTCATCAAAAAGCCGCATCTCGTAGGAACACCACCACTGGGTGCTGAACATTCCGTCCGCGTTGCGATTCAGAGTCGACATCCACATGTCGGAGTATCGTCTCTCGACGGCGAGATAAAGTCCGTGCTTCACGCGAAGATTGAAGTCCAGTTCGACGCGATTGACGTTCCCCCGCCCGATTTCGATGGGATTGCCGGCCTTGAGGGAATCAGGTCCTGGTAACTCCACAGGGACGGGTGCTGGCTCGTTCTCGCCAGGCAGGCCGCCGCCTCCTCCAGGACCTCCGCCTCCGCCCATTCCTCCGCCGCCGTCTCCTTCGCAAGGCGGACAGTCGCTGTTGCCTCCCCCGTCATCACCGTTGCCGTCGGTTTCGCTGTCACCTCCACAATCGCTGTTGTTGCCGCTGGCGTCTCCGTTGGGACACTCCGACGGCGCCTGACCGGCGGGAGTGGAGTACGCGGACTGGAAAGAGCCGCCGATCGCAAAGACAACGATCAAAAACGCAAGAGTCAGTATCCTCGATCTCATTTCTCTCCTCCGTCCTGCAGGCTGTCGGTCGCCATCGCGGTTCTCCGGCCGTTTTGCCGGGTGCGATATTCCATCACGGTCTGTTGGGGATCAATTCGGCCGTGAAGAGACAGGTAGTCGAACCGCTCGTCCGCCAGTTGAGTGATTTCAGGGTGTTGCGGATAGGTGTTCTTGGCCGTCAGGTAATGGATCGCGGCTTCAAGATCGTTGCCGAGATTCTTTTCGCACTCGCCCATGCGGATCATGGAATGCCCTTCCCAAAGATGGCCCGTTCCAACATTCACGACCTGCTGAAACTTAGGAAGGGCTGCCGTATGATCGTCCCAGGCCATCTGCAGCATGGCGATCCAGTATCTCGTCTTGATCACCGACTCCACATCCGACGGCGCAAGGGTGGCGAGGTTGGTTTCGATGTCTGTTAGGATCGCCCCCTCGTTCTTCTCGAAAGCCGCCTGTGCCAGTGCCTGAAGAGGCAAACCGGACCCGCTGAAGTTGACCGGATCGAAGCCGGACAGACCCTGGCTATTGTAGCGAACAAGAAGGGGGGTCGTCAGCCAGTTGATCTGAAGACGGCCGTTCATGTATGTCGCGACATCCAGCAACTCGAGAGATGTCTCGAAGTCCAGCAACTCCGACGGTCCGGTCATTGCCGCGCGTGCCGCATCGCATCGTTGACCGTATTCGGTGGATGGTCCGACGGCATCCCGTGCGGCCGTGAAGCCCGAGACCACCTCGTCCCGGTCAAACGTCAGAACGAGCGTCATCAGCGCCGAATCGTAGGAAGCCTCCCCGTGACGGCTCGCAAGAGCCGGCCGTGAAAGCACCTCCGCGGCAATCCGCTGCCTCACCCCTGCGTTGCCCATGCTCTTCGATTCATTGGCGCGCCCATGGTCGAAGGCGCCCGTCAGCCGGGCATCTGAGAGCTCATCGAGAAGATCCTCTACCGGATACCCGAACTGAAGCCGGAAGCGGCTTCCATGACGAATGACATCATAGTCATCCGCGGTGGTGCCCGTTCCGGGGAGCTGTTGAAGACAGGTGAGTGCCCGCTGCCGCCATGCGTTGAGAGTCGTGAGGTGATTCGCCTGATCGCTCGGAACCGGGATTCCAATGACAATCAGGTCGTCCGTTGTGAAGTCCTGAGCCAGCCTGCCCTGTGCAGAGACGAACTCTGGAAGCACAGATATGGCGAGACAGAGCGCCGCGCCACGCGCGACAGCGTGAAAAGAAGCGATACGCATGAAGACCCTCCTCAGAGTCGGTCGAGAATCAGCCGAGGTATCTGGTAGATTCCGCACCGGATTTCAAGCAAAAAATAACAATGATCTATATGAAGTGATTTCTCTTGCGTTTTATCATGCATGCCGGATATGGTTTTTGACTTGAAAAGTCCTGAGGAGGACCCGGGCCATGTCATCCAGATCGATCCTGTGGGCAGGTGCTTTCCTCGCCTTGCTTCATTCCGTATGCTTTGCAGAAGTACCACCACCCTCAGCATTGCGCGCCGTCCAGTGCGGAGCACTTTCAACGGCAACCGAAGCCGATACGCTTGAGCGACGACTCGAAGCCGCAGGCTTCGGTCCGATTTGGCGGAGCAATGATGAAGACTACGTCCGCATTTATGTCGGACGGCTCGACCGCTATCCCGATACGCATCTTCTCAAGAACGACTTGCGGGACGCCGGATTCAGAGACGCTTTCGAGAAAGCCTTTCCCAACACCTCCGGGGCGGAGTTCTCCGGTCAGTTTCGCACACCGCAGCCAAGACTTCTCTTCCGTGATCCCACGTCTCAAAAACCTTTCTACTCGCCGGCTTCCCTACTTCCTCCCGAACAGGATCCTGAACTTGCAGACCTCGCTCGTGCGTTACGAACAGGCGACCCCGGTTCTTTCACAGCCGCTCGCAGCAAACTCAACCGCCTCGAAGATCGCGACCCTCTCAAGGGCTGGTTGATGGTGCAGTTGTCGCGCGGTCTTGTTCTTCGCGACTTCTCCGCCGAAGAGGCCTTTCCGATGCTTCTGGAGGTTGCTCGTGGAGAAGTAGCAGCCACGGCGGAAGACCAGTTGGAAGCACGCTGGCTGGCGGCCGACAGCTTTCATTACTTCGAAACGAACTCATTGAAGGCTTATGAAGCCTACAATGAAATTCTCCGTGAACACGGGAGTGATGAAGGTGTGCGCGCTCGAGCCATGACGGAGATCGCCGCCTGTCTTCTCGAACTCGCCCAGAGCGAAAAGTCCTACTACAACGAGGTCCGCCGCGCCGCCCGGCAATTGATGGAGTCGGTGTCACCCGAGTATGAACGGGCACACGCAGTCGCAGACCTGCTCTACTGCGAGTCCTGGCTCTATGAAGAGGATTTGGAACAGGCACTCTCAGAGTTCGCGGGCTTCGAAACCCGCCATCCCAACCGCCTCCGCGAAATCGCCATGGCGAATCAAATGAGAGGCTGGATGCTTGCCGAGCTTGAGCGCTGGGAAGAAGCCGTTCCCTGGTTCGAGCGAAACCTCGAAATCGACCTCCCACCGGAAGAGTCCTTCTACTGGAAGGGGGAACGCTGGAACCTCAAGCGCCTCGCCTCAAAGTGGCTCATGCACTATGCTGGCAGATTCGAGGACAGGGAGCGCCAGAAACGGTACGCCGAATATGTCGACAACGCACGCTACGACGACGGCGTCGCTCCCCTGCCGGCGGATTTCGACTCCGCCTTCCCGCACGAATTTTATGAGTGGAAAGCCAGGTAGGCCTACGGATTGACAATCCACTGGCCAATCTTCCGGGAACCATGGCCCTCCGAAATCGACCAGCAAGGCCATGTTCTCCAATAGACTCATCCTGAGCGTGGCAGACATCAACCGCCCACCTTCATTTCAGCGTACCCAAATAGTAAACGGCGCGGTCTTGCACGTTCAGGAATCGGAAACGCAAACTTGTGTCATGCTCGGGATTCGTCGCGAGAATCTGCAGTAGTTCCCGCGCCTCTTCCGTTCGTCCTGTTTCCATGAGAGCTCGCGCTTCCCACAGAAACGCCACGGAAGACTCCGGACTGCCCCTGTGCACTGACGTGTGACGCGATGCAAGACGCATCACCTCATCCCAGTTCTCTTCATAGGCATACGATTCCAGCTCGAGAAGCAACAGTGTCGCCGCTGTCTCATCACTCGGTCTCTGGTAATCTCGCCACGCCTGAAAACAGAATGATCGCACGTCATCCCATGTCGCATTGCCGTTTCGTGCCTTCTCCAACTGAAGGGCCGCACACTGCAGCCGGCACCGTTCCGCCTGCTCGCGGTCGCGTGTGGCCATCTCCAGTTCTGCAAAGATGGACTCCGCTGTTTCAATATCACCTGCCTTGTGCACAATGGCAGCAATTCGTTCTGTCGCTTCCCATCGATGCTCCATGCTCGCCTCGACCTCGCCCCGTGTGATCGCCGCGAAGTGCTCAAGTGCGGTTGAGGAGGCTCTCTCTTTCAGTGCAAGGTAACCCAGGCGCAAAGACGCCTCTCCTGCCTCCACGCTGCCGGAGTGATCCTTGATCACTCGCTTCCACTGATCACGAGCGGCGAGTGTTTCCTCCGCATTCAGATGCACATAGCCACGAAACATCTCAACTCGTGCCTGCCGTGGCGAATCTCGGAATCGGTCTCTATGAGCCTCAATTGCCAGGAGGGCTTCATCCTTCTCTCGCTCTCGTGCCAGGCACTCGATCTTTGCCATCAATTGGGTATCGGACGCTGTGCTGTTTCTGATAGAACGAGCTTCATCCGGTGACACCAGAGGTACCAACTCGCGGTGTCTTGCTCCCTTTTCCGAACCATGCAGGAGATTGACATCGATGAGGCTTGGCGAAATAAACCGTCTCCCGGCTGACACCGCCTTGTTCTGTGGGTTACCGCCGGTTACGAACGCATCCGGCCAGTTACCCTGTCTCAGCTCTGCCTTCAGGAGATTGGCCTCCGCCCGCGTCTCAAACAAACCCACGCGTACCTTGTAACACCCTTCTTCGTGCGCCACAATGACCGGAAGATCGGAGTGCTGTTCATTCAACGACAGTCGCAACTTCTCCGCCGTGGCTATGTCTTCCATCGCGCCAACCTGAACCTGCCACTGGGCCCGTGCCGGAATTGGCACGAGCATCAGGAACGCGGCACATGGAATCCCGTACTTCAGAATTGAGCAGTGTGATTTCATGGAATTGTGTGGTTTTATCATGTTCGTCCCCTCAGATCTTTTGATATGTGGAGAGTGTAAGCTCCATGGAAGAACTGCTCGATTCCGTCGCCACCCGAATCAGATAGCTTTTCGGATCTTGCGACCAGTTCGTGTGCGTCACCTCGAACGTTCCAGCGGCCGAGCGTGTGTAGTCGCATGCCAACCAGTTTGTCGGACTCTGTCCCGGGGAAGGCGCATCCCAAACGGAGAGCTCTGCGAAGTCGCCTGTGACCCCGTTGTCCTTGAAGGTTACGGTGAATCGATTGCCTGCAGGAACATTATCGATCAGATACCAGAGGTCAGGTGTGCTGCCTGTGTTGCCAGTACACGCCATCAGGCCCGATGCACTGGCCAGCGGCATTAGAGTTCCGATGTCGAGCTTGGTTTCGCCCGAAAGGATTCTCTTGGCCGTGTCCATTATCGGCTGCCGGACGCTTAGCTCCATTTCTGAACCTGTGGCAAGGGTCGCCACCCGAATCAGATAACTCTTGGTTTCCGCTGTGCTATTGGTGTGGGACATATTGAAGGCGCCCGAAGGTGAACGGGATCCGGTGCATGCAATGAGATCGCCTTCTACAACGTGAACCGGCTGATTCGGAACATCCCAGAGAGAAAGCTGTCCCGACTCTCCCGCAGACGCATTGTCTACAAACTCCAGATCGAATGTCACTCCAGCTTCGATGTCTTCAAGGAGATACCACAGGTCAGAAGCACCGACCTCCTGGCAAGCGATCAGGCCTGACCAATAAGCATACCTCATCAGCCCTCCAATGTTCGTCCTGGTTTCCTCCAATTGTATCCGCTCCGCTTTGTCTGCCCGAGCATGTGAGTTTGGCACTGTAGCATCAACGCGTACCAGGGCGCTGGATGTAGCTTGCGGAGTCCAGTTCAGGGTGAGAAGAAACTGATCATTCTGACTCATTGGGTGTTCAGCAAAAACCAAATTGGTCAAGTTGGATGCATTAGGATCCCCATAGGTCGAATTGCGCCACTCACCACCCAGCCCGGCTTCGTCCCTCCATTGAAGACCAAGATTGGAGCCATAGACGGATCCTGCCATATTCAGCTCCACAGATTCCTGCACTCCCGTTATGAGAACCGAGCCAGTATAGTAGTCGCTGCGTCCTCCCCACAACCATTCTCGCGTCTTGGGGTATCCCTCCGTTCTCCAGCCACCGAGCGATGTTGAATTCGATGAGGAGATATGGAGACTTGTGAGTGAGCCCTGGTAAACACGAGAATTGGAGAAGTCCGCTACCCTGACCACCACTGCTTCGGCTTGCCATGTTGTGTCCAAGGAATTGGTTTGAAGAATGCAGACCACCTCGGTGTTGTCTGAGTCCGCAATCCAGGTGGTCGTAACATCTTCTGCTACTGCTGTACCATAGACATGTGTTCCCAAGAGGTAATTGTATTCCAATCCGTTCTTTTTGGCAAGCGAGACGCACAGCGATTGATCGGATACTGCGCTAAAGACAACAGCTTCTCCAAGGTCCAAGTGAGTAGCAAAATACCTGACCTCCTTTGGGGCAAACTGACACTCTGGTGGAGCCTCGCCCTGAACCGTATCATCGGAAATATCCGCCAGATCGTCTGCGAAACCAAGTACGGCACTGCCACTCACAATACTTCCTCCGAAGGTCTGCCCATTCTCTGCAAATGTCGCATTCACCGGCCTGGATCCTGGAAGTTCGTCAACGTTTGGGGTGGAGAATACATCGACAGTAACTGGAACCGCTTCCAGATTGATGGGATAATTGTTCTGGAAATAGGTCAACTCATCACCAACCAGCCAACTGCTGATTGCGGCTCCACTTTGATCGACCGCGACGGGTTGATTGCTGACCAACTCGGGGAGAACACGGTAAGACTCCAGATCCAGCGTTGCAGCACCCGTTATACTTGGGAGCAGCGCTGCCACTGTAGATCGAAAAACAGTCTTGGGAGGAACCCGGACTGTTGCGACATTCTCGCCGCCACCCTGAACTGAAATCCGGATTCGTGCCGCTCCGGCACCGCGCGGATTGGTATTCAAGATCCGGATCTCGTCGTTCGCCGAAGCAACGGTCAATCCGGTATAAACTGTCTGAGGCTCGATGGAACCCATGACGGCGTTCGGCAAACTCGATTCGTCTCGAACCGGATAGGCCCGGACAATCGCCTTTTGAGTTCCAAGGTCCACCCGCAACGCGAAGTCGGTGATGTCAGCCGTGATTCCGTATTCTGTCAGACTATCTGACAGGTTGTCCCCGAGCATGAATTTGGATGCAGCGATTCCCCATTCATTGCCTGTGACCTGAACCCAGGGGTCGTTTGCAATGATGACTCCATCAAGGGTAAAGACAGGAGCTGCATATTCGTTTGATCCCGCGGTCAACAGATCCGTCGCCAGGTAGAAGTGAATTGTGATGGGAGTGTCGGCTGTAAACGGCGAGGGGTCGGGGTCCGTTGTGGTCGGATCGCAATCATCGTGATCCTCAAGGATGTGCAGGAAATTGTCGGCCTTCGTGAGCCATGAAGATACCAGAATTCCGGCGCCATCGTCTCCGGCACCTGCACGATTCGCAATGGACATCGTCTGAAGAGCTGGGGAGACCGCCCCTTGTGAGGTTGTAAGCATTGAGGAAATGAACTCGTATGCAAAGGTGCTCCCTGGATTATCCTTAACATACTCCAATGTTCTTCGCTCTTCAGTTTTCGCGTGCATGCCGAAGTCCCATGCCCATCGTGTGAAGTAGGAATAACCCAATGTATCGAACAGGCTGGACTGAAGATGACTGAAGTCCTCCGCTGCATATGTACCATCATCCAGATCGCTATAATCGGCGACGACCCAATTCAGCTCACTCAGAACGGTGGAGCGAGCTCGTGCCTCCTCTATCAAGCGATCCGCGAGTTGAGGAAAGACTGCAATTTCAGCCGAGAAGAAGGGCTTTTCTCCCAGCGCCGCCAGGGCGCCGGAGGACGCGAGTTGATTGTCGCGTACTCCATCAATGAGGTGATCATGACTGATAAAGTATCCGCCCGGTGGAATTGTTGTAACCGCCACATTCAGACCTCGTGAGTTTCCCGCACTATCGAAACGGGGAGGCGCCGTCTGAACACCCAGAGATTCGAACGGAACCCCTCCACTATCGCCTCTTCCCGGGTTTCTCAGAGTATTGTGATTGTGCCCGATGAAATCCAGACTCGTTCGATTAAGTGAATGGGAGTACATGGGTGCATTCAAACTATCGACAAGCAGTGTACCATCTGCAATTCTCGAACTCAATACAAAGGGGAAATCATACTGGGATGCAGGATCAGGCAAAGTCCGAGACAGACTCATTAGCTGAAGCTGTCGAGTGGGTGTAATCAGGGAAGTTCCCACGAGGAGCTCATTGGGATATTGAAGTCCGGTGTTCAGGTCCTCGAACTGAAAAGCGTGGATTGCATCGCCAATTGCATTCATACAGCGCACGGTTATCGCATCAGCCAGCATCTGCCTGTTGACAAGGTCAGAGAGGGACCCGTGAGAGTCTCCTCCTATCGTAACGTTTAATGTATCGGCAGGATTATCCGTAAGCCGCAAGGTCGTCTGGACAGATTCTCCGTAATCAATGATGACGTCATCGTTGGCAGTCGAGCCACAGCTGTCCACCAACTCCCCGGTAATATGACCGAAGGGATAACACGCGAACGGTGTGAAGTACGCCTGAAAATGTGGTTCACTTCCCACGGAGAGAATCAACCGATCAAGAACTTCCGGGCGACCGTTTTGAAGGGCGATGGACCCCAGTTCATCCAGGAAGAGTTCCCATAGCTCAATCTGTTGCTCCATACCACCTAGAACAATCTGATCGGCTTCACTTCTCAAACCAGGGCTTAGCGTTGGAACAGCCACGGTGGAGGGATCACAGCCGGGATCATCTCTGCATGCTATGAACTCAGTACAGTAGAGGCTGTTTAGTGTCGCTTCAGTGAGAAAATCCAATGTGGTTGTGTCCATACCTTCACTAAGATCCAGCGTCGCCGAGACCGTTCCGCCTTCGCTCACCTCAATCTGATCGTTTATTGACATCCAGATAAAATTCTGCAGGGTTAGAAGGTTTGGGAAACCTCCCAGTGGAGCGGAATATCCTTTTGTGAATGTATTGACAGCATCCTCACTCATCCACGGCGCAGAACGCCAGAGACCCCGGTCAATTGTCTTCCAGCCGCCGGGGTCCGTCACAATCCAGTCCGCCGCTCCTCCAGGGTTGACCTTGAACGGAAGTCCAAGCGGGTCAAACGTGGCGTAGAGGTAAATTCCTTTCTCCGGTTCTGAATTTGCCCGGTCCTGAAGCTCCCGCAGAAAGTCATAAATGTCTTCCATGTAGGTCTGGTTAAGATCATTATTGCCACGGTCGATGAGATCAATCATGGAGAAGAAGATGTATACTGCGCGCATCTCATGTTCTTCCATGGCGTCGAGCATCGCATCCAGTGTATCGGAGACGTGAATTCCGTTCCCTGCACCGTCCTCATCACAGAATCCGTCGCCATCGTTATCCACGCATGGTTCGGCGTCGTCGCAGAATCCATCACCGTCCAGGTCATCACAGGAACCGTCCGCCACCCTGCCGATCAGGTCACCCGGACTGGCCAACTGCACGTACTCAGGCCGGGTCAGAAACTCGCGCTGGAGGTTAAGGTAGTGCCCGCCTTCGTAGAAAAAACCGTCGTCCGGATCGATCCAGGGGTCGTCAAAATTCGTAGGGACGTCTGAATAAGCATCAAAACGAGCCCAGTATGATCCCAACATGAAGATCTCCTGCTCCGATCCGTCGGGAAGTCTTTCCAAAACCTTTGGGGATTGAAGGTTCAACGGACGGACGGTGATCAGACCATAAGTGTCGGGCAATGACGCGCCCACTGGGGCGTCCGTCTCACCATCCTGCAGATCGTTGATTGCGGAAAAGAACATGCTGCCGAGTGAATAATCATTCTCCCCGGTCGCAACTCTTCCATCCGGATCATCGGTGTCTGTGCCATTCACAAGGCCGGAAATCCACATCGTCTTTGAGCCCGGTATTCGAGCAAGATTGACCGTTCCGTGATCACCCTCTGCTCCGTCGCCATAGGTCTTGAAACCATAGAGCGTGCGTTCGGCGAAGACGAGACCACTGGAGTCGACGTTGATGAGTCGGGGGTGATCGCTTCCATTCTGAAGAATCAGCCCAAACATTGAAAGGCCAGGATCGATCCAAGGTAACAAATCCAAGCGAATGCTGCCATCGACCAGGTGTGGAGCTGTCGACTTGTCAGACACCAGATGATGGATGCCCTTTCCTGTAACTGCTTTTCCATCGTCAGGACAAAGTTTCAGAGCGACGATTCGATATTCCTCGTCAGTGGAGGTACTGTAGAATTCAGGATCGACGTTGAGTGGAATGGTACCGCTTGATACACCATCAGGGTCACAGTCCGCTGAAGCTGTTACTGTCAAAAGGTCATCGCCTGCAACCACTCCGACAGGTACGGCAAACGCGACGAAGGGTGAATCACCGTCCAGCGTGATGGACGCGTCATCACGATCTGCGATGTCCGTATCCGTCGAGATCAGTCGTCTGTCGCCGGAGATGGATCGATCCGTAATGGGCGAACGAGTCAGAAAGGACAGGTTGCTCGCCTGATAGCGATCGAGGAAGATGTTTGTATCGGGGGTTGTAACGCTGTCGGGCTCCACGAGATCCGTCAGCAGGTAAAGCCGATCGACGCTTGCCACGAGATCGATAATTTCATGGTCCGTGTTTCCGAGCAGAGTATTGGACAGCGTGAGAGTTCCATCCGTTGCGCTGACGGTCAATTTGCTGATATTGTTTGCCCAGCCCGAAGTGGATGAAGTGGGCGCGGAAGCGGACCCGGCATGGGTCCCATGTGAGACATAAACATTGTCACCAAACCAAGACTGGTCGGCCACAAAGGCAACAGAATCGCTGATTGGATCCGTTACGCTCACACCGAGCAAATCGATCGTCGAAACACGTGTCACAACTGACGAAGAGTAGCGATAGGATACGGCGATCACCCGGGATGTCGGTGCGGTGGATCGCTCCGACGCTCCGGCGATAACAAAGCGACCATCCCCGACGTAGGAAATTGTCTTGGGTGCGAACTGTGAATAGGCAACCGCTGGATCACTGTCGTCAACGAGCCCTGCAAATCCATCAGTATAGATCTCAAAGCTGGCCGCGACTTCGGTATCACGATAGATCCCAAAGAAAGGACCATCATCTTTGCGTCCAACGACAGCGAACCATTCGTCGTCACAGGATGCCGGATCTGCACAGTCAGGAGATTTGAGTGCGACAAGGTCGTGGATCTGAGGAGATTCCGTAGCCCCCAGGTCCTCATTGAGGATATATGCGTACTTCTCCCTATTTTCGACTGTCAGGTATCTCCCCGGCGAAACGATATGAACCGTTGCCGTTGCGGGGCTTCCAAGCGTTGCACCACTGGTCGGATTCGAAATGGAAATCGTGAATGTCTCGACCGGCTCCGCGGTCGTGTCGTTCGTGATGGGAATTGTGATTGGAATTGGATCCTCGATGATCTCCGGAAAGAAGAGCGTTCCGGATTGCGCTGTGTAGTCGGAGCCCGCCGTGGCGGTGCCATCAGTCGTCGCGTAGTCGATGTCAACTTCCTCCGCGAAGCCATCTACGCGCTCCACGGTAACGGTTACCGAACCGGCGGATTCGTAGGCAAAGTACTCCGTCGCGCTGAACTGAAACACCCCTGGATCGCCCGCTCCTCCTGCCATGGCCACGGAGGCGGCCATGATGAAAAACAGTCCCGACACCAAATGCCTTCCAATGAAAACAATACATGATCTCATTACCCTGATCCCTTCAAATGCGGTCGAAAACGGTGACATATTCAAATTCGGTTGCCGGCTGATGATTCCCAGTAAAACAAACCGCTCCACGGAGAGTTCACGCACCTCAACATACCGCCGTCCGCTTACTCAAACCTTCGCTCTTGAAGCACCGGGTCTGCACTTCGTGATGTGACCCGGATGGGCCACTATCAGGAAGAGCAGTCAGCAGGACAAAACCTGGAGTTTTCCCAAAAGAAAGAACGAGAGCTCTGGACAAAGGAATACCCTCGGGATGGAACACGGTGCCCTCCTCATGACGTTGTCGCCAAAAAAATGTACCGATTGTGAGCCGAAACCAGCTTAAGGCATCGGCTCATGAAGCCCTATATATAGGAGCAGCATCAGGCAATACCTGCGTCTCCTGAACAACTCCCTCCATCCGACATGTTTTCGAGTGTAGACGGATTGAAGGCTAGTCTTGTGATTCTGATGGAATGGTCAAGGAGAAATACATGGGTGATGCGATGCCATCGCATTTGTATTTCGGTTTACAATCCGCATCCCGAAGACTTTGCTCAATGCAACACCCTTCGCGAACAATGGCACTCGTTTTTGCAATCAAGCAGATATCCTCCTGCTCCATAATCGAACTCGCAAGCCTGCGGATGACCCATCCGTCGGCCTGCTCCCTAGGCAACAGGGCGCCCTCAGAAATCGGCCGATTGGAAACGTTCCCCGGAAGGCCAGGAATATGGAAAACTAACATTCCAAGGGTAGTGGCAACATCAGGGCTGTATCATAGCTAGATGACCCCTACGCCAATGCGAAAGTACTTTTACCGTGGCCGGAAACCATGATCCGCTTCCGGGTCCGGACGGCGTGACTCAGGTGCTCACCTTCATCGACAGGAATGAGAACAGGGCAGCCACTTCTCTCTGAACGTTTTCCATGAACATCTCTTCGCCATAAGTCAGGTGATCAGTCTCGTGTATTTGAGGGAATCTGTTCCAATGATTCCCAGAAGGTCAGTCAAAATCTGAAAGGCTTCTCCGTCACTGGGCCGCCATTCACTCGTGATGATCCCATTTTCCCTGATTTCAACCCAGCCCTGATGATCGGAGAGATCGATCATGATTCAACGCCCCGGGGCAGTGACCCTCCCTCGAATCAAGGCCGTGAGGATTGCCGCAGTGATGATGAACCGGTGTTTCACTCTTCGACCCCAATTTCAAGCTTACGGATCAAGTGTTCTAGTTTGCCACGATTGATTTCGATTCTCCCGTAGATTGAAGCCACTATCTTATATTGTCTGGAGTGTTCTTCCCGAGCCGGTCAAGGAGGCGGGGTCGTACAGGTTTGAGGAAAGGGGGCCTGCCGGTCTCCAGCTTCTGGAGGCTTTGCGCCTGACCTGGGACAGGGTTGATCTGGAGCGCGGTCTTGTCGAGATCTCGGGCGAGGTCAAAAACGAGTACCGCAATCGGGTCATACCGATCTGCAAAAAGGTGCAGGATGCATTGCTGTGTGCGAAATCCCGGGCAGAGGAAGGTGCTGCAAAGGAGACCGACGTCGTGGTTGTGGGTGAACGCGGCTTTCCATACGCGGACTTCACATCCTACAGCACACGGATGCGTAAGGCGCTTCGCGCGTGGAATCCGACCTGCTCTTGGGCACCGAAGGATCTCCGGAACTGTCTTCCCTCATTCGCCACGGCTGAGGGAATTCAGGGAACCGTCTGGGAGCAGTATATTGGCCATGCTCCAAAGAGCGTAACAGATCGACACTACGTTCCGCGCCTAGCCTCGAACACCTCAGGCGAAGAACGCGCACTGGAGAAGCAAATTGCACTGTTTCGCCAGTTGGTGATCCGGCCGTTGGAGGATGCAATTTACAACTTTTTGCAACCTCGGCAATCGGAGCCTGAACGGCGAATTGCGCAAGTTGTTTGAAATGAGTGGTACCCCCTCTAGGACTCGAACCTAGAACCAACGGATTAAGAGTCCGCTGCTCTACCAATTGAGCTAAGGAGGCACTGGCAGCCTGATCGGCTGCGAAAGACGCGGTAGTGGCTACTCAGAACGCCCCTCGAATGCAAACCCGAAATTCACTTTTTCGATGCGAATCAGAAGGCCCTTTATCAGGGAGCCCGTGCAGGCCCGAAACCGGGCGGAAAAGCATTGTCGTTCAACACTTTAAGAACAGCGCCACGGCCCAGTTCCGCCTCGACCCGGTCGATCAGACGTAGCCCAAAGCCGTAGTCGTCTCCTCGGCGATAGAGCCGCTCCAGACCGGAGCGCTTGTCCGTTTGACGGCAAATCTCCGCGGCAACCCACTGTGCAAAACCCTCGACGATGAGAGGATCGGTCGCCTGCGGATAATGCTGAAACTGCCAGGCATGAGCAAGTTCGTGGGCAATGGTCTCCCACGCACTGTCTGTCGGCAGTCCATCGAGAATCAAAACGCGGCGTGATGAACCACTCGCGATAAAAAGGCCCAGTTCGTGGGCTACCTCTGGAACGATCGGGCTCAGAAAACCGTGGGACTCATCCTCGCTTGCCAAAGCCATGGCCTGCTTGAGCTGGCCGAGAGTGACAGCCTCCACGGACGGCATCTCTAACGGACGGGAAAGCAGATTCTCCAAAAACGGCCTTATCTGCCGCGAGATGACGACAAAGGTTTCGCTCCCGAAAAGAGCCCTTTCGGCACAATTGCGGCACATTCCGTATCCCGCATGGGCGGCACGGGCCCGTTCTCGCATCGGCCGCTGACAATAATAGCATTTCTCGGTTGATTCGAAACATTGTGAGCACCACACGCCGTCAGTAAACTGAAGACGATAGGCCGTACCATGAACGGGATCCAGACAAAGCTCACAGTGAGTCGCGCCGGCAAGACAGTGCCTGCACCAGAGTTCCTCTTCACCGCGCACCTTGCTGAGTTCCCGCGGGGCAAAGGGCGTTTCGCAGGCCACGCACTTCGATGCTGTCTTGCGGCAATCGCCGCAGACACGGTGACGAGCCCCGTTTTCAAGCCTGTACTCTGTATAGCCACCACGGATCAACTCGCGGCAAACAAAGCATCCAACCGCAACACGGCTGCAAGTGTCGCAGAGGTGATCGCCGTTGCTGACAGCACGGTTCTTCGTCGGCATGTCGCACAGGTCACATCTCGGTGCATGGGCCTCGCAGGATTGGCAAATGTCATGCTTCCGACCATTGCCATCAGTCCAAACGTTGTAGCGGCCACTGATGGGCCGTCGGCAGATGTCGCAGTCAAGGTATTGAGCGTGCAGGACTGACGCGGAAAATAGCGACAGCAGCGCCAGTGACAGAACGCACCTGATTGACCACCCCCTGCGAGGGATGCCAGGGAAAACCTCAAAATACTGGAGGAACCTGCCAATGTCTGCCGAAAACTGGGTCACAAAAAACATGTCCGATCTGAGTGTGAAGCAACGCTACTTTCTCATGACAGCGTGTGTCGTGCCGCGCCCCATCGCGTTTGTCACCTCCCTCGATCCGGAGGGTGAAGTATTGAATGCGGCACCTTTTTCCTACTTCAATGCAGTGTGCTCCGAGCCGCCGCTGATCATCTTGGGTATCGGCGCCCGTCCCGGGGAACGTGGCATGGTGCTCAAGGATACCGCGAGAAACATCGTCGAGACGGGAGAGTTCGTTGTCAATGTATGCACCGTGCCAATGGCGGAGACCGTGAACCGGTCAGGCGAGGATATGCCTCCGGACGTCAGCGAAGTGAAGGCCCTCGATCTGGAAACAATCCCAAGCGAAGCCGTGCGCCCGCCACGCCTCGCGATTTCACCAGTGCATTTTGAATGCCGGCTTTATGAATCTCTTCAGCTCGGGCGGTTTCGCAGTACATTGATCCTGGGTGAAGTGCTGAAGATCCATGCGAACGAGTCCGTTATGGAAAATGAGCGCGTCAATCCCGAGAAGCTTAACCCTCTGGCAAGGCTCGGTGCCGGGTCCTACGGAGAGCTGGGAAAAGTTTTCAAAATGGGGTGACTGTTATTTCGACGATCGCTGTTCATGGGAATGGTTACTGCACCAGCGCTTTACCGCTCTCGACAACAACGCCTTTGTCTTCATAGCCGCTCTCTCCAAAATTGACGACGATTCGCGTTCCATCTTCCCAGGTTGTCTCCTGGACCAGGTGGTCGTCTGTCAGATAACGGAAACCTGTCATGCGGGCAAATCCGAGTTTGCGATGCAAGGGTGACCAAATTTCGCAGTGCCGTTTGAGACTGGTTCCGCGCTCTTTGAGAGTTTGAAGATTGAGGTGAACCATCGGTGGGCACATCCAGAGCAGCTCAAACAACTCGACAGTTTTTGTCATCTCGGGATACTTGAACCGGTCGTTCGACCAGTGATGTGTCGTTATAACCGCATCGTGAAAGGCAGCCTGAAACAGAGGAATGCGAACGGCTGGATCGTAGTGGAGCTTCCGGTATTTCTCCTTCATGGGAACGGGCTTGAAGTTGATCCCGGGTTGGTCGGGAGGGTAGTATTTACCTCGGAAGAAATCGGAATCCGGATTCATCAGATCCTCATCTCCCCAACCGAAGTACGGACCGAACACGCCCTCGAGAACATGAACTCCCTCGAGGGCATAAATATTCCCTCCCTCCGAACCCACAACGACATTCTTCTCGCTGGCCAGCCAGCCAAGCCGACGCGTTCGTTCCTCCGCGTCTTCCTCCATCGAGTTCGGATGTTCCGGGTGATAGTCATCATATACTTCGCCATACGCATCGCAATCGATGAAGTAATAATTGAAAGGAACGGACTTTAGAATAGCACTGGTGCGCTCTTCATAGAACACCCGGCCTGCAAGAGGATTCAGTTTTCTCCCGATCCCCTTAAATCCCCTTAGAAATGTGCCGTCCTCTTGCATGACCCCACCGTTTTCCCAAAGCTCCGAAGTCATCTGAGCTGTCGTCCAGGTGTTATCCGTCCCGGCACTGGCCGGATTGTGAATGCTGTGATATGAATCGTAAGTACCAATCAACCAACCCCTGTTGTCGGCGTCTGTGGCCACCCAGGGTCGTTGCTCGACACTTTCCCAACCGGGAAAACACAGCTTGAGATTCGCAAAGCCGAGGTCCGCCAGACCCTTCAGCATCTTGATGGAATCGCCGTTACCCCACACTTCCGGCGGCAGGAAGGCATTCGGAAAGGCTTCCACCAGGATCGCGGCGTTTTCCTGAAGGCGATTCGCGGGGTCCGGCGAATCACTTCCAAACTCCGTCGACTCGAGGGCGGCAGAGATACCCGCGGCGATCTGCTGTTTCATATACTTGTGGGGCCATTCCTCCTGCACGCACTGCTCAACCTGTTTCCATTGCTCACCACTGAAGTGTGCGCGGAGGCGCGCCGCCACCGACTCGGGATCACCCATCTCTGAAATAAGACTGGTGCAAAATTCCTTCAATGCACGGGGTTGAATATCCAGCCAGGAAACAGCGGATCCTCCCCAGAGATAAACATGAGGTGCGCCGGGAAGACGCTCCACCTGCGGGACCGTCTCCATCTTCTGTTTCAGCGTTGTTACGCGGCCCGTCTCATCAAGCCACTCTCGGTAGTAAAGAGCCGGACTAATGGGAGAGGCGTTCTCATCCACGATGACTCTGAAAGTGATTTCGTTTTCGGACGACTTGGGATGAAAATGGTGACTAAAGGTGAAACTCAGGCTGGAGGAGGATCCACTCTCCTCAAAATCCAGCTCATTGCGAAAGACGGAAGACGTCATCCAGGAAACACCATGCTTCCCATCAAGAAAACCGAAGACCGGCATCGACATTTTCTCAAGAGTATCCCACTCTGTCGCCAGAAGAATGTCTCTCCAAAACGGATCATCCGGCGAAACCAGAAGTCCCGAATTCCGTGCGAGGATAATCCGTGCGCTCTTCTCCACCTCTCCCGCGGGCCAGTGAAAGCGCGAGCCGGGCTCGCCACGCGCCGTCAGCTCAAAGGCACCGGATGCGAGAATGCGGCACTCAATCGCGAGTCCTTCCTCCGGGAAATCCCACGATGCCTGCCCCTCCTCCACTTCCAGATTATCCACTTTGCGCAGTACCTGAGACGAGGAAAGGCTGATGGTTTCAGCTTCAGTGACCCGCTCGAGAGCAAGGGTCTCCGGATCAACCAGATAAGTGAATCCCGACTCCTTCAGCTGAAGAGGTGAAGCCATTGCCGCTCCACTCAAGAATGTCAGAAGTAACGTCGAAACTGTTTGCTGAAACATGCGCGATCTCTTCCATCCGTCGGACTCGATTGTGGAATTAACCGCTGCCGCTCGCACGGCAACAACGTCAAGATACGAGTTACTTCCTGAAACAGGAAGAAGAGAGACTGGTTACAGCCTCCCCTCTCGAGTTGTTTTCTACTGGTCAGGTGATTGAATCCTGAGGCGGAGAAACACCCGACACGTCAATATGCGAGGATGCGGCTGAGTCTGGATATCCAACACGTAGCAGCAACCGATCCTTGGCGAAGGTGACCCAGACCGCTCCCGCGAATGCAAGCAAACCCGCGAGAAGCACCGTGACCTGCCAGCTAATGGCACCGATGTTGTTCCGCTGTATCCATACACCGAAAGCAAGCGATCCCGCTACCGCGACAATGGCAAAGCGCCGGTCTCGTAACACGACGGCGAGAAGTGTGGTGAATAGGATTTCAAAGGCAAAGACGGCGAAGTGTATTGCCTCGGCAGTGTAGCCATATCGCACCAGTCCGACAATACAGGCAACCGTGACCACTCTTAAGGCAAGACGGCGATGGTCACCGAAACGCAAAGCAAGAATGGCGGTAAACAGCAATGATGCCTGAGCAAGCTCTGGAACCAGCGTGGCAAGAGGTTGACCAAGTCGGTCGATGACAAAGACAGCCGTCATAACACCGGCACCAATCCATGTGACTGGATGCTTCTTCCACCACGCCAGTCCGATTGCGGTGAGCCAGAGTATGGCGATGAAGTACAGACTGTGGAATGTCAGATGATGAAGCCCGAACTCGAAAACGATGAGAATGTTTTCGAGAATCCATGCAATTGCGCCTGATCGTATTGCGAAATATCCGAACCCGACCGCTCCAATGAGGCTGATTCTCCAGACAACACGATGATCGCCAAACTTGATCCACCAGACACCATACAAAAGAACGGCAATGGCTGCGACAACAGTAACGGGAACGATCTGACCTGGAAAGGTCATGGAATCGCGCCCCCAGTCAGGAACGAACCATGGACTGGACAGCAGAAGACATCCGGCAACAACAACGTCAATTCCCCGCAAACGCGTGGACCGAATATCTTCCAAGAACGTATTCGCGATAACAACAGGAACAATCAAGAGAACAATTGGCGCCAGATTGAAGGCCGCGAAGTTCACTTCATGCACAATGGCTGTTTCGAAGTAGTGCAGAACAGCAAACGCCAGAGGAGTGAGTACAAGAATCCGCGGAAGACGACGACGCTGAAGATCCGTCGCATAGCCTCGTGGGCCGGTAAACCGCCCCGCACGATGGAGTCCCGGCATGGCACAGGCGAGAACGAAAGGGGTCCATGCAAATATGTAGTAAGCCTCTTCCAGAAAACGCCCCGGTGCCTCACGGGCGATGGGAAACTCCGCAAGATAGACGATGGCGCATGCGACACAAAAAGCAAACCACATGCGCGGTGAGAGATGGATGTTGAGAATGCTGATTGCGATAAGAAGCTTCACGGGGGCCAGGGCGAAGCAGACCAGATTCACACCAAGGCTTTCGACGACTCCCCCGTCCAGCAGGTAGAGAGTATGAAAAGAGTTGCTGAAGAACGTCGGATCGAGCAGTAAAATGAATCCAATGGTGAAGAGCTTGCCGGCATCACTGACAATGCGGAGCCGCCGGACAATCAGCAGAGCCGTGCCCAGCAGAAGCACTTCATAGCCCTGCAAAATCAGAAGTGCCTTGAGGGTTTTTTGAAACTCACTGCCGACAATGCTATCCGAGTGCATCAGCATTCGGCATCCAGACATGACGAGCAGAGCACTAACGACGTAAAGAACGTTGCTCTCGATGAGAGCGGCAAGAAAGGGGCGACTCTTAAGCCGTGCGATGCGACCGGACGGGGGACCTCCGGCTTCCTGTGTGTCGGTCATTCATTCGTACCTCCGGTTACTCAATGCGTATGCACCCATTTGACCATGAATCCGAAAGGCGGGTTTGGCGGCGCAGGTGTGTCCTCAAGTGGTAGACGCCTGCCGTGGAGATTCTGTGCACAGGCTTCGTTCCCTCCTGAACTCCGGGGTTGCGCCGAGCTCAGGCCGGTCGCTGGGTTTTCCGCGCACATTCGCCACACTCCCCTTGAAGGACTCCCCCGTGTCTGAAGCTCTTGTTATTGGTTCTGTCGCACTCGACGATGTCGAGACTCCCCATGGCCGCGTCGAAGGAACGCTGGGCGGCTCAGCGTGTTACGGCTCCGTCGCAGCGTCCTACTTCGTGCCCACGGCTCTCGTCGCAGTGGTTGGCCGGGATTTCCCTCCGGAGTACCGCACGCAAATCGTGGAGCGGGGAATTGACGCCAGCGGACTCCAGGAGGTGGACGGAAAGACCTTCCGCTGGTCCGGATACTACGAACGCACCATGGCCATGGCACACACGAACACAACGGAGCTGAATGTCTTCGAGCACTTCCGCCCCGATCTGACGTCCGAGCAGCGCCGCAAGCCTTTCGTCTTTCTTGCAAACATTCATCCTGACCTGCAGTGTCATGCAGTCAAGCAGCTTGATAATCCGCAGCTTGTCGCACTCGACACGATGAATCTCTGGATCGAAGTCACAAAAAAAGAACTGACGGAAGCCATTCGGCAGGTCACCCTGCTCCTGATGAACGAAGATGAAGCGCGCCAGTTTTGTGAGACACCGAATCTGATCGAAGCGGGGCGCGCCCTTCTGCAACTCGGCCCGCGCACTGTTGTCATCAAGAAGGGCGAGCATGGAGCTCTGATCTTCCAGAAGGATCACTACCTCTCCATCCCCGCCTTTCCGGTCTCCAATGTCAAGGACCCGACTGGCGCAGGCGACACCTTCGCCGGAAGTATGGTGGGATACGCTGCACGTCTGGGCACTGCAACCGACGAAAACATCCGTCGTGCGGTAGTCATCGGCAGCATCATGGCGAGTTTCGTCGTGGAAGACTTCAGCCTGAAACGCACCATCAGTCTCCAGGCCGTGGAGATCGAAGATCGTATCAAACAACTTCAGGCCATGATGACAATACCATCCCTTGATCCGGCAACATTCATACCCCACATCGCGCCGGTCGCCTGACGGATACGGAGGACAACATGAGCAAACCACTGAAAATCGCCCTCATTGGTTTTGGCAACATCGGCACAGGTGTTGTTCGACATCTTGCTGAATATGCCACCATCATTAATGATCGACTGCCTCGTCCCATTGTCCTGAAGACCATTTGTGACACGGATCTCGAGAGCGGCCGTGACGTCTCGACAGAAGGCATTGAACTCACCAGTGATTACAACAGCATCGTCAACGATCCGGAGGTGGAAGTCGTCATTGAACTGGTGGGTGGAACAACGATCGCCAATACGATCGTCCGAGCCGCTCTCGAAGCCGGCAAGCATGTCGTTACCGCAAACAAGGCACTGATCGCGACATACGGAGCGGAACTGTTTGAAATCGCGGAAAAGGGAGGGGCATTTCTTCTCTTCGAGGCAAGTGTCGGAGCCGGAATTCCCATCATTCGCTCTCTTCAAACGGGCCTTCAACCAAACACCATCACCTCCCTGCATGGAATTCTCAACGGAACCTGCAACTACATACTCTCCACCATGGAGGACCAACCCGGCGTTGAGTTTGAAGCCGTGTTGAAAGAGGCCATGCGTCTCGGCTATGCCGAACCCGATCCAACCCTCGATATTGAAGGAAACGACACTGCACACAAGCTGGCCATTCTGGGGTCATTAATCTATGAAACGGACCTTCGCGACTCTGATGTCGTCCTCCAGGGTATCACCCGCATCCGGCCCGTCGACTTCGATCACGCCAGGCGGACAGGACAAACCATCAAGCTGCTGGCAACTGCTGTGCGAGATACTTCTGGAGCGCCAGGGCTTTCCGTCTGGCCCACCTTCATACCGGAAAACCATCCCGTGGGCCGTGTTCGCGGTGTCATCAACACAGTCTGGGTCGAAGGCGACCCGATTGGACCAACCATGTACTCCGGGCCCGGAGCAGGTCAGGGCTCAACCTCCAGCGGGGTCCTGAGTGATGTCATGTTGATTGCCCAGGCCTGCGATAGAAACTCATTGAAACATTTGAATCCATTGAGCTTCCGCCCTTCGGGCAAAGCGGGAGCACGAACAGGGATTCTGCATCCGGAGCGCTACCTGCGAATCATTTGTGACGATCCGGACACAATTGCACGACAGGTTGAGTTGCCACTTGCCGGTCGGTGGAACGATGCTGTGGCACTGACAGCTCCAGCCCACAGCAATACGGAACGTCAGGAACTCCTTGGCAAGCTGGCTTCTCTGGGCGTAGGAGACACAAACGTTTGCGAGATACGGTACGCGCTTCAACCGGACCAGTCGATACCAAAGGATTGAGGCTTCAGAGGTTTTCCTATGGCGGGTATTAACGCAATTCTCCTCGGCCTTGCCGAGCAGATGTATGAGGATATCAAGTTCATCACGGAGCAAAGCCCTACACAGGTCGTGGATGATGACACCGTGCGGATGTTTAACAGTCTTCTTTCGGAAGTACGACTGAGCTGCCCCGGCTGCGTGGGAGTCGTGAAGTTCACGGAAATGAACGCACGGACTCTCAAATACAAGGATGCACTTGTTGTCCTCGGTCAGTTGCGCACGATGCTGCGCCTTTCCACTCAAACGGATGTGGATCAGATCGCTCGAGAGTCCATGAGGAAGGTTCTTGAGAACGAGTCTCTGGACGAATCTCTCGACGAGGAGGATGAGGAGGCTCCACAGCAGATTTCTGAAGAGACAGAGCCTTCCAGCGACCGCGTCGTGCATGATCCTGAACTCTACGGGACCAGTCCCGTGCGCACTAATCCTGACGGCACTGTGCCCTTCGCTCTGGATGATGCCGGCGACGCAACAGATGCATTCGGCGAGGAAATTGCCACCGTGCAGGATCTACAGGACGAAAGCGAGCCGGACTACAGCAACAAAAAGCCGGCGGAAAAGGCTCGAATCCGCCAGACCTTGCCGCTCCGCGACCGCTAGGATCTCCCTGACCCCAAACGTTCCTGAAGCGCGGCAAACAACAGCGGTATCATGATTTCGTGGTGACCGGTGATTGAATACCCGCGCCCTCCACCGGTGCGCGTGGGACGCTGCACGACGTTCGTGTTGGCTCGATAGTGTTGAATCATGTCGAAATTGACAGCGGTAAAATTCTCCACGGAATGTCCAAGGTTCCGGGCAACTGTCAGGACTTTCAGGAACACCTCGGGAAGCAGAACCGCAGAACCGAGGTTCACAACCACTCCGCCGTTGTCCAGATCCGGAACTTGACCGGCCAGCAGCTTGAAGTCACGCATGGACATCTCACCCATCAAAGCGCCGTCAGCAGCGGGTTGTTGATGGATGATATCCGTTCCGACAGCAATATGGACGGTAACAGGGACATCGTGCTCCGCGCACGTCGCCAGGAGTGAAAGCTCCTTGTGCTCCGCTTGCGAACAGAAAATCGCACGCCCGATTGCCTCTCCCGCCCCGATGTGCGAGTCCATGCCCTCGCTCATTGCCCTGAAGAGACCTTCTCCGGTTTCCGCCACCATCCCGAAGGATCCGTCGGCGAGCCCCGCCTCGACATCCTCGCTCGTGTGACCGAAAAGGGCGAGTTCGTAGTCGTGAATCGCTCCCGCACCATTGAGACAAAGCGTGGTAATCCAGCCGCGGCGAATCATCTCCGTGATCAGTGGAGACAGACCGCACTTGATGGGATGTGCGCCCATCATCCATACAACGCCACGTCCTCCCTCAACCGCCACCGTCAGAGCTTCCACAACCGCCATAAAGTCTGAGGCCTTTAGAATTTCAGGCAACGTCTCCAGGAAACCCGCTACCGACACTCCCGGCGACGGAACGCGAGCAATCAGTTCGGGGCGGACTTTGCTCGCACGGCTGGAAATGGAAACAGTACGAACGTCCTTGAGATTGGCAGGCTTGCGGCGTTTGGCCATGGGTCCACTCTCGATATGTTTGCGTGAGAGTTGAAGAACTCTCTGCAGTGCGCGAGAGGTTTCCTCGATGAAAAGGAAAGCGCCCGGCAGTGGACGCTGAACTGCCGGGCGCTTGAGGAGGGAGGATAAGACGGAGTCTGTACAAAGCTATCCTTTACGGGCTCGGCGGGACGGCTTCTCTGAAGGACCGGAGCCCTCTCCTCCAGGTCCTCGCGGCGGAGGCGGAGCGCCAATACCATGCTCCTCAACTCGTTCGATGTGCTCGCGAATACGGTCGGCCCGCTCCGGCTCAACGTTCTCCAGCATCGCATCGATCTGCTCCCAGTCCTCAGAGCTCAGGGTACCGTCCTCCAGCAGATCTCGAAGAACACCGCGGAACTCGCCCATGCGTTCACGAATCTCCTGAAAACGCTCACGGAAGTTGTCCCGGCGATACTCCCGAAGTGCCTCCTCCTGGTCCGCTGTCAGGACATTCTTCACCACGACACGGTGTCCGAGCAGAATCTTCATGGCCTCGTTTTGCGCATCGGTTGCCGCGTCGATGGCCTCGTTCACCTCCACAATATCCGGCTCATCCGTCTCGATTGTCTCACGCAGAGTTTTATAGCCGTCGCGAACAGAGCCCTCAATGGCTTCGAAAGAAAGCTGCGCCTCGGTGTAGCTCGCCTCCAGTGCCTCTATCTGGTCCTCCGTCAACTCAATGGCTTCTGCCAGTTCCGGCTTGTCCCAGAAGCGGCCCTGATCCCGGAGCTGGCCGAGCATTCCGGCGGGTCCATGGTGACCGCCGCCGCGTCCGCCAAAACCACCCTGGCCACGACGAGACGGAGGAGAGAATTCTCCGGCGGGATCGCCGGTGGATGCGAGAGACTCGCCCTTGCCGCCACCCTTTCCAAGAAGTGGTCCGGCAAAAACGGTGGCTGCCCCCAGGCTGAGTGCCGCTGCGATTGAAAGAAGGGAAGTGAGTGATTTACGGGTCATTGTATAAACTCCTGAACTGATTGTGAGTACTCGAACCCTGTCCGAGTCGCGAATCAGAGGAGAGAAGAACGTGCCGTCCGGCTTGCTTGCGGCAAACCCGGCGTTTTCAGTACTTTGAAAGGAAAGACCGGAGTATCAGCGACTGGGGCCGTACGCTTTGGAACTGTTATCCGTACGTTGATCGCATGGAAGGTACGATCAGACCCGTCATTCCGCCATGGAAAGGACAATGGGTGCCGGCTGAGGCAGGTAAGCCGCTTCCTCGGAACCACCGGACCGGACCTTCTGATCCGCGCCGAAAAGAACCACGAGTGCGACGATAAAGAGCACGACTGCTATCAGGAGCGAAAAGAGGGAACAGACAATAATCACATTGTTCGCTCGTTTTCGAAGGCGCGCCATTTCAGCGTCTACAAAAGGGCGAACCGTCTGATTCATCTCCGTGGTCATTTCCGTGTGGGCGGACCCGGAAATCAACTTCGGAAGTTTGTTTACCGCAACCTGCATCATCTGCCGCTCGGCAAGCTCCGGAAGGCTCTCGCGGGCAATCACGGGAACCAGCTTTTGTGACTGCTGCTGAATGATCGAAACAAGCTGCTCGCCAACCTCTGCCGCGCGCTCTTCAGAAGCCTTGTTGACCCGTGTTTCGACTTCCCGCGGGAGCATATTCTCAATCTGCTCTTTGATGCGATCGCGAACGAGACTAGGCAACATCCCGTCGGCTGCACGCTTGACGGTTTTCTCCGTTGTTTCAACGAGCGTTGCATTTAACGCTTCCGAAACTTTCCGGTCGGCGAGCTTCTCCACCATCGACCGCGCCACTTCCTGCACGGTCATTTTGACGAGCTCCTGCTCCTTTTCGGCTGTCAGAGCAGTAACACGCGCCTCCACTTCCTTACGGGCACGCTGATCAATGATCGACACAATCGACTGGATCGCGCGCTCGACAATGATCTGGATCTTCTTTTCCACGGCGCGCTGTATCTTCTGCTCGGCGAGAGACTGCATGTGACTCTCGGCGGCTTCACGAAGATACTCCTCCGACATCGCACGAATGCGCTGTTCTTCCAGGACTTCCCGCACCTTGGCGACGACCTTCGGAGGCGAAAACGGCTTTGAGATCCAGCCGGTGGCACCCTTGAGAGGGACATTCTCCAGCAGATCCACGCTGTCTTCCGGGATCATGAGAAGAACCGGAATCTTATATGTGTCCCGATCGGTTTTGACCTGACGTGTCGTTTCCAGACCTGAGATACCCTCGAGTGAACTATCCACCATAATCAGGTCGAACGACTCGATCTCGGGGTGCGTCAGTGCGGCAAGACCGTTGCCGGCAACGGAAACGCGATAGCCATGGTCTTCCAGGATCGCCTTGCACAGCTCCTGGACAGTGGCTGAGTTGTCGATAACGATGACCCGTTCTCCGGGCATGTTACGGCTCCTGGTTCGGGACCTATCCCGCGATTCTCAACACATTCTGAATCCGCTCCGCAAAAGGAAACGGCTCACGATACTTCACCGAAAAACGAGGTGACATTTCATCCAGCAACTCCCGTGCGACGCGCGCAACGGGCTTCTCCCCCGCTCTCCGGCAAAAATGTACATAAACCAGTCTTAGAACACTCGTTAAAGCCTCAAGAACATCTTCGTAACACTCATCGATCAGCTCTTCGTAACCGCAAAGCTCGAAAAAGCGCTCCACAAGAGTAACATCAATCCTGTTTCCGCTCACACGAATAAGGTCGGCGCGCGAGAAAACCTGAACAAGACCCGTCCAGAGCTTGGATACAACCACTTCATCCTCGGATTCCGCCTTGTATTCCTTGAGAGCGCAAACACGTTGGACAAGCTGGTTGTGGTACGCGGCCAGTGCGCCAATCGGTGAAAGAAAAACCGCGCTGCTTTCGGTGCGATCCTTTTGCTTCCGTCCCAGCACTCCGAGAAGCCCGCTTCCCTTCCCTTGTTTGTCCTCGTCGTTCGCAAAACCGTCCTGAGACACGTGTCGGCCGTTTTCAAGCGGAGGAAGCGACATGGGATCCGCCTCCCGCATGGTAACCAGACCTGACTTGATGAACTGCGTCAGGATGGAGTAAACTTCGAATCGCCCCATGTTTGAACGAGTGACAACCGCCTGCACCGTAAACCGTCCGTTGATCTGAGAAAGCACTTCCCATTCGTGTGGCTTGAGATCGATGTCGCGTTCAAAGGAATCCGGCTGCTCACCAAGGGTCGTTTCCAGAACCACACGGTCACTTGGCACATACTGTTCAATCTTGGTCCACTCGTCGTTGCGCCGAGTGCCTTCCAGGATCATGGGTTCGATATCAATCTGTACAATGGGAGCGCCAAGCTGCGAGGCTGGCACGGCTTCAAAACGAAAGTCGCCCTCATCCCAGGCAAACAGGTTCCAGATTTCCTCTTCCAACTGCAGACGAAGCGTCTCGCGAATCGTTTCCGCATCGACAATCTCGCGCTCGATCAGGATCTCGCCAAGGCGCTTGTCCGATTCCACAGTCTTCTGAAGATTAAGCAGACGGGAAAGCTCGCTCCGCTTCAACAGGCCGCGATTGACCAGCAGATCGCCCAGACGCCGCCGACGCTCCAGAGCGGACGAATTGATGATTTTCCCGTTATGGATGGAGAGGGAGATTTCAAGGCCGCCCCTGCGAAGCTGCAGGATACCTGTGGATTTCCCCATGCTGATGAATTGCAGGACTTCGGGCAGGGGAACCTGCTGCAGATTGCCTTGCATGGAGTATCGTCCCGGGAAGGTGTGTCAGCGCTGCAGGTCAGGAACTGAACAGATCGTCCAGACGCTGCTCGACGTCCTGTTCAATGTCGATCTTCTTCCCGACGGGCATTCGCTTGTTGCGCGCCTTGTCAAGCACGTCACGAAGTGCCTTGGTGCCTTCCTTCGAATAAAGGCGGACCATGCCAATAGTCGTGCGATCATCGAAAATCACAGTCAGGATCGTGTCATTATCGACGAGAACATTATGAATGTGGTCCTTCTCGCCCTGATGGAACAGAACGGAGAAATCCGATTCACCCACCAGTGCGGCCATCGCGCGAGTCGAAGCAAAAGAACCGGCTATGAGAGCCGCCAGAGCATCTGTGTCGATGTTCTGGGTAAAGCCCTTCTTGGCGAGACACTTGCCATCCGCATCCACAAGGATGGCGCACTTCGCCTCCGATTGCTTCAGCATCTGAAGCAAGGTCCTGTGGATTTGCGTAATCTCGGTCTTCGTCAGGATCAGAGGAGCTTTTGCCATCTGATGGATCCTTTCTTCTTGCAACCCGCCGCGTGATTTCCAGGAGTTGAGGGGATTGGTCAGGGCATCACCTTCCTGCCTTCCGGCAGCACTGAAACCTCTCCCCAGAAACTGCTGTAGGAGAAGTACATCGCGTTTCCTTCACCGTTCTGCACCAACACGCTCAGAGGCGGACCATCCTGATCCCCCGCCGACTCAAACACAAGGAACTCGACTTCCTGCCCCTCGTACGTACGAGCATCCAAACCACGTCGCACAAGCTTTTTGCTGAACGACCTCTTTGAAACGCCGACGAAGGAAAGAACCCCCGTCAACTGGTACTCGTCCGTCATTCCTATCTGAATAAGCTTAAGCTCTCCGCCGCCCGTTTTCATCCCCCGCCAAACAGCGCCACACTTCTGTGTCACTTCGATTGCCGCCGGAGCAGCCGCGGCCGGTGGAGGCGCCGCTGCCGGTGCGGGCGCTGCCGCCACTGCTGCAGGCCGGGCCGGCTGCGCTGCGGGTGCGGGCGTCGGCTGCGCTGCCGGTGGAGCGGCTGCGGGAGCGGCAGCAACCGGACCAGGAGCCGCTGCCTTGGGTGCGGAGGAGTCGCTGGAAGGCCGACCCGTTCCGGCGAGAGCACCGCCACCTTTGTTGAGCTTCTGAATAACCAGAGAGCTGATGGACTTGAGGGTTTCCTTCACTCCGGTGCCGTTAACCGCCACTGCTTCCACGACGTTGGCTCCGCCCGGAAGCTTGAGGGCTTCGATCACCTCCGCATCAGTACTGATCTGCGGCATGTCGCGCTTGTTGAGCTGCAACACCCACGGAATTCCTTCATCATCATCTTTTGATTCCTGAAGCTTATACCCGTATTCGGCAAGGTTTTGTCTCAGGTTCTCAAATGATTCGAGGTTTTCCTGAAGGCGGTCCTTCTGACTGTCGACGACAAAGACAAGGCCGTCCACACCGCGGAGCACCAGCTTTCTTGTTGCATTGTAGTAGACCTGACCAGGAACGGTATAGAGCTGGAACTTGGTCTTGAAACCCTTCACTTCGCCCAAATCGAGCGGAAGGAAATCGAAGAACAGAGTACGATCCTGCTCCGTCGCCAGCGATACGAGTTCGCCGCGAAACTTGCCCGGGACCGTCTTGTGAACGTGAATCAAGTTCGTCGTCTTGCCACAAAGACCGCAACCGTAGTAGACGATCTTGCAGGAGATTTCCTTGAATGCGTAATTCAGTGTGGCCATGAGAAGTCCGTGATCCTTGGTGGAACGTCCTGCCGGGAAAGTTTGCCGGTCAGACTCCTATGCCGACGTTGTTAAGTCGTTCTGACGCGGCGCGCATTTCCACTCGTATTAAGCCCAGATTTGCATCCGGCGAACCCACACACACGAGAAAGCCGGAGCGGGTCGTATTGAAGAAGAGCTTGTTCCGGTCTGTTTCAACGATGAAAGATACCAGTTCGCCCTGTTCCATCTTGCGGGTCGCCTTCTCCGTGGAGTTGATAATGGAGCTCGTCAGTGCCCCCATCATCTCGTCGTTAAGCTCCGTGGTGAAGTCGGAAGCGACAATAATACCGTCAGCCGCGACAACGAACGAGCCGATGACTCCGGGTGTCTTGTTCAACTCCGCAAGTGTTCGTTCCATATGGCACTTCTCCGAATGACTTTCGGTTTCGGTATTTGAATTACAGTCCGACCGGGACCGCGGCACGACTCATCGACGTCGTACTCATCGACAAGCCGGGGTACTTCCACTGAAGGAACTCTCGAGCGGTCTTTCCCAAAATGTCCACTCTCGGTTCACACTCGGCCAGCTTGGTCCGGCCGTTGTAAACCAGAATCATTCCGAAGTTCGCATTAAGCTCCACGATGCAAAGCAAGTGTTCACGGGTCTGTACGAATACGCGTCGAAGCCGTGCAAGCCCTCCGCCCTCTGACACCTGGCCGATATTTGAAGTTGTCTGCATCAAACGCGCTGTGACCTCATCGGTTTCAAGGCGGAGCGGAAGGTCCTTCCAAACCACAAGACCTTCCTGGCTGAAGATCAGGAACCCTTCAAGACCTGGCGTCTTTCGGATCACACCCGAGAGATCGTCAAAAGAAAAAGCCTGAACGAACCCGCCCGCTGGAGAAGATTCGACATCGCCACGGCGCTCCTGAGGTCCGGCATTCCCACGGCCCAAAACGTTCGGCATGAAGGTCTCCAGAATATGAGGAACCGTCACCATCAGCGCCACCATTTGAACCAGAATGGAGACAGGGTTGCCAACCCAGAGACCGAAAGCATCGGGAGTCGCCACATCATGCAGCAAAAGAGAGTGAAGCAGGCCGGCAAGAAAGCTTGCCACACAGCGTGTCACAATCATGGCAACAGACATGAGCCCAATGGACCCGAGCGTCATGCGGGGACTGGAAAAAAACGTGAACAAAAAATAGACAATAAACTCGGCCGCAATCACGATCGGCCATACCGTATTGGGCTCCTCAAAGGGAGACGCTCCGCCCAGCGCCATGGGAATTCCAATGATGGCGAGTGAGCAGACGATCAGGAGCACCGCGAATCTGGAAACGGGGATCATCCGTTAATCCTTTTCAAGTTCCAATATCGGTTCACTTCACTCCTCCGCCGTTTCAGTGCCGGGGTCATTGGCTCCGGCCGACAGATACTGCTGTGTCATTCGAGCAACAGTGTGGTGCAAACGCCCAAAATTAATGCCTGGATCGGTCGCAAGGACGAGGGTTTTCTCACCTTTTCGCACCAAAACAACGAGAATCTCGGTCATCTCTATGAGCTGGTAGGCTGGCGTTCCATGCCCCAGATCACTACATGCTTCGGCCACTTCATACTCAAGCCGCGCCGCGACATCGGCGATATCTTCGTCACCTTCGACAACAGACTGCTTATTTTCCCGGTCAACCAAGGCAACGGCAAGGACTTTTCCATGGGGCTGAACCTGTGAACGCAGGACCTTGACAAATTCCGATGACACCATTCCGCCCGAATCGTCCGGGGAACGAGCCGCCTTCGGCGGGCGAAGACCGGCTAAACGACGCACCTCCGTCCGAAGGGTGTTGAGCGAAGGATCGAAGGGATTCACCTTCTCGAGATCGCTCAGAGACTCTGCCGCCTCCTCAGCACGAAGCAGCCGAATCTGGCACCAAAGCTTCTGTCTCAGAAGACCGTGAGCACGCGCAGCCGAACCGAGCTGACGCCGCTCAATTCGCTCAATTTCCCCAAGTGCGTCCCCATAGCGCCCCAGATCCGCCAGAACACGAACCATTTCCGTTACTCCGGCAACGGACGCCGAGTCGGCCGCCAGTCCGTCCCGGCAAACTGTCAGAGCCTCAAGATGGAGGTTGTTTCGGCGCAGCTCCTGGCTCAGTGGGATCCACGCACGGGGATTCCGACCGGAGCGAACATCGGCACGAAGACGACTAATAACAGGGCTTTGAATCGCCATGGATGTCATGGGCTTTCGGCCGCCTTCATCGGAGTGGTCCCTCCGCTTGCGAGCCGGGATTCGCTTTGTCTCATCCGCTGTGCGGACAGGCGTCTCCGTTCAACGGATTCAGGAACGAGAAACACCGTCATGGACGCAAGCGGGAGTTCATGGGAAAAGCGCCTGCGGCCCCCAAGTCTATGGAATCGAATATTCTTCAGGGCCGCCGCCGGGCTTCGGCCTTTTCGAGACGGCTTCGAAGTTCCCGAATCTGATCCTCCCGCCGCGCGAGCGCCTCCGTCATTTCCCGGATTTGCGTCTCCAGCGCGGCCCGGCTCAGCCCGGCCGTGCTGTCCACCGGCTGGCGCACCGCCTGAAATTCAGGTTCCGCTCCCAGACCCGCCCGCCGAATGGCGGCAACCGCCAAACCAAAGATGGAACGCAGTTCCTCGTCCGACAATCCCGCACTACGCCCCAAAAAGGGGGCGAATTCAGGCGAACGGGACATCAGCAGAAACATCTCTTCCGCCGTGCTAATCACGCTGTTAGCTTCGTAGGGGCTGTAGGGATCGAGTTCAGACATAAGTTCGTGACCGTATCGACCACTAAGAATCAGAGACTGCCTGACGTCAAGGATGACGGCATCAGCCCTGTCCCAAATCAGCCGGCTTGATGTTGAAGTGACGGATTTTTGCCAAAAAATAATAAACAACCGTTGACGAACTGCTCGTCTCAAAATGGAAACTCGCTCGCGAAGAGTGAAATTCGCTCACCCCACTGCTATCATAAGGAATCAGCTGGTAACCAAATGGGTCAGATCTCACCCTCCATTGAACCCGCAAAACCGGATGACCTGTCCTTCCGCGCACTCGCGGGCGTTGTCCTGCAAGGTACCTTCGCCGACAATGCTTTCCGTCTGGTCGCGTGGCTACTCGCCAGCCAGGCGGCCCTTGCCGCGGGGGCGGCGCCCGATGATTATCGGTCGTTGGTCGCGGTCTTCTACACCGCACCCTGGATTTTCCTGTCGCTGATGGCGGGACAGCTGGCGGACCGATTCTCAAAACGGTCGGTCGTTGTCGGAACCAAGGTCGCGGAAGTCGCAGTCATCGGTGGCGGACTGCTGCTTTCCCTTGTTATCAATCCCTGGTACGTGGCGTTGGGAATTCTAACGTGCCTTGGTTGCCGGATGGCCCTTTTCGGCCCGGCGACTTATGGACTTATCCCGGAACTCATGCCGGAACGCCGTCTTTCCTGGGCGAATGGCTGGATCGACGGACTCACTTTTCTTGGCGCCATCATAGGAACCAGTGCGGGGGGGGCGGCGATCGAGGCAAACGGCCTCGGCATTCGAGTCCCTCTGGCAATTCTGCTGGTTATCGGAATCGCGGGCCTTGTTGTGAGCTTCGGAATCAACAAGGTTCCCGCCGCAAGCCCGGAGCGTCGAATCACGCCGTTCCCTGTGCGGGATTCACGTCGTAACGTCGCAGAAATTCTCGCAACGCGGGGGATGTTACAAGCCGTCGTTGGTATCGTTCTCTGGTGGGCGCTGGCGGCGCTGGCACTGCAAACGGCCATGAAACTTGCCGAAGACACACTCGGCCTCTCCGGTTTCGGAACAAGCCGTTTCTTTATCTATGTCGGAGTTGGTGTGGGGTTGGGGAGCTGGCTCGCGGGGAAGCTCTCCGGTGACAAGATCGAGTTGGGTCTTGTGCCGCTGGGGGCCTTCTTCATGGGCAGTTTGTCGATGCTGGTCTATCTTATGCCGGCATCAGAGCTCTGGATGGGACTCAACGTCAGTCTGGTCGGTCTGTTCTCGGGTTTCTTCGTTATTCCGTTGAAAGCATTCGTGCAGCACAAAGCCAGACCTGAGACGCGTGGCGGCGTTCTCGGGACCGTGAATTTTCTGATGTACTCGGGAATCTTCATCTCCGGCGGCCCCGTTTACTTTCTTCTGACCAGTGTTCTTGGTTTCACCGCCCAACAAATGTTTCTGTCTCTGGGACTTTTCACCCTGGTGATGGGCCTCTTTGCTCTATGGACACTCCCTGGCGCATCACTTCGACTGATTCTCTTCATCGCAACTCATACGGTTTACCGGCTGCGCGTCACCGGCCGCGAACATGTGCCGGAACAGGGAGGCGGGCTGATTGTCTGCAACCATATGAGCTATATGGACGGCTTGCTCGTCATTGCCGCGATGGACCGGCCCGTACGGCCCATCATGTTCGAAGGCATCTACAACAAGCCCCTGATCAAGCCCTTTGCAAAGCTTTCCCATGCCATACCCATCTCCGATCGTATGCCTCCGAGGGAGGTCATTCGCGCGATGAAAGAGGCATCGGAGGCGATTGCACACGGTGACCTGGTTTTGATTTTTGCGGAAGGTCAGATTTCACGCACGGGCCAGTTACTTCCTTTTCGCAAAGGGCTTGAGCGCATCATGAGAGATGCGGGTGAAGCTCCGATCATTCCCATGTGTCTTGATCGTGTCCGCGGAACACTTCTGAGCTATCGGCCTGACCGCTGGCTGCAGAAGCTGCCGGCGCGCATCCCGGAGCATGTCACAATCTCTTTTGGCAAACCGCTCCCGCGGAAAAGCCAGGCTCCGGACGTCAGGAAAGCCGTTGCACGGCTTGTATCGGAGGCCTGGTCGCATCGCAAGTCGGCGGCGCGGCCCCTGCATCACGAAGCATTCCTGTCAGCTCGAAGAAGGCCTTTCGAGAAATGCATGAGCGATGCACTCAAGCCGGAGGGAATCAAACGCCTGGAGTTTGTGGGTGCGGTCACTGCACTCGGCATACGGCTGCGGGAAACGCTCGCCAACGAGCAGATGGCCGGAATCTGTCTCCCGCCGTCCATTGCCGGAGCTGTTGTGAATCATGCCGCTTTGTCGTGTGGAAAACCGCCGGTGAATCTCAACTACACGGCGTCTTCCGACGTTATGAGAACAATCATGGATCAGTGCGGGATCAAAAGGGTCATTACCTCCCGACAATTTCTCGACAAATTGAAGGTGGAAATCCCGGGTGACCCCCTGTTCGTTGAAGATCTGTTTGAAAGCCTCACCGGTTTCGAGAAGTTTATGGGAGCGGTAAGAGCTCTCTTCATTCCTCTCCCCTATCTGGAACACATGATGGGCGCGCCCGCAGGGCGAAGCGTTGACGATCTGGCAACCATCATCTTCTCCAGCGGAAGCACCGGCGTCCCAAAAGGTGTCATGCTCTCCCACTGGAATATTTCCTCGAACATGCGAGGCGTCTCTGAAGTGTTCGCGCTCAACCGCGGAGACTGCATTCTCGGCATTCTTCCCTTCTTCCATTCCTTCGGAACAACCGCGACACTGTTTCTGCCCCACGCCGCCGGAATCCGTGTCGCCTACTGGCCGAACCCTGTCGACCCGGCGGGCATCGGCCAGGTTGTCGAAAGCAACCGCGTGACGTTCCTCGTCGCGACGCCAACCTTTCTGCAAACTTACACACGCCGCGTGGAAGCCCGCCAGTTTGGATCCCTGCAGGCTGTATTGACAGGCGCCGAAAAGCTCAGGCCGGCCATCGCCCGTGCCTTCGAGGAAAAGTTTGGCGTCAAGCCCATGGAAGGCTACGGAGCGACGGAATGCTCGCCTATCGTTTCCCTCAACGTGCCTGATTTCCGTGCTCCGGGCATTTACCAGCGAGGACAAAAGCCAGGCACGATAGGCCAGCCACTGCCGGGCATCACACTTCGAATCGTCGACCCTGAGACTCACCGGGATCTGGAACCCGAAAAGGAGGGCCTGCTGCTGGTACGCGGCCCCAATGTCATGCAGGGCTATCTTGGAATGCCGGAAAAAACGGGCGAGGTCCTCCGCAAAGGATGGTACACGACAGGCGATATCGCGCGCATTGATGCGGGCGGCTTCATCGAAATCACGGACCGCCTGTCACGATTCAGCAAAATCGGCGGCGAAATGGTTCCTCACATTCGAGTGGAGGAGGCTTTGCAAACCGCCATCGATGCATCGGAGCAGGTCTTCGCGGTGACAGGTGTTCCGGACGATAAAAAAGGCGAGCGACTCGTGGTTCTCCATACCGTTTCCGAGGAAGATGCGAGGAAAGCCGCCGGGCAGGTTGCATCGGACGGTTCAATCCCGAATCTCTGGCTACCCCGGACAAAGGATTTTGTTCATGTGGAAAAAATCCCTCTTCTGGGAACAGGCAAAGTCGATCTTCGTCAGGTCAAATCAATCGCGATGGCACAGGAACAATGACCCGGAAACGCCAGCTCATCGCGGGTCTTGCACTGGCTGCCGTGACCGGTTGCTCCTCTCCAAATACCGGAGCTTCCACCTTTGCGCAAGGTGTCGCCCCTCACGAAGCACTGGAACACTCTCGTGATTATTGCGGACGACCTGAACACCTGGGCCGGCTGCATGGACGGACACCCTGACGTCAAAACACCGAACATTGATCGTCTCGCTCAACGTGGCGTGCTCTTCACAAATGCCCACTGTCCGTCGCCACTCTGCGGCCCGTCACGGCAATCGCTCCTGACGGACCTTCTCCCGACCACGACAGGAGTTTATGCAAGGGAGGTCTGGCAAACTATCGATCGCAGGCGGATGCGGTGATGAGCCTTACGGATCTTCATGCAACGATCCTCGACCTCTGTGGGCTGCCTGAAACAAAAACCGACAGCAGAAGTCTCGTCGGGTTGCTGGAGAACCCTGAGGCGGAGTGGGAAAACATTGCTGTCACGAGCCGTGCGCGGAATTCGCACAGTGTGTGCACGAAAGAATGGTCTTACATCAGCTATGAAAATGGTGGTGAGGAGCTTTATGATCGCCTGGAGGATTCGCAGGAATGGACCAACCTGGCCGACCTTGAACAATACTCGGAAGTCCTGACGGAGATGCGCTCTCTTCGCCCGGCGAACCCCGCTCCGACTCCGGGTTCCTAAATTCTTACACCCTGTTCCGTCACGATCTCCCGGAACCTGGTCAGCAGTCGACGTGTAATGGCTCCTGGCTTGCCATCACCGATGCGGCGTCCGTCGACGGAAGAAACCGCGATAACTTCCGCAGCGGTTCCCGTGAGAAACGCCTCATCTGCGGTATAAACCTCATAGAGCGTAAACGGCTCTTCGCGAACCATGATTCCCTCATCTGCCGCCAGCTCCATAACCGCGTCCCGGGTAACCCCCTTCAACGGACCAAGCCATGTTGGTGGCGTGATGAGCTCACCCTTCTTCACCAGGAAAACATTGTCGCCGGTGGCCTCCACAACGAACCCGTCCTGATTGAGCATCAGTGCTTCGAGCACCTTGCCGTTGATTGCATTGATCTTGGCAACGATGTTGTTGAGGTAATTCAAGCTCTTGATTCTGGGAGAAAACGCGTCCGGCGGAAGCCGCCTGGTCGGAGCGGTGATGATTGGCAGACCGTTCTCGTAATACTCCTCGGGATAGAGACGGATTTTCGCGGCGATAATAAAAACCCCCGCTTTCGGACAAAGATTCGGTGAAAGTCCGAGGTCACCTTCGCCCCGCGTGACAACAAGGCGAACGTAACCGTCCTTCAATTCATTGCGCCGGCATGTCTCACAAACCGCCTCAGCCATCTCCTGACGAGACATGGGAATGTCCAGCATGATGGCATGGGCCGAATCCCAGAGCCGCTCGAGGTGCTCCTCCAGGCGGAAGACGTTGCCGCCGTAAAGCCGGATACCCTCAAAAACACCGTCCCCATAGAGAACCGCATGATCGAAAACACTGATTTTCGCCTCAGCGCGGGTAACGTACCGGCCGTCGAGATAGATAATCTGGTCGGACATGGCGAGACTCCGGTAACCCGGCATCGGAACCGCCGAGCGGCGGGACCAATAGCGAGGCCACTTTTACGAAAGCAAGCTCAACCCGGGTGTTCTCAGAGGTTTGTTGATTAAACGTGATCAAGCCACCGGAAAGCCCCCAACTCCATGTGGTACAAATGACGCGTCCGGGAAGTTAACGAGATTCTTCGATAGTGTCCCGACTCTGGTCCTTCCAATGGTTTCCGAAATCGTTCCGACACGACATCGAACAGGTCAAACCGCCCGACGAATGGACGCCCACCGTCTGATTCCAGAATCCCCGCGCCATGATCAGCTTCGAGGCTGGCTCTCCCAGTTGTATAGGGAACTCATCGTTCAACCTTACCCGCCAATGGATGTCATCGGCAGATTCCTGCGGACGCAGGCCAGGATATCGGGAAGCCCCGGACGGTTCCTGGCAGCTTCCGCATCCGCAATGCTGCGGGCTCGGATCCGACTGCTGACGCTTCTTCAGTGGGCAGATCGCAAAGTTCCGGCCTTTGAATGGGAAGAAGCCCAGGCCGTCCCCGAAGCAATACCATCGGAACGTGAGGCACTCTTCGCGATGATCCGCTGGCTTATGGAAGACTGCGGTGCCAAACCGGACGATGCCGTGCGGCTCGTTATTGCAGCGCTGCGTGCGAGCGGTGGTGAGAACCATGAAGATGCCGCCGACCTGCAGGAGTTTGCCATTCGCCTCAGCCGGGATCCGGATCTCACAATGGCGCCGGGAGTCGTGCGGGAATCCGCCAGATGGTCCATTGCACGCGATCTCGTGGAACGATGGGCTCAACGATTCGGCCCTGACAAAGCAACCGCGCTGTTTGAGAGCATGGGTCGACCAGCACCCCTGGACGTCCGTGTCAATCGCCTGAAAACGAAACGACGTCATGTCGTCGGTGCCTTTAACGAGAACCAGATTCCATGTGAGGCATCGAAATGGTCGCGGGACGGAGTGCGAGTTCTCAAAAAAGCAAACCTGCGTCCGCTTGCGTCGTACAACGACGGCTGGTTTGAGGTACAGGATGAGGGTAGTCAGCTCGTTTCCCTCGCCCTCTCCCCGCAGCCCGGCTGGCGGGTTCTCGATGCGTGCGCGGGCGGTGGCGGCAAATCGCTGCACATGGCCACACTGATGCACAACCAGGGCGAAGTCTTCGCTCATGATGCGTCGGAGGAACGTCTTGAAGGCCTGCGCAAACGCCTTGGCCGAGCGGGAACATCCTGCATTCGGCTCCAAAAACCAGGCACATCGAGAGACAAAAGCCCTTACGATAGCGTTCTGATCGATGCACCCTGTCTTGGTTTCGGAACACTGCGCCGATCACCGGAATTGATGCTGCGAGGCTCCCTCGCAGACCGTTTGAAGGAAACAGCAGCGCTCCAGCGTGAGTGCATCGAGACTTACGCTCCGCTCGTCAAGAAAGGCGGAGCGCTTGTCTACGCTGTTTGCAGCTTTGAGCCGGAAGAAACCTTTGACCAACTCCAAATCATTGAAAAAATGGGGTTTAGACCCTTCCGTCTCAACCAAGCGTCTCTTTTCCCCGGAACGCTCTCCCCAAAGCACACGGTAACACTCCTTCCGTCCGTACATCAAACTGACGGATTCTTCATCGCCCGCTATGTGCGAGCCTCGTGATTTTCGCTCGCGGACGGGAAAATGCTGTAGGATGATCTGCAGGAATCGTCACCCCTTCATCGCCACGAGGTACGCCGATGGCTCTCGATATCAAGGTGCGGCTGGTCAGCGGCACGGAACTCAAGTTCACCTGCACGGATGAGGAAGCGAAGGAAGTCGTCGAAGTCGCCGGCCCGACGCGTCTCAGCTCCGGATCGAGGCTGACAATTAACGCGGAGGACTCAACCTTTACGATCCCTGCGGCAAGCGTCGAGCGCATGGATTTCATCAACGGCAGTGTTCCGAGGTGGAAACCGCCCGCAGGCACCAAAGAAATGCGCGTCATGAGCGAGTCGGACTGGAAGTCCCGCATTCGCGATGAAGGACCGGGGCTGGCGGAGCAGCGCATGGACACAAAGCGTGGCGACTGGTGTCCGGGATTCGCGAAACTCTGGCTCAAGAGCGGCGAAATCGTTTATCTGCGATACACTGAAATCATCGGAGCGCCGCCCGACAAGCCACACGCACAAAAACTGCTCTTCGCAGGCCGTCCGATTTATGCCGAGAACGAAGAGGGCGGCTGGACAATTATCAACTGCTCCAACGTGCTCGTGGTTCGTTTCTTTCCAAAACTGGAAGAGGCGCTCGAATCCGACTGGAGAGCGAAAGCACGCAATGGGAATGGCAATGGACTCTTTGCTCATTCCACCTCGAAGAAAGTTGTCGAGCACGCGGATACACAGAAGCTGGAAGACACGACCAAAGATATTGGCGGGGAACAAACGCGCAAGGATTCCGAATAGAAACTCTCGCAAGTCCGATACGGATTGCAATTCGGGCGGCTTCGCAAGAAGCCGCCTGTTTTTCCACACTCTGTCAATTGCCGTCCGACTTTACGAGAAGACTCCAGACAAACCGCGTTACTTCTAACTGTCCGGCGTCAAATCTCCCAAATCGCTGGAACCCATCTCCACGTTGCCGCCGGGAAAGTATTCGTTCCAACGGCGGCTCACCAGGTTCGCCACGTCCGGTGCCGCGAACACTTCCTTCGGATACCAGGGCTTGACGCGTGCATCCAGGACTACCGGACCGCTGTAGGCAATATGACCCTGAACGATACGCTCCTCCGAACCATACAGGTCCGTTGCGGGATTGAAACGGGTGAAGGTCGTCCAGAGAAAGTTAATGGTACTGGCCGCCGCCTGCGACGGGCGGTCACAAAGGACGATCAACGGCCAGTTCTTGAGCGAACCGGACTGAGCAAGTTTCTTTGGAAACTCCGCGTCCACCTCGTAACTCGGACCGTCCACAACCAAACAGCCAGGACAAAAGACACGAACGTTCTCCACACCAGAAGGCGCACTGCCTCTGAATTCCCCGGATAACTCGCGAACGGACTCGCCAAGAGCGAGGATGACTCCCTTGCTGCCCTTGTTCACCTCCGGTCCCGCGTAATCGAGTGTATCCATGGCGATGTTGGAGAAAATAAAAAGATCCGTCTCCCAATTCACACGCTCAAGGACATGCTGAAGCACACCTGGAAAGTCTTGCAAATTCAAGGGTTTGTCGAGAACCAGCAAAAACTTCGTCAGAGACAGCTGCCCCTCCCCCAGAATGCGGAAGGCGGAAGCCATGGCCTCGCGGGGGTAACGATCATGAACAACGGCTGCCGCCAGCGAATGAAAGCCTGTTTCGCCATAGGACCACAATGCACGCACGGAAGGCATCACCAGCGGGAAAAGCGGACTCAAAAGGTCCTGAAGATAGTCGCCGATGAAGAAATCCTCCTGCCGGGGTTTTCCGACAACCGTCGCGGGCCAGATGGCATCGCGGCGGCGCATGACGCGCCGGCAATGAAACACGGGGTAAGGATGTTTCAGGCTGTAGTACCCGTAGTGATCGCCAAAGGGGCCTTCGTCACGGCGTTTATGTGGAGGAACATGGCCGAGAAAGGCAAATTCGCAGTCGGCGGGAATAGGATGAGGCCATGACTTCCTGCGCAGAACCGGAAGGCGCTTTCCAAGCAACAGCGATGACAGCAGCAACTCAGGTACGCCTTCCGGCAACGGAGCGATTGCCCCAAGCATCAAAGCAGGGGGGCCGCCTGCAAGAATGGTCACGGGCAATGGCTCATTCCGCGCTTCCGCTTCCGAATAATGATAACCGCCACCCTTGTGAATCTGCCAGTGAATACCGGTACGACGGTTGTCGTAACGCTGAATGCGATACATCCCGAGATTGGGACGCCCGTCTTCCGGGCTTTCCGTGAGCACCAGCGGCAGGGTCATGAAATGACCACCATCTTCCGGCCAGAGCTTGAGCATTGGAACGTTGTTGAGGCGAGGTTCCTCCATCACATCTGCAATGGGAGCCTCCGCCATGCGGCGCATTCCGATGGAAAGCCCCTGCCGAATGAGGTCCCGGGCATCCCACAGTTTGCCCGGAGTTGGCGGCATCGAGTGAACCGCAAAGTCCGCGGCGTCTCGGACAAAATTACCCGGTCTCTCTCCGAAGGCTGCGAAGGTCCGCTCTGTCGAGCCAAACAGATTGGTGACCACCGGAAACCGAGCTCCTTTCACATTCGTGAAAAGCAGCGCCGGTCCTCGGGCTGAAATGACTCGACGGTGAATCTCCGCAATCTCCTGATCAGCGTCGACAGGAGCCGTAATCTCCACAAGCTCGCCTCGATGGCGAAGGTGATCCAGAAAAGAGCGAAGGTCGGGGCATGTCATGGTGCATTGCCTCAGGCAGGGCGATTGAATCCCGTAATTTGCGGAAACCGTGCCTGGCAGCCATGCCGGGGGCCAGCGCAAGTGCAGAAACGGCAGGATTCGGTGCTTCGGCAGCGGGTGAAAAGGCTTGCCGCTGCCTCAAGACGTCGCCAAGGCTCGGTAGTAAGCCTGCTGTGACATTATCGGCGGGACGATATCGGCCTGTTGGCGATCGGGGCTGCCATTTCCGTATGGCTCGATTCGAACTCAAAGACTCGGATTATTCCTTCAACGCGTCTCTGGACCCGTTTGTCGTTCTCAAGCGGATGGGGTTTACAGAGTCTTCCATCTACCAAGAGGGCAGTATCGTCCGAATCCACTGCCCGGTTCATAAAGACCTGGTTCGCAAGTCGATGATTATCGACACATCGGAGCGTACCTTCAAGTGCCAGTATTCACAGTGTGACGCCTACGAAGGCGGGTTACTGATCGAGCTCGTTGCGATGTATTACGACTGCGGTCTCGACGAGGTGACCAAGAACCTCTTCGGTGAGGACGACAAGTCCAACGACCTGCTGTTCCGCGGTGAGATGTACATCAACAAGGGAATGCATGAAGACGCCCTTCCCTACCTGGAGCAGGCGGTTCAACTCGATCCCCGGGATGAGATCACCCGGTCAAAACTGGCCGCGCTTTATCTCGAACTGAACCGGAAGGATGACGCCTTCCGCGAGTACATGCTCGCAGCCGAATCCTATGCCGTTCGCGGAGAGCTTGAAAAGACTCTTTCTATCTATAACATTCTGATTATTCTTCAGCCCGGTGCGGTTAAGGCCCGGAAGGAACTTGCTTATCTGTTCTCGCGCATGGGACGGCCCGATGCAGCCGCGGAACAGCTCAAATGGGTCGTCGACTTCTACATGCAGTATGGTCAGGTGCGGGGCGCCCAGGAAACCGTCACGTCAATGCTGGAGCTGGACGATCAGAACGGCATGACCCACTACCTCCAGGGCGAGTTGCTGATGTCGCAGGCCAAGAAGGGTCCGGCAAGCCAGTCTTATGAACGCGCCGCCGAGCTGCTTCTGGAGGCGCGCGAACCACACCGCGCTCAGCTGGCTGTCGACGGGGCCCTGAACTGCATGCCCAACAGCCCCAAGTTGAAAGTCCTCCAGGGAGCCCTCCACAAACTCGCCGAGGAGCTTGGCGAGAGCCTTGACGAAGATGAAAACCCCGTCCAGGGAACCGATGACGAAGTCGATGGAGTGGACGACTTCGAATCGTGGCTTTCCGAAGCTGACGAGCGACTGGGAGAGGGCTTTGCCGATCTTCCCACCCAGGGTGTGTCCGCCGCGGACCTTGTCGAGGCACTGGGCCCACAGTCGCCGGATGCAAAGAACCTGATCGCCGGGATGACGGATCAGCCTCTGGCTCCGGAAGCGGCTGACGACAAACAGAACGAATCCGGTGAAATATCGCCGGAAGACCGTCGTGTGGAGTTGTGTCTGAGCGACATGAAGGAACTCACGCCGGACCAGCTTGAGAAGATGCGTCAGCAACTTGTGAGTATGTTCACGGACGTACGCAAAAGTTACGACGCAGGCCTTCTTGCGGACTGGGAAATGAAAGCAATCAAGGAATTCTACAAGGCGTTTTGCGTGGCGGTGGATCAGCACCGCAGAAAACAAAGCGCCGTTTCCTGAGAGAGCGGTCCGCCTGTGCTCTCGGAAGCAGAATTTACACGATACTACAGACCGATCAATCTGACCGGGTGAGCGTGTGACTTCCAACAGCCCCTTCCTCGACATAGCGCTCGAGAATCGACTCATCACCAAGAAGCAGTACAAACACGTCTGCGAAGAACTGGAAGCGTTCCCCGGCCAGGACCCTCGTGAGTTGCTGGTCCGCAAACACTTCCTCACGGCGGAGCAGGCAGAGCAGCTCGCCGAGGCCGTCGGCGCGATGGCGGATGATGTGGCCGAACCCGAATCGCCGCCTCCCCCGCAAACTGAGATGCCAACAGATCCTGCTCCCTCAATCGCTCCGCCGCCCGTGGTGCCGCCTCCAATGGCGCCGGCGCCTGATCCGGTTCCGGCAACGGCTCCCGTTGCTGTCGACCCTCCAACCGCTCCCACAGCGAAGCTCGAGAAAAAAACACCGCAACAGTCCAGCGTCTCCTATGGTGCGGCTAAGCAAACAGCAATGGGTCGCGTTGGAGCTTCGGAAGAGCCGGAAGCGGGCGGACCCACGCGGCTCAAGGATTTCCTGCGACTTGCACGTCATTGGGGTGCTTCCGATCTGCATCTTTCAGTCGGACAGCCGCCTTTCGTTCGCATGCACGGCCGACTGCGCTACATGGAAATGGCGCCACTGTCGGCGGAAGAGTCGGAACTGCTGAACTTCTCCCTTCTTTCGGGTTCACAGACCACACAATTGCTCAAAGATCAGAATCTCGATTTCGGTCTCGATCTCGGAAAGAGCGGCCGGTTTCGTTGCAACATCTTCCGCCAGAGACTGGGTTGGGATGGTGTGTATCGTGTCATTAGCCAGGAAATCCCCTCCCTTGAGCAACTGGGACTTCCCGCCACCGTCAAGAACCTGACAGAGTATTATCAGGGTCTGGTCCTGGTCACCGGCCCGACACGATCCGGAAAGACAACAACCGTCGCCTCGATGGTGGATCTGGTGAATCGCTCTCGTGAAGATCATATTGTCACGATCGAAGATCCGATTGAATACGTTCACGAACCTATCGCGTGTCAGGTTACACAACGCGAGGTTGGTCCTCATACAGAATCTTTCAGCAAGGCGCTGCGAGCCGCGCTCCGTGAGGACCCGGATATTATTCTCGTGGGTGAACTTCGTGACATGGACACGATGTCCATTGCGATTTCAGCAGCGGAAACCGGTCACCTTGTGTTCGGCACCCTTCACACGGGGAGTGCGGCACGCACTATCAGCCGTGTTCTCGACGTCTTCCCCATCAAGCAGCAGGAACAGATCACTTTGATGATCAGCGAGTCCATCCGCGGCATTGTCAGTCAGCGTCTTCTGCCGCGGGCGGATGGTGAGGGAATGGTCCTTGCCGCGGAACTCCTGGTAACGACCTCCGGTGTTTCCTCGCTCATCAAGGAAGGCAAACTGCACCAGCTTGTGAACGCAATGCAGGCAGGCAAACGCCAGGGTATGCAGACGATGGACGATGCCTTGATGGAACTGGCCCGTAGCGGTGTGGTTTCCGGTGAGGACGCCTGGAGAAACGCGGAAAACAAATCGGCGTTCGAGGCGCTTCGCAGTCAGGGAGGATCTCACTGATGGCGCGGCTCGACCCTCTATTCGACTACATGCTGGAAACCGGTGCCTCTGATCTGCATCTGGCGGAAGGCAACCCGCCCCGGCTGCGGCTGCATGGCCGCGTCGTCCCGGTGGATGGCTGGCCCGCACTGGATGGCGAACAGCTTTCCACGATGTTACAGGAGATTTGCGACAGCGAGCGCTGGAGAGAGTTCGATGCCTCGGGAGACATGGACCTGGCCTATGCGTTCGGTGACAAAGCTCGCTTTCGATGCAACTTGAACCGCCAGAACGCAGGTTATGGCGCGGTTTTCCGCACAATTCCTTCGATCATTCAGACGCTGGGGGAACTCAAGCTGCCGAGAGTGCTGGCATCCTTCGCTGAATATTCGTCCGGAATGGTGTTGGTCACGGGGCCAACTGGCAGTGGCAAATCCACGACTCTTGCCGCTATTATCAACCACATCAACGAGAACTTTGCAAAGTATATCCTAACAATCGAAGAACCCATCGAGTTCGTTCACCAGATGAAGAAATCGACAATCGTTCAACGTGAAGTCCATGTCGATTGTCCTTCCTTCTCAGAGGGCTTGAAGTCCGCAAGCCGCCAGGACGCCGACGTTGTTCTTGTGGGGGAAATGCGCGACCTGGAAACGATCAGTCTCGCGGTCACGGCGGCGGAAATGGGAACTTTGGTATTCGGCACACTCCACACGAACAGTGCCATCAAGACCGTGGACCGTATTATTGACGTGTTCCCGACGGACCAACAGACGGCCATTCGCGCAACTCTTGCAGTGTCCCTGAGGTCGGTTTGTGCCCAAATTCTACTCAAGACTGCCGACGGCAAAGGTCGGCGCGCCGCGAACGAAATCCTTGTACAAACCCGTGCGGCATCAAACTATATTCGTGAAGGCAGAACCAATCAGCTCCAACAGGTCATTCTTTCCGGACGTAACATGGGTATGCAACTCATGGACGATGTCATCCAGGTTTATCTGCAGGAAGGCATCATTACCGCTGAGGAAGCGTACATGAAATCCCTCGACAAAGATCGTTTTCGACAATTCATGGGGTGAAGTGTATCGCAAAACAGGGTTATGGCTATTGGCGCAGCTGAGTGATCGGCTGACTCTAACGGTTGCCAGCGGATTCTTGTTTGTTGATGAGCACTGGTCGGGATCGAACCGACGACCCTCTGCTCCCAAAGCAGAAAAATTTTACTGAAAAACCGGACTTGCAAATCGGCAGTACACGCTCAGCACACGTCGGGAGTGCACTGGCCACATAATTCATATTTGGCGCCTTTTTCCTGGCCCCAATGAACACGTTCGGCCGATTCCATGCGGGGAAGCACGTCGTTACGCCACGCTATTCTCAGAATCCATTCCATTTGATAACGTTGCGGTACCATTCCGCACTCGCTTTAGGGATTCGTTTCTGATTTTCGTAGTCGATGTAAATCAAACCAAACCGCTTCTCGTACCCGGCACTCCATTCGAAATTATCCATAATCGACCAGACAAAGTATCCTTCCAAAGGAAGGCCTTCCTCGATTGCGCGGTGGATTCCCTTAAGGTGCTCTCGCAGGTATACGATTCTCGCGAGATCGTTGACGACGGAGGTTCCATTGTCGCTCTGCGGCTTGTCGGGCCAGGCCGAACCACTCTCCGTAATCATCAACGGTTTCTTCCCTCCGTAGAGCTCGTGAACAAACCGTGTTGTCCAATAGAGCGTATCCGGTGTCACAGGCCAGTTCATAAGGGTTCGGGGATAATGCTTCTCGAACGGGATCTCGCCTCTTTCTCCCGACACCATGGCCGTGGAGAAGTATGTATTAATACCCAGGTAGTCGGTCGAGGTGGCAATGACCGCGAGATCTCCGTCTTCAGTCTCGGGAACATTCTTATCGAGCTCTCGCCATAGCTCCGCAGGGTAAACACCATGAGACACCGGACTTAGCAACCAGCTGTTTTCGCAATGAAAAACCTCGCGGGTTGCCGAGATGTCCTCTGCAGACTCGGTCAGTGGCGAATAACTGGTGCTGTTGTGAACGAGTCCGATTCGTGCACCCTGTCTGGTAATGGATTTTCGCAACGCCTGTGTGCCAAGCCCGTGGGCAAGCAGCAGATGATGTGTAACCTGCCGAACCCCCTTTTCATCAAGCATGAGTCCGGGTGCATGAACGCCGGTTCGATATCCAGCCGTCAGTACAACTTCCGGTTCATTAAGAGTACACCATGTGTCAACTCTGTCGCCAAGGTGTGTTCCCAGTATTTCACAGTACTCTGCAAAAAGCTCCGCCACTCGCCTCGACTGCCATCCACCGTGTTTTTTCTGAAGCGCCAGCGGCAGATCCCAGTGATAGCAGGTGCAAACGGGTTTGATTCCCTGTTCCAGCAATTTGTCCACAAGACGATCATAGAAGCCGATACCGGCGGGGTTGACGTGTCCCTCCCCTTCGGGGAGGACGCGCGGCCAGGCAATGGAGAATCGATAGGCATTCGCATTGATCGTTTTCGCAATCAGCTCGATGTCGCTTTCCATGCGATTGTAGTGATCACAGGCGACACTTCCGTTCTCGTCTCGTGCAATCCGATTCGGCTCGCGACAAAACGAATCCCATATGGAAGGCCCACGCCCATCCTGGGACGCCGCTCCTTCGATTTGATAGCTGGAAGAAGAAACTCCCCATGTAAAGCCGTCCGGAAAGCGATATTTGAGCATCGATTGGGATCTCCTGAAGGTTTACTCAATACGCCAGCTGTCGAGACAGGGAACATCAAAGCCGGCGGATTTCAATCCGTGGCGAATGTGCTGGTTCCGGATAAGCGTCCTGAAAAGGAGCTCACTCCGAAGGTTTTCAATACAAAGCAGCATAGGCCCCTGAGCGATACCGAGTATATCGGGAGAGGCCCAGTTCTCATCGATATTGAAGGCGTCTCTGAAACCATAGCCGCCGCTATCGACCGATACCCAGACATCAGCCCCTCCAACAACGAAGGATTTCATGTGTCGAAGTGCCGCGATCGCATCCGCGGGTTCCCAAAGCACCGCCATACCGGCACCATAGGGCGCGAGGGTTCCCCCCGCAGGATCATCGCCCTGCGGTCCGCGGGGCTGATGACCTGGAACCACGTAAGTAAACTGCGGACCACTGCAGGCGGTAACCCCCCACCTGTTCGGTCCGTAGGTTGTATAGCTGCCTGCGTTGTCCCTGCACCAGTCGCGATTTGCCCTGACGGCGGACAACGTGTTTTCCCACCAGTTTACTCCGAGAACGTCTTCACCGAGAATGCGGAAGTCAAAATAGCACTGCGCAAAGGTGTACGTGAAAAGAGTACCCGGCCAGGAGTAAATGTAACTGTGCTGCCCATACGAACCAACAGGCCGATTCCAGTTGGTCATGGCTTCTCCGGGATCGAGCCGTTTGCCAGGATCAGGGGCTGATATTCCCAGCAGCACAATCAGAAGCGTTTCATCAGTATACCAGTCCCACGTTGGCTGTGCGAACTCTCCGCCTGCGGAAAAGTCGTGAGGATCCGCCGGATTCCAAAGCATCCTCACCTGGTTGTTCTTGTCGGGATCGCGGAACGCCGCCCAGTCCATATCAGCAAACAACTGGTCCGCCCGCGCTTTGACTTCACCACCGAAGTACTCGCCGGCCGTCAGCATTCCGGCAGCAAGGAGTGCGCTGTCGATTGTCGACGCTCCACTCTCGTATCCCTCCTCGGAAATCTGACCGGTTCGCGTATCAAGGAAATGGGCGAACATCCCATAGCGCGTGGCATCGGTACTCTCAAGTGTGCCGAGAGCCTTCAGCGACAGCGCTTCAGCCTCACCGTGGGCGATCCATCCGCGTTCAGCACCAATAACCCAGGCCGAAAATGCATAACCCTGAGCCGCAATGCTGCTGATGTTGGGATTTTGCACATTATCGGGCACCAGGGCTGTGGAGGGATTTGCCTCATCCACGAAAAACCGAAAGCTGGCATACGAGATCTCCTCAAGAAGCTCATCGTCCTGGGGAGAGATTTCCTGATGGGAAACAGGATGATCTCTCGTGACAGACGTTTGAAGTTCCTGGCTCCAGCCTGTTGCTGCCGAAGAGACAATCAGTCCACAAAGCAGAAGTCTCATCAGGTTGACCCCTGCTTGAGTCCACCGCCGGGGCCAGGGCGAAGGATGTTACCATAACTGACGGTGCCATTGGTTGGATCGTAGTAATTGTAGATTGTCACCTGGTCCTGTAGAAGCCCTACCGGTAAAGTGGGGTCGAATGCGACTCGATCGGGTCCCCAGGACCAGAGGAGATAACGAGTCGAGTCCGGAAGGAACTCCCGGCGGTAGCCATTAATATCGTTGATCCCGAATATGAGATTGTCTTCCTCGGACCAATACTCAAAGAAGGAAAAACCGTCCGGACGATTGGGAGCGTTTCCCTCGTTGAAGATGTCGCGAGGAACTTGCGTGATATAGGAAATCGGTGTTGAAAGGCGGCCGGCATACGCCATGAATCCAAATCCGAAAAAGGCAGTATTAAATGGGCTGTTCGGATAGGTCGACAGAAGCTCCTGTGAAAGAGGATAGCTGTTATTGTCGATGGAGTAGGCTTCAACCGCTGTTGCAATAGAGCGCATGTCCGCCTTGACGCGGCTGACTTTACTGCGTGTCTGCGCCTCGAGGAAATTCGGAACGGCTATCGCCGCAAGAATTGCTATGATTGCAACAACGATCAACAATTCGATGAGTGTAAAAGCGCGTTCTTCAGTTCTGTTCCTGTGAGGACGATGCATTTTCATTCTCCTGAGTGTTTTGTAGAGGGTCACTGTCAATGGTGGTCGATGCACGCTGCGCGAGCCTCGCCTTGAAGACCATCTTTGCGGGTTCGGTACGGAGACCTCTGAGGCGATCGACAAGCAATCGAACGCATGTCCGTCCGATCTCCTGAAGAGGCACGCGCATTGAGGTCAGCCGGGGACGCACGACACGAGCGAGTTCCGTATCATCGAATCCGATGATTGCGGCATCGTGCGGAATGGCCGCGCCTTTGGTAACAAGTGCTTCCATAACGCCACGGGCGAGATTGTCATTCGCGGCGATGAACCCCCAGCGTCCGCCATCGTCTTCAATCAGAGAAGAATAGGACTCACCGATGGCGAGACCCATCTCATACGAATAATCACTGTAGTGAATATGTTCGGGAGAGGAATCGATTCCCAATTCATGGCAGGCATCCCGAAACCCCGCGAGCCGATTGTCGGTGTCCACATTGCCTTCCGGCCCTCCAATGAAAGCAAGACTCTCTGCTCCGGCATCTCGAATCAGATGGAGAGTTGCCTCACGACCGGCATCGCGATTATCAACCAACACGTTATCCAGTTCGATGTTCCCCACATCGCGGTCCAGAATGAGAAGCGAATCCTGAAAACGTGCCAGATCCGAAAGTGCGTTGTCCTCGAATTGCGACACCAGAAAAATCAATCCATCGACAGCGCCTCCCTGCAGGAGTTCCTCCACTGTGGCACGTTCTTCCTCGGGACTGACAGCCCTTGTGATCAGAACGTGCACTCCCGCCTCGCGCGCCGCCTGATCGACACCACGCATCAGTTCACCGTAGAACTCCCCGTAAAGATCCGGAAGAACCAGACCGATTGTGTCTGTCTTGCGCAACGTCAGGGCGCGAGCCTGCCGGTTAGGTCGAAACTGGAGTGCATGCATCGCAGCCTCGACCTTTCGTATCGTCTCTGGCGCAACGCGGTTTCGTCCATTGATGACACGAGAAACGGTTGCTATTGAGACACCGGCTCGGGCCGCCACATCGAAAATTGATGCTCCGCTTTTGGCTCGTGGCTGACCGTTTGTTTCCGTGGTTTTCTTTTTACTCACAACATTTTCCCTTCGTTGCTGCCCGCTCCGACCGCCGTTGCTTCGGTGGCACGCACGCAGACTTCAATCCGTCTTGTTTGTCCACTGCCGGAAGAAGTTATGCTTCGACCCGGCTCAAGCTCCTCGCCATCAACGATGATCTGCACCGCTCCGCACCCGCAGAGATCGGGATTCCGAATCGTGATATCGAGGAGATCTCCCCGGTACCGCCGGTGAAGCCTTGCTTCCGGCCAGTGGGGCGGCAAACACGGCTCAATTTTCAAACCATCCCAGCCGGGCTGAACGCCAAGAATGGCTTCAAGACTTATACGGCGCATCCATGCAGCGGATCCTGTGTACCATGACCATCCGCCACGTCCATAATGTGGTGAATCCGGCCCATCGACATTTCCCGGCATGACGTACGGTTCGACGCAGTAATGTTCTGGATTCATTCCACGAAACGGTGGAGCGAGGCGTGAAAACATTTTCCATGCAAGCTGCGGACGTTTCACACGGCAAGCCGCCTGGATTGCCCACATTGCGGCATGGCTGTAAACGCCACCGTTTTCCCGCACGCCGGGAGTGTACCGGGTCAGATAACCAATCCGGGGATCCGGGCTGCGGTATGCGGGAGAAAAGAGAGAGGGGCCAAAATCATGCAGGAGATACTCCTCCACCGCATCCATGACAAGAGCTGAACGATCATCATCGGCAACGCCCGCAAGAACCGACCACGTCTGCGCATTGAGAAAAATACGACCCTCACGGCGCCGGGAGCTGCCCAGAAGCGAACCATCATCCAGCGAAGCACGCCAGTACCAGGCACCATCCCATCCAACGGTATTCAGAGCGTCTTGTAAAGCCGCCCGCCGCTTCTCCCACTCCTCCGCCAACGACTCCTTGTTTTCGTAACGGGCAATTCGAACCCAGTCTGCAAGCACAGCGTGGAGAAAGTGGCCCAGCCACACTGATTCACCTCTCCACGAGAGACCGCAGGCGCTCATGCCATCGTTCCAGTCACCGGCCCCAATCAGGGGAAGACCTCGGTCACTAAAGCGTTCAAGAACCTTTGTGATTGCAAGTCGGCAGTGTTCGAAGAGCGGAGCCGGTTTCTGACAATCAACAAACGGAGCTTCTTCCGCCAAAACGGCCCAGTCACCGGTCTCCTTCAGATAGGCGGTCGTCATGAAAGCAAGCCACAGAAGATCGTCGGTCATTTCCGTTTGCAGACCCACTTCGGAAAGAGGGTGCCACCAATGATAGACAGTTCCGTTTGCAAACTGATGATGGGCATGAAGAAGCAGCGTTGATTTCATTCTCTCCGGATCACAGGGCAGAAAGACATGGCTGTCCTGCAGTTGATCGCGGAAACCGTAGGCACCGGACTGTTGCCAATAGCCGGTGCGACCAAAAACCCTTCCCGCCATTGCCTGATAAGGAGTCCAGGTGTTCACGAGCAGATTGAATGCATCGTCAGGCGTTTCAACCTGCACCCCCTCCCGGCGATCATGCCAGAAAACCCTGACACTTTCAAGAACCCTGTGACGACTGTCCTGTGTTCGATAGGGAGCGAGCGCCGTCTGAACGTCCGGCTCGTGCTCGAGAACAGCCCCAAGGGCGAATGCCAACTCCCGTGTTTCTCCCGGCTCGAGAGTAACGCCGGATGCCAGCGCCGCAATTGCGTCGCCGTGTCGCCCAAATCCGGTGGTTTCCCGCCCACCTTGCTCACTCAGCCATCTCGGCGCCTTCCATGTCCCATGGCGACCAGTGAATGACTCGTGATCGCCACATGCGAAGAGTGTGGCGGGTGCTTCCCCCGCCTCATTCCAGACTGCATGGAAAGCCGCATAGGGATAGTGTGTGTTCCAATGACCGTGCTTCTCTGTGGGAACTTCCCACAAAACCTTGTTTGCGCGGATAATGCCAGCTTGTTTATCGAAGTCGTTGTGAAGAAAGAGCCGATGGAACTCCCTGTGATTGTCGGGGGCGGCACCGAGATTCCACATAAAGTGTGAGCATGCAGTCAGGTTGCGTACTTTGTTATCGAGATTCGTGAGCCTGAGATACCAGAGTTCGAATGTTGCATCGGGAGGAACCACAATTGTCCATTCGCTCTGTATGCCATGAATCCGTGCTGACAACACACTATAACCAAGCCCGTGACGGCATTCATAGGAATCATATGGGGAAAGTACGGGCTGAGGAGCCGCACTCCAAAGATTTCCGCTTTCATCGTCGCGTATGTACAGCCACTTTCCCCAGTCGTCCCGCACCAGGTCCTGACGCCAGCGTGTCAGAACCGAAAGCGTTGAATGATCGATCCAGGAAAATCCTCCTCCAGCCTGACTGATTACCGTGCCATAGCGTTCGTTCGCCACGACATTCACCCACGGACGCGGAGTGTCAGGGCGCTTGATGACATAAGAATCATTCCGAACATCAAAATAACCGTACTCTGTTTCAAAAAGTCGTGAGTTTGCTCCGTTTGAAGAATGACGGTGCATTGCTTATCCTTTCAATCCCGTGAGAGCGATGCCCTCCACGAATTTGCGTTGAAGTGCGATGAACAGCAGAACGATGGGAGTAATGACTACCAGTGAACCGGCCATTAACATTCCCCAGTCTGTTGTGTGCTGACCATTGAGTGTCGCGAGAGCGACGGGCAGGGTGTACTTTCGCTGATCAAACAGAACGATCAAAGGAAAGAAAAAGTCAGACCAAGCGGCAAGAAATGTGAAGATGCCGAGTGCCGCAAGCGCGGGGCGGCATTGCGGCAGCACAATTGACCAGAAGATGCCCCATTCCCTGCAACCGTCGACCCGGCCCGACTCGATCAGTGCATCGGGGATCGAAGTCATGAACTGTCGCATGAGAAAAATTCCAAAAACCGAGGAGGCTGCAGGAATAATCAGTCCCGCCAGAGTATTGAGCAAACCCAGCTTCTTGAGCAGCAGAAACACGGGTATCGCCGTAACTTGTGCGGGAACCATCAGTGTGATCAGAAAGACTCCGAACAATCTCTCCATTCCGGGAAACCGGTGTTTGGCGAATGCGTACCCTGCCATTGAGTTCAACAGAAGACTGAGTGCCGTGATTCCGAAGGTGACCACGGTGGAATTGAAGAGGTTCCTTGCAAAGGACAGTTGTCCGAAAAGGTTTTGAAAATGACGCAGAGTCGGCTCGACTGGAATCCAAACAGGAGGAATCTGATAGATGACTTCCGGCCGCTTGAAAGCGGTGCTGATCATCCACAAAAAAGGGATCAGTGCCGCCCCGGCCGCGAGAAGAAGAAACAGCAGGCCAGGAATCGAGCGGACAAACCCTCTGCCCCGGGCACTCGGCACTTGTTGTAAAGTGCCCTTCCTGCCGTCGATCTCAGCCGTTGGAGAAAAACGAATTCCTGCACCAGCCATCGCGTTTATATTCTCCCTTCGCGGGAACCCGCGAGAATCATCTGGAGGAAGCTCACGACCGCCACGACAAGACAGAGTGTGTAAGCAACGGCCGAAGCATAGCCGAGATTGAAAAACTTGAAGCCTTCCTGATAAAGATACAGAACGATCGATAGTGTCCGGTCGCTCGGTCCACCACCCGCCGTCATGACATACGGTTCGGCGAAGAGCTGCATGTAACCTATCGTTGTCACGACAACGACGAAGAGGAGAGTGGGGCGTAAAAGCGGAATAGTGATGCTGACGAAGCGACGCATCGGTCCGGCGCCATCGACCTCAGCCGCCTCATAAAAGGTGCGGGGAATCGTCTGGAGTCCGGCGAGGAAAATCACCATACTGTAGCCGGCGTTTTTCCACACCGCCATCAAAATCAACGATGGCATTGCCCAAACCGGATCCGTCAGCCACGCACGCCCTTCGATGCCGATCCATTCCAGTCCGAGATTGATCAGGCCGCTCTGCGGTGCAAGAAGCCACCTCCATACAACCGCCACCGCGACAAGAGGAGTAACCACCGGAAGAAAAAGAGACGAACGAAAGAATGTCCGAACCCGTGATGAAAACCTTCGATTGAGAATAATCGCTGCCGTGAGTGCCGCAATAATGGTTAATGGCCCCGCCACAGCAAGGAAATAGACGGTATTGAGAAACGACGTCCAGAAACGAGCATCTCCGACAAGCCTTTGGTAGTTTTCGAAACCAACAAAGGATGTCGTTCTCCAATCGCCAATGGAGTAAATGTCATAGTTCGTGAAGCTGAGTGCGAGGGAGATCATCAATGGCACCAGCATGAACACAATCAAGTGTAGTGCTGCCGGTGCGAGAAACATCGCTGAAACTCCGACTCGTCTCCAGCTCGATGTTCTGTCAAGCAGAGCCGGAGCAAGAACCCACAAAGCGACAATCACCGCAAAAAAGACGAAGAACCCTCCCAACACCAACGTGCCATGGCCAGAGAGGTTACCCTTGCCGCGACGGCCTTTCGGATAAAGTGAATCCAGTCTTGAAGCCAGTTCACGCGCCGTTTCCGCCGGGTTGCGTTCATTGATCACCATATCTTCAACGGAATTCTCGATCGCGCTTTCCATTGCGGCCCATGAGACAAGAGGCGGCGGAGGTTCCGCTGATTCGAGTTGATTCTTGAAAACCCGCCAAATCGGATCATTCTCAAGTTCTTCAGCGTTCCACGCATCGCGCACCGCAGGCAAATTACCTGTCGCGGAGAACCACAATTGCTGAATGTCCGGTCGGGAACAGAAGACGACAAACCTTTGTGCCAGATTCGGACGGGTTGAGTTTCGGAAGACCGCCAAATTGCAACCGCCAAGAAACGATGACTCATGCCTCCCCCGCGGCATCCCGGCAACCATCCATTTGCCATTGAGATCAGGCGCCTGGGTACGCAGAAGTTCAACCATCCACGGACCTGATATCCAGCTCGCCACATACCCCGTCCGCAGGTCCTGAATCGGATCAATCTGCCTTCCGGACGGTCCCGGTGCATAACCGCGACTCACCAGTGAACGGAAAAAACTCAAACTCTCAATGCCTTCGACGGATGCAACAGAGCTTTTTCCATCCGGCCCGAAAATCGAAGCGCCCGCCTGTCGGAACAGTGCCACTGAGAGACCATAGTCGCGGGCAAGCAGATCGTAGGCATGGTTGTCGAAGGTTCCGTCTCCATCCACATCACGTGTCAGAGCCTCCCCGAGCTCTTCCAGGCCTTGCCATGTGCGGGGAAACTCTCCGATCCCGGCATCTTCCAGAAGGTCAGACCGATAGAAGTAAACACGTGTGTCAACGTACCAGGGAATGGAAACGACCCTGTCATCATAAAGGGCCGTTTTCCATGATCCGGGATAGAAACGCTCTGCACCGATTTCGCCTTCCCCGATCAACGAATCGAGTGGCAGTAATGCATCGATTTCAGCGAACTCCGGAATCCAGGTTGTTCCGAGTTGGACGACATCCGGTGTCAGTCCTCCTGCCACTGCAGTAAGCAGTCTGTCATGCGCACCGTTCCAGGGAATGGCCTGAGTAACAACTCTGACACCAGGGTTTTCACTTTCGAACGCTTGAGCAAGAACCGAAATCCGGTTACCCTCCTCCCCCATTGCCCAGACAGTGATTTCTTCACTCTCGGCCGAAAGAAGTCCGGGAACAAAGGCAACGGTGAGAAACAGGAATAAACGAACTTTGGAAATCATTCGATTCCTTTCAGACTCACCCGTTACCTTCATTGCCTGTTCTCTTCCGCCGCGGTCGGTTTGTCAGTTATTCGTAGGCCTGCCAGTCACGCACTTCTGAGACGACGCTTCCCGCGGCAACCATGTTGTCAAAGTAGAGAGTTCCGTCGGTTCCGGCACTGGTGGCAGTGACATTGATGAGCTGAATGTCGCCCGGGTCGACAGTACTGAGCCCTGCAAGATTAAAGATGACGGTTTCCCATGCATCGGTTGACGAGACGGCCGTGCCGGCAAACGACTCCGTCCCACCGGATGAGTCGGCCAGATTCAGACTGAAAGTCGGAATACTCTGCGGTGAGGGAACATAGACATCAACACTGATGCTCCCTGCCGCTGACACATCCCGAACGTCATTTGAATGATTCGCGGTGATACCCACTGTACCATCGGTTTCCGTGTTCCAGTTCAACACATAGGCAAAACTTCCCTCGTTGGCCGTCGGGCCTCCGGCGAGGGTGGGAACCATGGAACTGCCGATTCCGTTGTCGGTCGCTGAGAAGGGGTCAGCCAGTGCGGGGTCCGGTGGCTGCTCAAAACCGACCCCCGACGCTTCGACTTCAGAACCGTAGACCGGTGTGCGTTCAAAGCCGTCAACCAACACACCATTGATTCGCATGTCATCCACGTAGATTGACCAGTCGCCATCCGACTGAGCCGATCCGAATGGAAAGTCCATGACAAAAATGAACCGAAGCTCATTGACGTCACCGGAAATATCACCCTGAGCCACAGTGTAGGTTTTCCAACCCTGGTATGTCATTGCCTCTTCGGCGGAGGACGCATTTCCAGCTGTCGTGCCGAGCTCCACCTTCATGCCCGGAACGGAGACCGGCATCCCTCCTCCATCATCATTGGCGCCGAAATTGGCCCCATCAAGGTAAACGTCGAAAGTAACATCACCGGTAACAGATCCAACGGGAATCTGAACAAGAGTGTTACTGCGGACCGCTCTCACCGCGGAGATTCCACAATCCACGCAGGCGCCGGCCCGTCTCCAAGTCTCCTTGATGAGCAAAGACTGGCCACTTTGAGAGACGGCGGTGCTGTATTCCACCGCAGACCCCTCTGCCGGCTGGAATGCATTGGCAGGAGGATTTGCAACGGTTCCAAACCAATAATCCCAGTCATGGCTTTCAAAATTGTCGATCGTCGTTTGGGCTTCCAGCGGCAACGTGATCGCCATGGCCGCAAGGGTCAGGAAACCGAAACCCGCCGTTACAGAACTCTTCATCTGAATTACCTCCGGTCTTTGGGAAAAGTTGAGATGCTCTTCAGCCTGCCGTGTAAGCGCTTTCATAACAAGGCTGGTTGTAGCGGTTCACCATTTCACCCCATCTCGTCAATCTTATTGTTGACCCATCCTCTTTTGAATACACGAATTACTGCTGTTGTTTGACTTATTTTTGAAGCCAAAGGTTTTCCGACATGCTTCCGATTTCCCATCAAGAAATGAAAAGGCTTCCACAAATTGCTGCTGGATGGCTGATATCAAAGATCTTCGGCACGATATCAGGTGCTCTTCTCATACCGATACCAGCGCTGACTGCCACAATTACAGCCACCAGCAGTAACCCCCAGGAGCAGGCCCTTGGAGCCATGATGGCAGTCGATGGAAACATGTCCACCCGATGGTCCAGCGAATTTGACGACAGACAATGGCTCACTCTGGACCTTGGAGAGACAGAAGAGCTGGTCGGCCTGCGCATCCACTGGGAGACCGCCTACGGGCGCGATTATGATATCCTGCTCAGCGGTGACGGCGAAAACTGGCAGACTGCCGCGATTCGCCGCGACGGCCGCGGAGGAACCGAGACAATCTATTTTGGTCCAAAATCGGGACGCTACATCAAGCTACAGGGAGTCCGGCGCGGTACGGGATGGGGATATTCCGTCTACGAAGCGGTCCCGCTTGGTGAGGAGTATCGGCGCGATTTCTCGGCCACGACCTCCGCCCCCGGACATGCTCCGGAAAACCTGATGGACGGCGATTCTGAAACGTTCTGGCGCCCTGAGAATAAAACAAGTGGAACGGAAATCGTCGTTTCACTGCCGGAACCAGTCGAGAGCGGAGGAGTTGCGTTGCTGTGGGGAGACGGAGATCGTTCCTCCTGGAGTCTTTCGATTCGCGCCACGCCAAACGATGAGTGGATTTCCGTGGGGCAGGCATTCGGAACCGCCAACCCCGATGAGATCTTTTTTGACGCACAGCAGGTGGGGGAAATCCTTGTGAGATTTCTGGATCCGACTCGTATTCCCGAGGTTGCCGAACTAACCCTCCTCAACGCCAACGCTGCCTGGAATCCTCAGCGCCACTTTGAAAGCCTGGCAGCAGAATCTCCGGATGGAGCCTTCCCGCGCTGGCTTTCACAGGAACAGGTTTACTGGACAATTGCCGGACTGCCTCAGAGGTTTGAAGAGGCTCTGATCGATGAATATGGCAACGTCGAATTGCTTCCCAAAACCCTTACGGTAACGCCCGCCCTGACAATTGACGGAACTTTCAAAACGGCATTCGACTTCCGGACTGAGCAACATCTTGTCGAGGACTGGGCCCCCATTCCTTCCGTGACCTGGACAAGCGACAATATTGAATTGGAAGTAACGTTGCTTGTGGACGCGCTCAATAACTCCCATGTGCGTTATACAATCCTTAATTCCGGTCCGAAAACCCGGAGCATCAGCCTGATGCTGGCTACGCGGTCATTGCAGATTTCACCACCCTGGCAATACGGGGGAACTTCTCATGTCGCTTCAGCTTCCCTCGACGAAAGCGGTGTTCTGCGAGTGGAGGATCGAGATGTTTTGTTTCCGAGCCCCGCCCCGGAACAGGCCGTCCTGCAGGGGCAGAGTGAGATACCGACATTTGGTCTTCTGCAGCGTGACGCTGAAGCAGACACTCCGGATTTTGAAAACGGAATACTCAGTGCAGGCTACCTTTATGAGTTCCGGCTGGCGGCCGATGAATCCGCTTCAGTGTATCTCTCGTGCCCGATGGAGAAGGACACCTCCCTGTTACCCGATAATCCATCGGAATTCTTTGAAGACGCCAAGGCATTCATGACCGTGTTCTGGCGAAAAGAAACGGAAAACTGGGAAATCGAAGTTCCAGACAGGCGTTGGGAGAATCTGATTCGCTCGAATCTTGCCTATCTCCTCTTGAACGCGGACGGTCCGGCAATCCAGCCCGGCAGCCGCAACTACGAACTTGCCTGGATTCGTGACGGTTCCATTAGCAGCACATCGATGGTACGGTTCGGTCTGACCACGCCGGTACGAGACTATCTCGAATGGTTCTCCGACAATGTTCACGATAATGGATTTGTGCCGTTCATTCTTAAGCCGACGACGGGGGAAATGCCCGACTACACCCACGACTGGAAAGAACACGATTCATTCGGCCAACTCGCCCACGCGGTTCGTTACTATGCAGCTGCGACGGGAGACTGGGCCCTTGCCGGTGCAGTGTGGCCGAAAGTTGACCGGGCCCTGGATTATATGATGCGGTTGAGGCGCGAGCGTTTGACGACTGAATACGCAGGCACCGAATTTGAGGGCATACTTCCTGAGTCCAACAGCCACGAAGGATACTTCCCCGCGCGACACAGCCACTGGGACAACATGTGGGGGATCATCGGCCTTGAAGACGGAGCGGCAATTGCGAGGGCCCTCGGACTTCCTGAACGCGCCCTGGAACTGCGGAGAGAAGCGTCGGAGCTGCGCCAGGCAATGATTCGCTCCATGAACATGGTGGCTAAGGAAAAGGACCTGACTTTTCTTCCTGCAACAGCGGATCTTGGCGATCCCGATCCGAGTGCCACATCGATCGCGTTGATGATTGGACACGAATCGGAAACACTTCCACCAAAACTCCTTAAAGGAACGTACGAGCGATACTGGCGGAGCTGCGAAGAGCGTCGTATCGACAAGCCCTCATCATACACCGCCTATGAACTTCGAAACGTTGCCGCATATCTGCGGCTCGATCAGCCGGAGCGGGCGATGGCCTTGCTGGAGTACTTTCTGGACGATGCCGTACGGCCTGCAGGCTGGAACCACATGGGAGAGGTTACCCATCCGGGCTATCGATCACCGAACTATATCGGCGACATGCCGCACACATGGATCGGATCGGGGCTCATTCACGCGATTGCTGATATGTTTGTTTATGAACTCGACGACTCACTGGTCGTTGGAGCCGGAATTCCCATGGAGTGGTACCGGATTGGATGTGGCTTCTCAGGAATTCGCACACTGTGGGGCAATGCGTCAGCCACGTTTACAACTGAAGAGGAGACACCGACACTGCGGCTTTTTCTTGAAAAAGAACCTCCTGGCAGGGTCGTCGGACCGAAAGGCGTCCGCCTGATCGTCGCAGGAAACGGCTAGGGACGTTTCCGGAACTTATTGAAACCGGAGCTCCAAACCTCTGTTCTCAAAACATGAGTTTGAACCTTGGCATCATCAGGTGCCACCCACCATCACCAGCGACATTGTGATGTCGTCCACAATGATGTTGTTTGTGTTGTTCTCGTTCCAAAGCCAAACTTCAAGAGTGTCGGCCGCGTTCACATCAACCAGGCCCGACAGAGAAACTGCGGCTGTTTCCCCACCCGCGAGCTGGTGGCTGGCGTGGATGTTCTGAAACTGTGTTGTTCCATTGTTCCTGTAAAGGTTGAAAGCGTACAGTCCTCCTCCTGCAATCACACCTTCGACAGTCAGAGTGATCTCAACTTTGTAAACGCCCGATCTGTTGACGACAATATGGTCGTTGATGTGCTCCGGCGTCATCAGGTTGCCCGCGCCGTTTGTGCTGAAGGTGGTTATCTGAATCTTGTTCGCCATGCCCGTTCCCGAGATCGTCAACTCATCCGCCTGGTTGTAGGCATACAGTTCTCCGTAAGGAAGCCCTGTCCCGCCACCTGCCCAAAGTGTGTCTCCCTCCAAAGTCGCGGTACCCTCCACATCCAGATCTCCCGTGAAATGACCCGAACCATCAATCATGTTCAAGTCGATCCTGACATTTCCGCTTCCATCTATATACTCGACCCGTGAATCGCTTCCAGTCGCCACTCCATCATTGTACTTCACGCCGACCTGGGTTCCGTTCGTTGTGGGTTGCCAGATATAATTGTCTTTGCCGATCGTAAGATTTGCATCTCCGCCGAACCTCAGACCTGAAGCCGACAACCCGACGGTATCCGGAGCACTTCCCACCAGCAGACGTGGAGTCACAACCTGCAGGAAATCCAGATGCAGATCCTCGGGAAATCCAATCGAGTCGTTGATCCCGATGTGAGCCGTGTAGTCATTCGTATCGACGTAAAACTCCATGTATGCGTCATCGTTGAAATCCGTGCTGAACTTGCCCACTCTCATTCTTTCGGACGCTGTGAGGTCCGTGTAAGTGGGACTGCCCGATTCCAAATGCTCGATCGTACCGACAGCTTTCCACGCGTCGTAGGTCGATCCTCGCACATTTATGACTGTGGAATTTCCACTCTGAACCAGACCGAAGCCGATATTCGAATCATCCATATAGGAATCAATAAAATACAGATTGTTCGTCGCACCCGCTGTTGTGGATTCCCACAGTATCCCCGCGTCGTTTTTTCCAAGAACATAAACGTTATCCATCCAGATAAAAGAGCCGTCTCTGGGATGCAGATCGAGCGCGATGTCCGTCGTAAAAACTGTACACACAAACTCCGAATCGGTAATCCAGCCATAAAAGTACGTGTCGGTGTTGAAAAACATCAGAAGATCACGGAAACCCTCCACTCGAACGTTGGTAATATGAAAGTTTTCCGCACCATGGCCCGGAGGATAGTCGAAGGCAGCCGTGTTGTACCCGATGCCTTGCCCGCCCGAGTTCGCCACCCCACTGGGCGTTCCCGATATTGCCTTGAAATTCTCCAGGCCGATGTTATCTCCATAGAGCCTGATAACCATTCCAATCAGGCTGTTTGTCTTAAAGTCGAGAATCGTGTTGGTTTTTCCGCCACCCCTCAGAGTGACATTGTCCTTCATAATAATGGGGGAATTCAGCTTGTAGGTCCCGACGGGAGCGAAAACAACTCCACCCCCTGCAACAAACGCCGCATCGATCGCGCTCTGAAAAGCGGCGGTATCGTCTGTGACACCGTCCGCCACCGCTCCGTAATCCTTGACCGAATAATAATCACCTGGGGCAGCTGAAGAATTGGAAACAAAAAGACTGAACAACGCGACGAGCGCGAAAAACGAAAAACACCTGGTAACAGTTTTCATCTGAACTTTCCTCCTGTAGAGTTCAGGCGGTCCGACAACAACCTGTCATACAGGTTTTTGCTCAAGAAAGCTTGGGCCTGTTCAAATTTCAGAGAAACTATTTCGCATTATGATCTGAAAGTCAAGCATTGAGTGGGCAACTGTGCACACCAAACCGTCTCAACAGTTACACAGACTGCTGTGCGGCACCCTCTGAACGCCGCAGCCCATGAGCCTGCTGACGGAACCACCGCGGGCTTCTTTTTCAATGTGTCCTCCAACGAAACGGAGAATGATGTTTCAAACCCTCTCACGGAGCAACTTCCACTCTGGCTCCGCAAACAACCACGGCTCCTTTAGCGTTCATGGGAGACAAGAAACTTTGAATACGATCCGTCTACGCGCGGTCACTCCGAGGAGTTCCTTCGTCCCGTTTTCGAACCTGGCTGAAAAGAATAGGAAATCGATATGATCGGGAAGGCTCCCAACATTTCCTCGCAAGGTCATGATCACCGACGAATTCAATATTGGACTGTATTTTGAGTCGTACCAGAGCTTGATCGCGCAAGATGGCAATGGTTATCTTGATGGATTAACGCCGCCACATCAGGAATTATCCAAAAGCATCATATATGGGCATCATTTACTGTCCTCCGTTCCAGATCCAGCAAAGCTTGCTTGGTCTCCAGCCTGCCCGCATAACCGGTCAGTCTTCCGTTACTCCCAATGATACGATGACATGGTATCATCAAAGACATGGCATTCGCGCCATTCGCGTTTGCCACGGCGCGCACCGCCTTGACATTGCCAATGCGCCCGGCAAGCGCCTGATAGGTTAAAGTTTTGCCATAAGGTATTTTCATAAGCGCCTCCCATACGCGCCTTTGAAAAGCGCTTCCCGCCATAACGAATGGAAGGTCAAACTGAAGACGCCTTCCTGCTAGATATTCATCAATTTGCACCCTCGCAAGTCGTAGAACGTTCGAATCCTTCTCAAGATACTCCGCACGCAGGATCCGCTGTAACCGAGCATCCACCCTGTCCCGTGTCCTTCTGTATCGATAGTCAAGCAGGCATAGCTTGCCGTCATGCGACCCAAGCATAAACTCAGCGTACGGTGTTGTGTGATATTGAATACGGATTCCAGCCATTACGTCATTTCAACATGAAACTGGTAATGTGTTTTGCGATTTCCACCGGCTTTTCCTCCATTGCAAAGTGTCCGGCATCAAGCAAATGGAACTCCGCGTCGGGCACATCCCGTAGGAATGCTTTTCCACCCGCCGTAACAAAGGCGGGGTCATTACCGCCCCAGACAATCAGCGTTGGTGGCTGGTGATCGCGCAGGTATTGCTGCCACTGTGGGTAAGCGAGCAGATTGTTGTAATAATCCTGCAGCAATTGAATCTGTATTAGACGCAACTCATCCGTCTCCAGGAAGTGCAGATCATAAGTCCAGCTATCGGGACTCATAATTTCCTCTTTGCCTTTCACATCGCGTAGATACTGCTTCTCTTTGATGCCAACAAGACCGGTAAATTCATACAATTTCCGCTGCATTTCAGGCGAGCGGTCTTCATGTGCTTTCTTAAAAAAATCCTGACGCGGCGGTGTTAATCCATCCAGATAAGCATTGCCGTTTTGTGTGATCAAACCCGCCACTTTATCAGGTTGGCGCATCATAAGGCGAAACCCTACAGGTGCACCAAAGTCCTGCATATAGATAGTATACTGATCGAGTTTTTTCGCCTCAACAAACCCTTCGATCGCATCGGCAAGTCTGTCGAACGTATAGGGATGCGTGTTCGGGTCAGGCTTGTCGCTATGCCCTGAGCCAAGATTGTCCGGCGCAACAACATGAAACCGTCCGGAAAGAAGCGGAATGAGCTTTCGGTACATGTGTGATGAAGCAGGATATCCGTGCAGGAACAGAATGGTCGGGCTGGCGGGGTCTCCAGCCTCGCGATAGAAAATATCATACCCGTCAACATCAATAGTGCGGTAGTAGGTTTGTGCTGGCCAGACCGCGTCCTGTGCAAGGGCTGAAGCTGAAACAGATAGAAACGCGAGAAGTGTAAAAAGATGATATCGATGCATTTTATTTCACTTTCTTTTCCAGGAATACACGCATTTTGTTGATGATGAACTCGCCCTCTTCCTCCAACGCAAAATGTCCTGTATCCAGGATATTATAATCGATATCCTTCACATCCCGCTTATAGCCTTCGGCGCCTGGCACGGGAAAAAAAGCATCATTTTTACCCCAGACAATCAGCATCGGCGGCTGGTGGTCTCGCAGATATTGTTGCCAATGCGGATACAACTTCACGTTGTTTTGATAGTCAAAGAACAAATCAAGCTGCATGCGATGCTGGCCTTCGCGAGAGAATTTCATGAAATCGAGATTCCAGTTATCAGGGTTGATTCCGTCCGGGTTACGTGTGCCGTGCGTATATTGCCATTTCAGGCCATCAAGGCTAAAGATCTGTTCTGCAAGAGTCCGCTCAAGCTCCGGGTTTTCTTTATTTTTCCAGTATTCCATGATTGGTGCCCAACCTTCCGGTGAGAGCCCCTCTTCATACGCATTCCCGTTCATAACAACAAAGCCATCCACTTTTTCAGGGTGCCTGGTTGCGATCCGAAAACCGATCGGTGCGCCGTAATCCTGAATCATCAATACATAGCTACTCAGACCGCGCTGAATGAGAAACCTGTCCATCGTTTCAGCAATATTATCGAATGTATAGACATACTCGGTGACATTCGGGAATGCACTGTCACCAAAGCCAGGATAATCCGGCGCGACAAGATAATGATCATCACCCAACTCTGCCAGAACATCACGATACATATGCGATGAGGTCGGGAAGCCGTGCAGCAAAACGACGGCTTGCTTTGACGGATCACCCGCCTCACGGAAGAAGATATCCAGCCCATCCACTTTTTCGATGCCATAACGTACACGCCCTGAACTATCTGTCGCATGTATCTGTGATATAAGTCCGATCAGCATTATAAATGCGCTTAGAAAGACTTTGAATCCATTCACGGTATCTCTCCTTCTTTCCATTGTATGCATGATTTCGTTTCCTGTCTTTATCGATAAGGATCCTCTATGAGTTGCGTCCGGCCATCACGCCACCATCAACATCCATCACGGTGCCAGTAATCCAGCCTGCTTCATCAGACAGCAAAAAGTCGATCACTGCTCCGACATCTTCAGGTTGGCCAATGCGGCCGATGGGGTGGAATTCATTAAATCCGGCAAGGGCATTCGGAATTTGGTTTTCCTCAATGAAAGCCTTGTAAATAGTTGTGAGCACTACCGCGGGTGAAACCGCATTTACGCGAATATTATCATCCGCCAGCTCCATCGCCATATGTTGCGTCAGTGCATGAAGTCCGGCTTTCGCCATGGAGTATGCCGAAGACGGTGTGGCTTTAATCGCCTGCTTCGCCCACATGGATCCGATATGCACCACAGACCCGCCGCCGTTTTTCTTCATATTTTTTGCAGCCGCCTGGGAGATAAAGAATATCGCCTCATTAATATCCATATAGGCTTTGTAATCCTCTGGTTTATGATCCAGAAACGGCACAGGGTTAAAATACCCCGCGGCATTGACCAGATATTTAATGTGACGCGAATCATCTTCGATTGTTTTTGAGAACTCCGCCACCGCATCCCGGTCGTAAAGATCCAGCGTTACGGTTTCCACCTGGACACTGTCACCAATTTCAGCCTTGGCCTTTGCGAGGCCCTCTTTGCCCCGTGCGACCAAAATCAAGCCAATCCCGCGTTTGGCCAGTCTTTTGGCCGTGTCCAGAGCCATTCCCTTCGATCCGCCCACTAAAAGTGCCGTGTCTTGTGTCATTGGTTTGTTCCTTCGCCTCAGCATTATCTATCTATAAGTAGATAGATAATGTGCCTGAACCGAACGCAAGGGCTTTTTTCAAAAATTATTTTCCAAGAAAATCCAGCGCCTGATCCAGCACAGCCTGCATATAACCGCTATCTTTCCGAACGCGCGCCACCAACATTCCACCCTCCAGCGCCGCCAACAAATGCGCTGCCGTATCCTCCAGCGAAGTCGAATCCTTTAGCTCTCCATCGTTTATGCCCTGCGTAATCGCTTTCATAATCCAGCGCTCCGTTTCCTTGTAAAAACGACGCAGTTCATTCAGCCCGTCCTGTGGCAGAGAGAGCACATCAGAGGTTAGCATCCCACAGAGACAAAGCTTCTGTGCTGCCGCAACACCAACGAAAATCCGCCCCATCGCCTGTAGCTTTGCCAACCCTGTTTTGTGTTTTTGATCTATCTCCTCCAGTGCCTCCAAAAAGCGCTCAATATAACGATCCACCATCGCCGTCGCCAAATCTGACTTGGTTGGAAAATAGTAATGAATGCTGGACGTCTTGATCCCAAGCTCCGCCTGAATATCCTTATAGCTAAAAGCATTAAATCCCTGTGTTTGCGTCAACCCTTCCGCAACATCAAGAATCCTATGCGCCGTATCGTTTAAGTCATGCGATGCCATTCCACGACCTCAATGATTTGCCTGTAAGCAGAGTACATTACAATGAGCACTAAAGTCAAAATATTTTATCTATCTATAGATAGATTTTCAATGCAATCCATACAAAAGAAATTCGAATAAGTGCCGGATTTGCAAATTGGCAACACGCGCCGAGTATACGCTTAGGTCACATTTCAGCACTCGCTCCTTGTCAGTCGAAATCCGGGACACTTCCACCCTCGAAGCCAAAGGTCTCAAAATATACGCACTACTCCTTTTCCTACACCTGAGAACATCCCGGAAGTCGAGCCATTACAACTCAAACCGCCGTGGCGCACCAGCCTGGTTGTCAGGTGCGCTTCATCTGGAATCTGGTCCTCTCGTTCTTTCTGCCCAGAACAATGCACAGTTTCGATTCATGCAAGCCCGGATTCTCCGAAGACGCCCCGGCACTGAGCGAACTGAATGGTGACGGCCGTCCAACACGATCAGTGGCCAGTTTCCAGAGGACGCTGACGACCGTTTCAATGAGATTGCAGATGCCGTTGGTGTCGCGAATAAACATGGTGATATTGTTGGTAAGTCGGTTCGTCAAAGAGTCTCAAAATAGACGCATTCTTTATAATGTCAGTGTTTTCCCTCGTGCGATTCCAACTCAACACGAGATGCAAAATCACCGATTATCATGGCCGCTGCAGTAGAGGCCGAGTGGCGCGTACATTTTGGGTCGTACCAGCAGTTTTCCCCTTTCGCAGGGTAATCAAGACCTCTCGAACACAATCCCGCACCTGCAATGCATCTCTTCCTCCCGGACAGTCTCGCATCAAAAAACGCCTTGACGGGTCAGAGTGGTTATAGTTGATTAAATTTATCGTTGAAATAATAAGGATTCACCGATGACACAAATCCTTTCCCGAAGTCCTTCAAGGGGCTTCACACTCATCGAGCTGCTGATCGTCGTGGCCATCATCGCTATTCTGGCCGCAATCGCGGTTCCGAATTTTCTGGAGGCCCAGACACGCTCGAAGGTTTCTCGCACGAAGGCTGACATGCGAAGCATGGCAACAGCTCTGGAGAGCTACCGTGTCGACTATAACAACTATCCCTATGGGGACGGACTGAGCGACGGTATCACGGTGGGGGTACCGGGAACCCGGCGAATCACAAGCCCCGTCTCCTACATGACGTCGCTCCCTGTGGATATTTTTGCGCCTGAAACCGCCGCATCGGGAGGGTCCGGGACATTCATTCAGCCCTATACGCCAAACTACTTCTACGCGTCGTCGCGGCCCGGAGGATTCCCTGGAATCGGCAACAGCGTCCTGACATGGGGCTGGCTTGTGACGGACTATCGCGTGAATGCCCTCCGCATTGATCCCACGACGGCGAACGGAGCGCTCAATGTCAACGCAACGGAATCTGTTTTCTGGGAACTCCGCAGCCTCGGCCCGGACCGGGCTCAGAACTCCAGCTTTCCGTACGATCCCACAAACGGCACAATCAGCTCAGGGGATGTCACCCTGTTCGGACCGGGCAATGCCGGCAGGAACGGATTTCAGTAAGAGCAAACCACTCCAACCGCATCAGGCAACAACCGACACAGGAGGCCATGCAGTCATGAAAACGAATTTAGTGACCAAAACCACAACCGGCTTACTCGGATTTGCTCTGGCAATTGCCGGAGTCTCCGCTCAGACAGTTGTGGAGGATTTTGAGTTTGCGACGGATGACACCGCTGCACAGACCGGCACCACGGTTTTTGCGGGCACCACAGCCACTATTGCAGCAGGATCAGGCTCCGGCGGAGACGCGTCTGAAGGTTCGTTTTCTCTGCGAAACGACATTCAATTTACCGGAACGGCTTTCGATGCGGTAACGGTCGAGCGCTTTCTCTCGTCGCCCTACATATTAACCACGCCCATCGCCGACGCGGATCTGGCGGCGGACTTTGCCGTCCGTCTGGATATCAAGGGACATCCCGACTTTGGCCTTGGAGCAAGTGGCACGAACATCTGGGTGCGGATTTTTGACAATGATGGCGATCAGTTTCAGTTCATCAATTTCACGGATTCAGCTCTGGCGGGTTCATCATACACCATCGACCATCCCATTGCGTATTTTAACAACAGCACTGTTGTGGACGGAATTCTCCAGCAGGTGAACGCCGTCCAGATTATTTTCCAGGACTCGGACGGAGACTCAATGGGCTCGGCTCAGAGCATCTTCCTCGACAAACTGGAATTCGAGGAACTCGGAGGCGGTGGCACGGTTGTCCAGATCGATGACTTCGAGTTTGCAGACAGCGATCCGAACGCCGCCGCGGGAGTCTTTGCCGGCAATTCGGGGACAGTGACAGTCACGCCGCGCTCCGGCAGTGGAGCCAATGCCAACGAGGGCAGTTTTGCTCTGGGTGTGGATCTGGCCATGTCCGGAACAGCCTTCGAATTTGCCAATGTGGACAGAACGCCATCGGTGACACCGACCCTTTCTCAAGCGTACAATGAAATCAATCCCAGTGGATCCGGGAATATCAATGATCTCCAGATTCAACTGGATATTGCCGGTGATCCCGCCTTTGCCAGCACACAGAATACCAGCATCTGGATCCGGTTTAACGAATCGGATGGTGATACATGGCGTTTCATTAATTTCTCCGATCCGGTCTTTAACACGACAGGCTTCACAGACGATCACACGATTGCCTTTTTTGATCGTGAAGTGGCTGGCGGAGATGGAAATTTCACGGAAGTGGTTTCCTATCAAATTCTCTTCCAGAACCCGGATGCTGTTGCCAAAACGGGCATTATCTATGTCGACGACTTCAAGATCGTCGAGTCCACCGGAAGCGGTTCACCCACGGGTCTGACCTACGTCGTTCCTCAAATTGCCGCCATAGACGCACCGAATGTCACAGACTCCACCTTTGACGCCATCTACAGCAACAGTGGGGGCCATCCGGTTATTACCGGAGACGACTGGAAGGACTGGGCTCAGAGACTGACGGATGCAGGAGCGCCGATTTCCACTCAAGCCGACTCCACGGCCGCCGCAGGCATTGGCGGAACCTCCGCCGCCTACCTGATTAGCGACGGCACATATCTGTACTTCGGTATGACAGTCTGGGATCCCAATACGGGGGCAATGACCGCGGATTCCGGTGACGACACGTTCACCAAATTCAACGTTGAAGACATCGAGGTGGCTTTCTCGGCGCTCTCCGGTACGGCAGGCGCGGGAGATGCGGCCAAGATCGTGATGGATGCCTTTGGTAACATTGACGACATGATTCCGGACGGTACTGTCGCGACTGACACAACCGCGAAGGTCAACAGCAACAGCTATATTATCGACTCAAACACATGGGCTCTGGAGTGGCGTGTGGGGATTCAGGAGTTGATCACACTGACAACGGCGAATCTGACCAACCCTCTGCCGGACTGGGCAACCACGTCGTGGTACGGCCACATCGGATACCAATCCCCCTTCAGTGGCTCAGCTCGCGTGCCGCTCTATGCCGCCGGCCATGCCAACGGGTTTGGAAACTATACGATCGAGTTCGACCTGACGGGCATTAGTGCACCCTCTTCGGTAACAGACTGGCAACTGCTCGAATACTAAACGCTTTCTTCGGTTCCCCCTGCCCTCCCTCCGAGGGTAATCAAGCCCGGGTGTTTCTCCTGCACCCGGGCTTTTCCAACTCTCCACGGTGTAGTTCCAATGCCCACTTCCAATCATTCAACGCGACCTTTGCTTATCGCTGCCGGAGTTCTTCTCGGAGCGGCTCCATTACCGGCTGAGCCGGGCTTCTCAGCTGGAGAAAGTTACTACATCCACTACGGATCATGGGACGCGACATTGGTCGCCCAGGCGCGAGACAATTTCGGCCTCGTAGTCATCGAGGCTCTGTCCAATATCACCCGGTCGGACGTGGAGACTATTCAGTCCGGACCGGACGAAATCTCCGGAACAGATGATGATGTTCTTGTACTGGGTTACCTCTCCATTGGCGAGGATGATCGATCAGTCATCTTCAACGATCCGGGCGCACGTGATACAATTCTCCCCAACGGAGGAACCGGTCCCAGCGTTGATCCCCGGGCGAATCCACTGACAGAGACCATTGCCTCGACTGTCACAATGGGAGGAACACCATCGCTGGGAGTGCAGACGAACAACAACTACGCCCGATTCTATCTCGACGGAGACGGAGACAATCTGCCGGATCGAAATGCCGTGTTTGGTGGAGCTTTCGTCAATGCCGGCGATCCTCTCTGGTACGACATCATTCAAACCATGGCTGTAAGCACAGACGGCCGGGCGGGAATCAACGAATTGCTGACCACGTCAACAGGCAAGGGACTGGGATGCGACGGACTCTTTATGGATACGGTCGAAACGGCGGCTCCAAACTCCTTCGGAGGTACACAGCATGAGTGGACAGCTCCTGGCTTCGAATCTCTGATCAGTAGAATCAGATCGGACTATAGTGACTCATTTCTCTGCCTGAACCGCGGGCTCTTCTTTTTCAACTCCAACTTTGAGCACTATCAGTTCACGCCTCGCCCCGACATCGACATGGTAATGTTTGAAAGCTATTATACTGACAGCAGTACAGCAAATCTGACATCGCCCGGCTTCAACGACAACAAGCACACTTTTGCCCCAAAACTGAACGCTGAGGCGCAACGTCTTGACGGGTTCAGTGTCATCGCTCTGGGCTATGATGAACCCTCGGGTCTCCCTCTTGCCATTCGCCAACAGGAAATCACTGAGACGCAGGCGTTACAGGGATGGCCACTTTATCAGACAAATGCAGCTCTGAATGCTGCACTCAATATCGATGCACTTCAGTGGTATACAAACAATCCTGATTCGAGTCCACCGTCATGGGACACGACGGAAGCCGCCTTTGTGGGGCCATCCGACAGCCCGCCCCTTGCCAGGATCGGCGTTCAGGAGACAGTAGCAGGGGACAGTGCCGTGACGATTCGCTGGGACGTCGCACGCGATCAGTCGGCCCCGGTCAGATACAACATCTATTACACAAGTGACCAGTCTCCAGGACCTGTTGGAACCTCAGGATGGAATGTTATCAGTCGTGTCAGCGGAACGCCTCCCGCAAACTATACAAACGGTGCGGGGGGCAATACGTTCGCCAACGAATACAGAGTGACCGGCCTGGACAATGGCACGACCTACAGCTTTGTCGTTCGTGCCGAGGACAGCTCGGCAGCAATGCTGGAGGATAACAACTCGGTCCTGCTCACAGCCACACCAACCTCTCCGTGCTCCACGTACGCCGAGATCTCGATCAACGACGACTTTTCAGACTGGCCTCCGGCCGCCCTCTGTCTGAGTGATCCGGAAAACGATAACGGTTCGGCTCCTTCTGATATTCGAGAAGTCTGGGTTGCCAATGACGATTCCAATCTCTACCTGAGAGTCGTCACCTGGAATTCGCACGACTATCCTGCAAGTGGAAACAACACTTACTTCGACACGGATCGAACGGCGGGAACGGGTTTTAATCCGTTCGGCCTCGACATTCTCGGATCGGAGATGCTGCTACAGGGTTCATCACTTTTCTCTCAGGGAGATGGAGGCTTCAATGACGGCTCAATCGGTTCATCGATGGTGGCGCCAACAGGCAATGCGGCGGCAACGGAGTGGGAATTTGCAATTCCGCGCAGTCTCCTGCACCCTTCCGGCCTTTCCAGCGGGCTTGCGGGCCTTCCCGTTTTCGGAGAAAATGGCTCAGAGTTCGAACTCCTCCTCACAAGCGATGATCCCAACCCTGCTGAATTCGCACCTGATCAACCGCTGGCCATTGTCTATCGCCTGGCGGAAGAACCGGCCGCAGCCGTGGGCAACTGGCTTTCATTTCAATAGGCCCTTGCAGCTCCCTACCGCATCATCCATGTATCGGTTGGATTGGCTGCCTGCCCCGTCCAGGTGACTTCAATGAGCCTCGATGGCGTTCCGTCGTGGGAAGCGACTCCGGTTCGAACTCCGCTGTACTCGAGAAAGTAAATCCGGCCGTTGGATGCACAGACAAGGTCAACGGGTCTCGCAAGCCCGGTAAGAAACGCATTGCAGACAAACCCGCCATTCGCCTCGTCAACACGTGCTGAAACGATGTCGTATCCGGCGTCGGGGATATCGGGAACCTGCTGTCCGAACCTGGCGATGAATGCACGCCCATGGTACTCTTCAGGGAAAAGAACAGCACCGCTGTCCATTAGATCGGGTTCGTAAAAATCAATCCCGGTCGGAGCGGAATTCGGATTCAGTCCGTAAAAGAGCCCTCCGTCCAAATATCCGCGCTCACCCGGCTGAGGAACGGCATCGGGTCCATAATTCGCCATGGCTGATGCGAAGGAGCCGAACGGCGACGGTGTTTCCCCGCAAACAAAGCCCTCCCCCGCCAAATCCAAAACATCGTCAGAGCCGGATCGATCGGTTCCAAAGCGAAACGGGTGACCGTGATGGTCGTTTTCCAACAACATGTTGAATTCCTCGGCACTGGGGCAGTCCGTTGAGTTCTCGACACCGAAGAGCGTCCCGTCCTGCCGGAGGGTGATGCCAAAGTGATGACGAATCCCTCTGCACCACGTTCGAAGGTTACCACCTTCAAGATCCGAAATGAGGATCCGCGTGTTCAGTCCGCCCGGCAGATCAGGCTCCGGATCAGAGTTTCCCGTTCCGTGCTTGATCGCTCCCGAGTTGATGAACATTCGCTGATTTGCAGAGTCGATGGCAAGACCCCCCACACCATGGTTCCCGACTTCCGGAATCAAGTTCAGCGAGGGAAGCGAAATCCATGAGAATGTATTGGCGAGAGAATTCCAGATCCCCTTGATAATAAACCCGTTCTGACTGGAGATATAAAGATTTCCAGAACTGTCAAATGCAAGACCGGATGCCCAGTTGCTCGGTCTGGACTCGAATGGAAGCCCGGTTTGCCTGACTCCGATTACGAACTCGGACGCAAGATTTTCCGCATCGGTGGAGACTCGATAAAGACGAGGGCCGTTCTCCGTTCTTGCGAAATCCTCGATCGCGTAAAGTTGGTGGGTAACAGGGTGCTCGGCCAGGCGCGAAAGTCCGAGATGAGGAAAAGACATCGTCTTCACGGCAAACCCTGAAGGTGGAGTTTCAACCGTTCCGGCGGGTGCGACACCGCGCACCTGAAGATTGTCGAATGTCACGCTGCCGGGTTGTCCGGTTTGATTCAGAACGCGTAGCAGAACCGTTGCATGGTCCGAAGCGGCAACAAAGAAGGTCCTCCATGGAATTCCTTCAGCCGCCGCGAAGGAGCCGGAATACGACGCATTTCCTTCGAGACGAAACATGGTCACCGCATCGGCAACGCCATCCCGTTCCGACGGAATCGAAGCGGGAAGCCGGTCTCCGTTAATAACCAGCACCTCAGCTGAGAAACTCTCCTCCGCTGGTGGATCACTCCACCAACGTCCCATCACACTGACGACCTTGCCCGCTCCACCGGTCGAAAACTGCTGCCAAACTCCGGTCTCTCCGATCAAACTCTCAAGCTGAAGCGAGTTTGAAATCACTTCGGCCGTTGTGCTCTCTTCTTTCGTTGTAAGGGTGTTCCAGCCTTCCAGTCCATGACCGAAATCGCCATTGTGAAGAAGGTTGCCGGCAAGCGGCTCGAAAGTGGCCCGCAGAGAGGAGTCTCCTGAGAGTTCGATTTTTGTGGAGAGAGACTGGGAATCGTCGATATCGGTAACTCCCTTGCCTGTCCAGCCTGCGAAGACATAGCCGGAATCGGGTTCCGCGATTATATCAACAAGACTCCCACATTCATGAATTGTCTGTACCTCGTTCGGGCTCAGAATGCGTCCCCCGGGGGATGCATGCATCGTCAATGAAGCCATCCCGACTGATGTTGCGGGCTCGACGAGATTAATCGTGAGTGCGCCGGAGTCCGGGAGGCGTTCCTCTGTCACATAACTTTCGCTGTCACCGTAAAGTCCAAGGCGAATGGTGGAGGGAGGGTCGGGAAACAATGGGGACTGGTCATCGTACATCGCATCGAGGGGTATGGCAATTTCCACGTCTGTTGTTTCCACCAGAGGAGCGCCGACTGCGGAGACCGAAAGCAGCCCTTCGTTAAATCCGCCTCCACGTTGATCGAACAGTGACAGACCCTGTAACAGAAACTCTGACCCGATCCCCTCGAATGAATAGCCCGTCGCGGCATTCGCGTCTGTATCCACAAAAATACCCATATGATCTGAAGTCAGCCAGTCAGTGAAGAGATAAGGGCTGGATGATTGAATTCTAAGGTAGAGATTTTCGGCATCGTTGATTGCCGAAACCGCGACGAGATCGACTTCCGAAGAACCATGGTCCCCTATCGCATCCTGCTGTAAGGGTGGGATGGATCCCCAGTCGCTCGTGTCGCCATCTGTTTGGATTGATGGCGCGGAATTGCATCCCGAAGCGGAGACGGTAACGCTTCCCAAAAGATTATGCCCCAGGGTGTCATCCCAAACAGCCTCGTTTGCAAAACGCACCGAGTAACGGGAATCAGCCGAGAGAATGGAAGCCTCATCGGGAAGCCACAAAGCCAGATCGACAGATGAACCGGAAAAGCCCGGAGGAGTGACAAACTGAGCGGTTACGATGTGTTCGCCACCAGGAAGCCAGCGCCGCGGGTCGGCCGTCGCAATCCTTTCCTCGGACAGGACGAAATCGTCTGATAAAAGCCTCAAATAAACGGGGCGTTCATTGTAGACTGGAGCGAAGCCTGAATTACGGATCCGAACAGTCAGGTCGAACGTGCTTCCGGGGGAAATGGAATCCGGCAGCGATGCTTCGGTCAGTTCGAATCGATAGCCGAGCCTTCGCCGGATTTCCTCCCAACACGGGCCAAGCTCAGAGATGACCTGCCCGTTGTAGTCCTTGTTCAGGTAACTCCAATGAAGACGTTCCATTTCAGGAATTGCAAAACCGCAGTTGGAGAAATCGCTGACAGAGCATGTTTCTCCCCCCATCGGCGTAAACTGTGTATCCCAGGCGACCCTGCTTTTCCAGAGCTCGATATTGTCGGAGGGATAAGTTCCGAAATCAGTCTCACTTGCAAGAAAGCAGTCGTTGTGATGTCCAAGACGGGCAATACCCGTTCCGGTAAATGCCTCTTCCGGAAGTATCTGCCGACCCTGAGCCCAGTCCCATTTGAATATCGGCTGTCGAAGCTGAATGAAAAGGCCTTCCGGAAACTTTTCCAGCATTGTGTTGATGACCGCACTTCGGTTTCCGGGAGACGTCAGGTCGTTTGTTGAACTGTGCCATTCTCCCCATGAACCGATGAATCCGGCTTGAATAAACACAATCACATCGCGATTGGATTCGAAAACCGGTGCAAGCTGATCAATGTGAGCTTGAACGATATCAAGAGGTGCATCCTCGGCGCCGATAGCCTTGTTATAAACGACCCTTGGGATGACCTTTACACCGGCGGTTCGGACACGGCCAAAAGCCCGGTCGACTTCCTCAAGCCGGGTTGAGCTGATAACGGAGGTTCGAAATTCCGGCAGATAAATCTCTCCGTAAACGAGGGCTGCTCCGGAGTTTCGCAGACTTGAAAAAGAATAACCATCCTGCATTTGCCCGAAGGCATAAAGCCCTCGCTCCGGATTGAGAAAGTCCTCCATGGATGAAGTGTAGGTGATATCCGTTGACTGTGCGGCTCCTGGATGAAGACAGATCAGAAGACCGACCACGAGCTTGAAAAACAGATTCGGAACCCGTTTCATTCGACACTCCATACTTCCAGTTCACTGCCGAGAGACTGAGAAATTTCGGCGAGAATCACCCAGTCTTCTTCTCGATTCCGGTTTGAAAAAAGAAAGGGTTTTCCATTGGCAAGCGGACTGACAATGCGGACCGCAGATGCGAACGAATCCGTCCAATCGGTTGAAAAGGGAACAGTTGCCGTAAACTCGATTGGACCGCCGTCTGGCAGAATGGTTCGGACGTCCCAGTCCGTTTCCTCTGAAATCAGAAGCTCACGGTCCTGGCCGAACACGCCGACCTCAATGGCCCATGGATAATAGAATGGCGCGACACCGGTATTCTCAAAACGAACACCGACTCGAAGATCTCCATCGAGCGCCCCGATTCGGGTTTCCACGACCCGAATGTCATAGCCCAAACGGCGTCCTCCCTCAATTGCCCGGACGCGTTTCGCGACACCCCAGTTGCTGTCAAAAGGAGCCTGATTAAGCAGCCACGAAGCGTGTGTCACATTCACGCAGGCAGAATAGTCCTGCGGCGCGCCGGAGGGGTCGTCCCAGACAATGTTCTGCAATCCTGGCAGGATCTCACCCCCGACGGGCATCGATCTCCAGCGTTTGTCGAACCCATAGTCAACAAGACGAGGATAGAAATTCCAGTCTGCCGGACCCAGAGTTCCTTCGGTAAAGGCGTCGTCATGGAAGCCAATGTCATGATCATCAATGTTCGCCATCGGATCGTGAGACATCAGGTCCTGTGAAACGAGAAGAGATGTGCTGTTAAAGGCATTGTCGAAAGCGGACAGTATCCGATTCTGAGTCTCTGTCGCGGCAAAAAGATGGCCATTCGGATAAGTATGCCATTCTCCCCAGTGGCCAAGCAGCCCGACCTGGAGAAAGCCGATCCGCGGATCTCCATCATAGCGTGCTCCAAGCAGGGAAATCAGGGATTCGCAGGCTGCCAGGAGGGCGGGGTGATCGTAATCCGGGCTGAGGCCGCCACCATGACTGCTGTAGGAGGTTGCCGTGACACCGGCGTCCCGAAGCCATTGAGGGACCGCGTAACGCTCGTCCGGATAGTCGAGATATATGCGGAAGACGGCATGATTTCCCCGACCGCTCACTTCTTCGAGAAAGGGTTCGATGGTGGTATCGAAGTCCGGGGTATCCAAAGAAGGCATCAGGTCATCGAAAGCGAAGTACTGATACTCCATCGAATGGGGAAAATCATAGCTCCCGCGGTAAGGCATGAACCCCTTGAGAGGATTGGCATCCGGCGGCTGAGCAGATGGAACGCTCAACCATTCGGCATGTGCTCCGCCGAGACAGAAGAGTGGGAGCAGGGCTCTCGCGGCCCTGAATGTGAATCCCCAAATGATCCGCATGATCGAAAGACTCTCTCCCATGGTAACCTTCAGTTCATGTAAAAGGGCTTGTGCCGCCTCCGGCAAGAGATTTTTGATCTATTTTAAATTTAGAACTAAATAAATATGAGGTTGCAGCATGCCATTGCAAAAGCAAACCGTTCTCGTGACTGGAGGAGCAGGGTTTATCGGGAGCCATCTTGTGCGCGGCTGGATGGAGGAGGGAGCAACAGTCCGAGTACTCGATAATTTCCGGAGCGGCCATGCATCGAACCTGAAAGGACTGGACTGCGAACTCGTTGAGGGCTCCGTTGAAAATGCTGAAACCGTGAGGAAAGTCATGAGAGGCTGTGACTACGTACACCACCTGGCGGCATTGGTCAGCGTTCCGGAATCCATGGACAAACCCGGGGAAACGGAACGCATCAACGTGCTTGGAACGCTGAACGTTCTCCAGACGGCGAGGGAGGAGGCTGTCAGGAAAGTGGTCTTCTCGTCGACCTCCGCCGTTTATGGTATGGTGGACAGACCCCTGCATCGCGAGACGGATTTGCCACAGCCTCTGAGTCCCTATGCCATCTCCAAGCTGGCGGCGGAGCATTACTGCATGCTTTTCGATCAGTCCTTTGGACTGAAGACCACCGTTCTTCGATACTTCAACGTCTACGGTCCACGCCAGGATCCGAACTCACCCTATGCAGCAGCTGTGGCAACCTTTACAAACCATGCACAATCCAACAAGGTGCTTACAATCCATGGCGACGGCAATCAGACCCGTGACTTTGTTTTCGTCGAAGATGTCGTACGGGCGAACATCATCGCGGCAAAGCGAGCCACCGGTCTTTTCAACGTGGCAACGGGTGGACGAATGACCGTGAACGACCTCGCCACTGAAATTGTCCGATGTGCCGGTTCCGCATCGAAGATCGTCCATGAAACACCCAGACTTGGCGATGTGCGTCATTCCTGTGGAGACAGCTCAAGGCTTCGAGCACTCGGCTGGAAACCACTTGTAACACTGGCCGAGGGACTGGACAGCACCATTCGCAGCTTTGGAGTAGAGGTCCAGGCATGAGACAGGAAGCTGCGGAACTGGCAACCTGGAGTGGCCTGGATGCTCACAAACAGGCATCCCTCAGGGGCTTGTTGGGACACAAGGGCAGGCCATGGCTTGATCATGTCGAGGACTACTTCGCTTTCGGGCGAAGTGAAGTCTTCGCCGGCTTGCAATGGCGCTTCCATGTCGCTCTTGTGGAAGGCAAACCCGTTGCCAGCGTTTGTGTCTGGAAGGGAAATCACACTGGCTTGCTGGGGCACGTTTACACGCACCCCGAGCATCGAGGCCGCGGTCTTGCACGCCGTTTGATGCAATCCGCACTGGAGGACTTTGAGCGGAATAATGGCCGAGCTCTGTATTTGAACACCGAAGCCGACAGCTTTCAGGAGCGCTTCTATGCATCGGTCGGCTTTTTGCCGGTTGGAAATTCGTCCGGCTCCATGGTTCGAGAGTTTCGTCCGGTCGAGCGGGGGAACAAAAACCCGACAGTACGAGAGATGAAGTGGAGCGACTGGCCCGCCCTCAATGCATTTGCACTTTCTGCCGCCGCAAACGGGATGAGTTGGCTCGCCGGCGGTGTGTGTTTCCCCACTTCCATCGAACATTCTTTTCTCCGACTCGTTTACCGATCTGCACAGGGAGCACCACAGGCTCGGATTCATATTATCGATTCCGGAGAGGGCAAAATCGAGGGGTTTGGCTCTCTTACAGATGCACGAAGAGCAATTTGTTCACACCCGGAAGACAACCATATCCTCGACGTATGCGTTCCCCCCGCGCACTCGGGCCTCAAAAGAAAGCTTCTTTCACGGGCTTGCGCGGGTATAAACGAAGCAGTCACCCACTATACTCCGTCAGAGAGGGGCGGAGTATTCTTTCCCGACCTGAACAGACACTACAGGGCGTCTCATGCTCTGCCGGAATATTTTATTAAATATTAAAAAATATGATTGCACCGCACTCCCCCACCTTCCCAGTGTGCCTGAAAGGATGAATTGACCACGTATGTTTTCATGCCACGCCCCATCTGCACGCTTCCGGGCCGGAACACTGAGCGTGCTTATGTTTCTTCACCTGGCGGCTCTCCTGAGCGGTTGTGGTGGTTCCGGTGACTCCGAACAAATCACCATCCGCTTCGCAAGGTGGGGGTTGCCCGAGGAATTGAAGGCGGAGCGCGAACTCATACGGGAGTTTGAACAGGCAAACCCGGACATCAAGGTCCGGGTCGAGTTCAACTCATGGGCGGAGTACTGGAACAAGCTCCAAGCTCAGATGGCGGCGGGAAGCGCCCCGGATGTGTTTCTGATCGGCGGCACGTACATCCACGACTATGTCGTCAGAGACCAAATCGAAAATCTCCAGCCGTGGATGGAGAAAGACTCTGCCGCCTTCGATCTCGGTGAATATTTTGAGCCGACAGTGAAGGTCTTCGATTTCTCCAGCGGCCTTTGGGCATTGCCCCGAGACTGCAACACGATCGGTATTTATTATAACAAAACACTCTTCGACAAGCACGGCGTCCCTTATCCGGATGATGACTGGACCTGGGAGGATTTCATCGAGAAAGCGAGAGCACTTACCGTTGATGAGAATGGTGACGGCAGGATGGAGAGCTACGGCTATCTGGCGGCGTTCGAGTCCATGGAGGTGCACTACATCTCCTGGATCTGGCAGAACGGCGCCAGAGTTCTGAATACCGATCATAACCGCTCGCTTCTGGCGGAACCGGAAGCGGTCGAGGCGATGCGGTTCTTCTCAGACCTTGTCCTGAAGGAAAAAGTCTCTCCTGACACGGCACAGGCATCGACCTTCGGCAGCAATATGTTCCTGACGGGGCGTCTCGGAATGTCATCTGAAGGTTCATGGATGGTTCGTTTGTTCTCGGAAATTGAAGGCTTCGACTGGGACGTTGCTCCCCTGCCGAAGGGGAAGATTTCCGCCGCCCCGGTAAACGGCCTCGGCAACGCGATCTACTCGGGATCGGAAAACAAAGAGGCCGCATGGCGTCTGGTGCGATTCCTGAGTTCAAAAACCTACCAGGAACAACTCGCAAAAAGTGGAACCTCCATTCCCGCGCTCAAGGAGGTGGCATACTCAGAAACCTATCTGGACCAGCACCCTGCCAACAAGGAAGCGTTTCTGCGGCAGATTGAGTCCCACGGACGAGTGCTCCCCTTCACAGAGGGGTTTGCACGATATGAGGATGCGATCCGCGGAGAAATGGAGCTTTTGTGGCTTGGCAGCAAGGGCGTTGAGGAAGCGATGACAGAGGCCGCCGCCCGGGTCGATAATGTCCTGCGCAACCGATCTGTGGCTCAGGTTCCCTGAAAATGAACACGCCAGCACTTAAGGGCTCATCCCTCGGCCGGATGGAACGACGCTGGGGCCTTCTGCTTTCGAGTCCTTATCTTGTTGGTCTTGTTTTTTTCGCCGCCGGGCCCATTCTGTTTTCCTGGATGATTGGATTCTACCGCTGGGACAACATCAGTACGCCGAGATTTGTCGCATTGGACAACTGGACCCGCCTTCTGGCGGACGAACTGTTCTGGAAATCCCTGGCGAACACTGCGTATTTCGTGGTTGGAACGGTTCCCACGGGGGTCGTGCTGTCACTGCTCCTGGCAATGCTGGTCAACAGACCCCTTCGTGGAATGGGCATATTCCGAGTGATCTTCTTCACCCCGGTTGTCACGTCGACCGTCGCCGTTGCCCTCGTTTGGGCGTGGTTCTACGACCCCAATTATGGTGTATTGAACTACCTGATCGAGACTTGCATGAAGCTGTTCGGCCGTCAGCCACCCGACCCCGTGTCATGGCTCAACAGCCCACGGACCGCCATGCCTGCGATTATGGCAATGAGCGTCTGGAAGGGTCTCGGGTACAACATGGTGATATTTCTCGCCGCTCTTCAGGCGGTGCCACGCCACCTTCATGAGGCTGCCGAACTTGATGGAGCCGGAGTTATCCGACGATTTCTTCATGTCACACTGCCAGCCATTTCTCCCGTCGTGTTCTTCGTGATTATTCTGAGCCTGATTGGAGGCTTCCAGGTTTTTGACCAGGTCTATATCATGGCCCGGGACGGACGGCCGGCCAACTCAACGATGACCCTGGTTTACTACCTGTACAAGCATGCCTTTCAGTTTCTGGAAATGGGGTACGCCAGCGTAATCGGCACGGCTCTGTTTCTGATCATTTTCACAGTGACCCTCTCACAGTTCTGGCTCCAGAAGAAATGGGTCCACTATTGAAGACCACGATGCGCGAGCAAAATGGAATAGCCGACGGCTTTGCCAGTTACATCATGTTGAGTATTGTCGCTGTTGCAATGGTATTCCCCTTCCTGTGGATGGCATCGACTTCGCTCAAGACACTGGATGGCGCCTTCCAGTATCCACCCACATTGCTGCCGAAGACATTTCGTATCGAAAACTATTCGCGAATCTTCGACTCGGTTCCCATGGGACCCTTTTTATTCAACAGCTTCAAGCTGGTCATTCTGAACGTTGTCGGAGTCCTGCTGTCGTGCTCGATGGCCGCTTTCGCACTCGCGAGGCTGTCCTTTCCCGGGCGTCGTGTTGTTTTTGGAGGCATGGTCACGACCCTGATGGTCCCGTATCAGGTCACTATCATTCCTGTCTTTATCCTCTTTCAGCATCTGGGATGGAAAGACACTCATTATCCGCTCTGGGTTCCCGCCTTCTTTGGCAACGCATTCGGAGTGTTTCTCCTGCGGCAGTTTTTTCTCGGTGTTCCGCGAGATCTCTATGAAGCCGGCCTGGTGGATGGTTGCACTCCTGGCGGAATCCTCTTCCGGATCTATGTTCCACTGGCCGTCCCCGCTCTGACCACTCTCGGCGTCTTTACGTTCATGAACAGCTGGAATGATCTGTTGAACCCTCTCATCTACATCGACACTCTCGAGAAAATGCCGCTTACGGCCGGCCTAAGCTTCCTTCAGACTCAATACGGCAGCAACTGGCCGCTGATGATGGCAGGAGCCATGATTTCCATCATCCCCATTCTCATCGTTTTCTTCTTTGCACAGCGCGCCTTCATTGAAGGTATTGCCACCAGCGGAATAAAGGGATAGTAACTTATGCGCACACGCACCGATCTGGTCATTGTTCCAAACAGTTCCACACCGGCTGACCGCTCCGTCGAGAAGCGGCGAATCCGTAAGCATGTGGTCCTGAACGAAGTTCGCAGAAACGGACCATTGTCTCGAGCTGAAATTTCAAAGAGTCTGGGATACAACCTCCCAAGTGTCTCCAGCCTTGTCGACGAGCTCATTGCAGACGGACTTGTCCTTGAAGAAGAAGCCCGGGCAATTCCGAGAGGCCGCCGGCCGATTCCCATCCACTTGAATTCCGCCGCGGCGTCAGTCATTGGAATCGATATGGGACGCCGCTCGACAATTGGGATGATGCTCAACCTCGGTGGCGAAGTCATGACGCGCATCGAACGCAAGACACCGGCATCAAAAACCCCCGCTGCTCATATCAAGTGGGCAAAGAACGTTGCCATCCGCATTCTTGAAACCGGTACTGAAAGTTCAGCTCCGCTTTGCGGCGTCGGTATTGCGATTCCGGGTCTTGTTACGAAAGAGCAGTCGGCGGAAAAACCGGGACAGGAGCTTATTGCACGAATTCGAACCGAGCTGGAGGATGCACTCGGCGTTGCCGTCCTGGTTCAAAACGACGCCCGGATGATGGCACTGGGGTCGCTGTGGTTTGGGGCGGGCCGATCCTATCGTTCCTTTGCGGTCATCAACATCGGGCATGGTGTTGGTATGGGTCTGGTACTCGACGGACGTGTCCTTACCGGGAAAATGGGGTTCGCGGGCGAGTTCGGATATGTTCCCATCGGCGAGCGTGGTGTCCCCGGATTTCTCGGTCACCCTGACGCACTCGAAAACACGGGATCCGGGGCGGGACTGCTACGTATGGCCAAGGAAAAAGGGGTGAGAGTCAAGGACGCGGCGGAGCTCGCGGAACTCGCACGAGGGGGAGACAGGAAAGCAGTGGAAATTTTCGAACGCTTTTCGCAGGCGCTTGGCCGCGGCATCGCAACTGTCATCAATCTTTTTGACCTTGAGGCTGTCATCCTGAGTGGCCGTGTCTGCAGATCGTCCGACGTCTTCTTCGAACGGATGAGGGAGATTGTCAGGCAACACGCCCTTGGCCCCATCTTCGAAAGCACGCGCATCCAACTCAGTGAGATGGATGTCGACCTTGGCCCAATGGGCGCCGCAGCGTCAGTGTTCCACCAGATTTTCCACAACTCCCACGTTCAGGTGGAAGAGGTCATCTAAGACAGAGAAAAGCCCACACGTCTCTCTTGACAAGGGCAGGGGAGTATGAGGAGATTTACTAAATTCAATACTAAATAAAATAGAAGCGAGAAAACTCCAGCACCCTGCAAACGAGGAAACCCATGAGACTTCCAAAAGCATTTACTCTGATCGAACTGCTCATTGTCGTGGCCATTATTGCCATTCTTGCGGCCATCGCAGTCCCCAACTTTCTGGAAGCGCAAACGCGCGCCAAGGTGAGTCGGGCCGAAGCGGATCTCAGAAGCGTTGCCGTTGCTCTTGAATCCTACGTTGTCGACCACAATCGCTATATGCCCTTCAACACTCAGGTATGTCTCGGCCCGACTGACTGCAAACTCGGCGAGCCGCAAATTTACCTTCTCAGCACTCCGATCGCCTACATGACAAACATCCCGCAGGATCCGTTTCAAGCTGCACGGCCCGAATCCCATCCCTTCCCTCAGAAGAACTTTCTGGACTTCATGGGTCCTGTCCCGAGATACTTCGTCTATGCTGACAACACCTTTCTCCTCAACGGTTCATCCGGATGGTCACTTCGCTGCATGGGACCGGACACGGACTGGGACCTTGTCGGATATCTGCCGGACGACGACTCAGCCGTCCCGCAGAACGGCAAATACGATCCGACGAACGGGACGATTTCCAACGGCGATATCCTTCGCTCCGGCGGTGGGATTGATTTTTTCAACTGAAACACGAACAGCGACACCTTACGAGTATCGACGATAATGATGACACGACAAAACGTCCGGCTGGCGATAATCGGTATGGGTGACATGGGTGGCGGCCATGCTCGCGGTTTCAATGCGATAGATGGCTGTGAACTGGTCGCGATAGCGGAACCTCGAGAGGAGCGGTACACAGCTCACCAGATCGATTGGCGAAACGATAGAGCACCTGCAGTGTATACAAATCATCGTGAACTTCTCAAGCGGGAAAAGGTCGATGCATGCATTGTTGCGGTCCCGGATCTCCTCCATCGCGAAGTCGCAGAGGCGGCTCTCGACGCCGGTTGTGACCTCCTTCTTGAGAAACCCGTATCGACAACTCTCGAAGATGCAGATGCAATTATCCGACATGCAAAAGAGCGAAACAGATTGCTACAAATCGGACTTGTTTATCGCTACTCGACACTTTACCGAGCAATGGCGAAGTATGGATCGGAGCCCGGACACGGCGTTCGACTGATGTGGTGCAAAGAACTGCGCCAATGCTTCCCGCAGCGTGACTGGTTCCATGCGCAGGAGCAGACCGGCGGGACTCTTGTTGAGAAAGACTGTCACCACTTTGACATCTTCAATTGGGTAATCGGCTCAGATCCGATTCGAGTCTTTGCGACCGGAGGACAACACGTCTGGAAATCAGGCTCCTTGATCGACTGCTCCTACTGTCCTGATGAGCCTCGCGTCATTGATAAAATCAATACTGTCGATCATGCAGTTGTCGCGGTGGAATATGAAAACGGAGCACGAGCGAGCTTGATCCTTTGCATGTACCTCAGGCCTGAGAATGTCATGCCCGAGGGACTTGAAATTGGGGGAATTGCCGAGAGTGGCAGACAGTTCTGTGCCTACCAGGACCAACGCTTGGGAATCGGCGGCATTGGCGAACCCTTCCATTTCCTCGATCTCGACATGATTTCCGACAACGAGGGCATGGGCCATATTGGATGCCAGGCTCAACGCCGTGATTTCCTCGATTGCGTTCGTGAACGAAAGGAGCCGTTCGCAAACGGCAGGATCGGCCGCGACTCCCTGCTGGTGGCTCTGGCGGCGGAACGCTCAATCGAGGAAGGCCGCCCCATTGAACTTTCGGAGTTGTCTCCATGCCTCCGATGAACGGTTCCTCCGCCGGAGCCCCAACAATTACAACCTCGTCGCCGGGTCGAATTTGCCTTTTCGGAGAACACCAGGATTACCTTGGACTACCGGTTATTGCGGCAGCCATCGACCTGCGGGTTTCCGTTCACGCCATTCCGAATGAGCACGATTTTTTCCGTATCTCTCTCCCGGACATCTCCGAGTTCCGTGAGCTGTCGACGACAAAAAACAATACATATCTACACGATCGTGACTATCTGGCTGCCGGAGTCAATGTATTGGCGCGAGCCGGAGTCCTCTGGAACACGGGATATGACGTTACCGTAAAAGGCGATATTCCGCTCAACAGTGGTGCATCCAGTTCATCGGCATTGCAGGTTGCATGGGTGGCGTTTTTGCTGGCTGCCGCACATGACTCGAGAATCGACAATCCCACCGCAATCGCGAGGCTTGCACATCAGTCAGAAGTTGTTGAATTCAATTCACCCGGCGGAATGATGGACCACTTCGCTGCGGCCCTCGGCGGCACAATCTGGCTGGATTGCAAGCCACCATATCATCATGAGCGCCTTGAATTCACGGGCGGAACATTCGTCCTTGTCGACTCTGGAATTCCGAAGGACACAAACGGAGTTCTGGGCTCGAAACGCCGTGTTCTGGAGAATCTTGGAATTCCCTACAAAGATTTGTCTCCGACGGTCCGTTCACTCCCGGCCGGCATCGCCTGCAATCTGTCTGCAGAGGAGGCGTTGATGGCACGGGCAACCCTTGAAAACAGATATCTCACGGAACAGGCACGCAGAGTTCTCAACAGCGGCTCCGTCGCGACAGGAGACATCGGATCGCTTCTCACAAGCCATCACGAGTACCTGTCGAGAAACATCGAAGTGTCTCTGCCGGAGATCGACAGACTGATCCAGCTTGGCCTCGAAGCTGGAGCCCTCGGAGGAAAAATCAATGGATCTGGATGTGGCGGTTCCTTCTTCCTTCTTTGCAAGAGCGACGGGAAAGACATTCTTGACCTCTATCAAAAAGCGGGTCTCCGAGCCTGGATTGTACATCCCGGTTCCGGAGTCAAAATAGATCGCTCGGGAATAGCGGAGGCAGTCAGCTAGGGTCCCGGCAATCGGACTACATCACGGAGTACAACAGAATGGTTCGGCGTAACTGTAGCACAGCTTCGTTTATAGCTGTCACTTCGATGCTGCTTGCGACATCGGCAACGGCGTTTGAGCTGGTAAATGAGGGAGGCCGGCTTGCTTTGAAATCCATTTCCGGTGTTGGTCCCATCACTCTTGAAATTCAGGAGTGGACAGGTACCGAGATCGATATGGTTATTCCGGATCGCTCCGAACTCAACACCGTAGGCTCCATTGTCGAAACCGAGCCCGTCGAATCAGGTCTTCTTGGTCCACTCCATGACCCGGCTTTGGTGGTGAAAATTCCCGCCTTGGCCGAAGAGGAACTTCGGAGCATCCTCGTCGATGCTGAATTCGATGTGAAAGTCTCCTGGAATCCGCAGGGCTCCGTCTCCCGGATCTCCGGATTTGTATACAATGAGAGCAATGATGATGGCGAACGGCCGATAACGATCTCTCTCGTGATTCCCGTACCGGATAAACAGGTGACCTGGCTGCGTGATCAGCACCGGGAGCTTCCGGTGGAGGGGCAACCGGAGTTGATGGAACTTGTCGGTACCACGGCGGGGGCGCGAGGAGCGATGTCCCGTTTCCCATTCGCGGCAGTAACAACTTCAAACTATGGACTCGGCCTTGGACTGCCAATGGACAGGCCTCGCATTCATCGTGTCCGCTGGGATGGTCAGAGAAATGCTCTTGTTGCGGAGATTGATGTCACGATCTCCGGCGAAACAGTCAACTTTCCCGACATGGTTCCCTTTGAGTTCATCATCTTTGAATTCGAACCTGAGCGTCGATTCAGAGGTGCACTGCGAGAGTGGTACGATGCAAATCCGGTCTCATGGGAACATCGCGTGAAAAAGCAGGGGCAATGGATGCCTTTCACTCAACTCGATACGGTACAGCGCGTTGAAGACTTCGCCTTTCAGTTTCACGAATATCACCCAAACGTTTCCGTCGCCTACAACAACGCCAATGGAATTGAGTCTCTCGTTTATTGCGAACCGGTAGTACAGTACGTGGACATGGCGCCGGACACTCCGCGAACTCTGGAGGCTCTCTCTGAAATCATTATGTCCATGGACTCTCGAAAAGGATCTCACGTTCGGAGTTCATCAACCCGGGGACGTGATGACCAAATGCAGGTTACCTGGGTGGAGACTCCGTGGGCAGTGGGCGCGCGAGTGCCTACAAACAGCAATCCTGATCTCCCGAGAACGGATGGCGATCCGTACAACGGTTTCGATGGCAACTGGCTCGCTTATCAGGAACTGTATGATCAACACCCGCCAAACGATCCCGAATCGGTTACAGGGCTCTATCTCGACAGCTTCGAGGGATGGGATGCCAAGGATCTCAACTACCGGCGGGAGCATCTTCGTCTGAGCCGTATCCCGCTTACCTTCGATGCAACAACCGCTCGTGCCGCCCAGGTTATCATGATGCACAATTTCGAACTTGCAGAAGAGGCGCTCGCACGTCTGCGCAAAAACGGACATCTTCTGATGGCCAATACCGCTCTCTATCAGTGGGCATGGTCCGTACATTTTCTGGACGTCCTGGGCATCGAAACAAGCTGGGGTGAGGGAGAGACTATCGCTCCTCCACGTATTGATGAGATGGATTACCTGCGAGCGATGCTGTATCATAAACCCTATTGTTACCTCCAGAACGTACGGTTCGCCAACTTTCGCGGCAAGAAAGTCGAAGACTACTTTGCACGGTGCTTCCATTATGGCTTCTGGCCGGGATTCTTTAGTCACAACGCCGCGGAGGCTCCGTATTGGCAGGATCCGGATCTCTACAATGAAGACCGGCCGGTCTTTTTGCGTTACATGCAGCCACAACAGCGAACGACCACGGCCGGATGGGAACCCATCACTTTCGCCAGATCCGGAAACGAGAACATTCTGATCGAGCGCTGGGGGGGCGGATCTTCCTCCGCAAAAACTGATCTTACCACTCCCGTCTACTTCACCTTGTACAATCCGTCAGAAGTGCTCCAGTCAGGAGAATTCAGCCTTGAACCCGAGCTCCTTTCCACCAGCGGGTTTCTGGCGATCGATCTTTTGGAAGGCACCTCGAGGCGCATCGAGAAAAACAATGTTCCATGGCGGCTCGAGCCTCTGTCCGTGGATTGTGTGATGCTTGTCGAACGAAGTGAAGAGGCACTCGAATCGGTGATTGAACTTCAGAATCAAACCATCGATGAACTTGCTGAGAAATACCTGCGTTTTGAAATGATTGACAACCCATTGCGAGAGGAATGGTCAATGGTCAGCACGGCCGAAGACTGGCTGACGATTCAGGTATGGTCCGAGAAGATATATTCCGCTCTCGAACCTCTCTACCAACCCGAATTTTTGCGGGCCATATCGATCCTTCGCGCGCTTCAGGCAGGCAAAGAAGGCCTTCCGGGAAGCGGCGGGTCTCTCGTTCAAATGCCCGTTGGGATCGTTCCCGGAGAGACGGTACTCTTCCGTTCGGAGAATGGTGCAAAAGACCTGGAGGTCCGTCTGAGCTGTGGCACGGAAACTCTGAAGCCATACGCAATGGCTCCGGAAGCATCGATCCCGATTCCGCTCTCGTGGAGCGGTGAAAACAGCATCCGAGTCGAAGTCCGCAGTCCTGATGGCAAAGACGCCGGTCCGTGGTTTCTCACCGATCTGCCGACTCTGAACGCGATCAGCATCGATCCGCAACCGCGGGAGATCATCCTGGGCGAGAGGTCAGTCCTGAATCTCGAGTTGCGGAACAATCTGTCTTCGGTGATGCACGGTTCACTGGAATTGGAGCTTCCGGAGGGGATCACGACTTCGCCTCTTAACAGCTTCACACTTCCGGCACAGGCTGGAAGATCATTGAAGATTGAATTGGAAGTCACTGATCGTCCACTTGAAAGGGATCTCCTCGACGAAATCGTTATCGACTTCGAATCCGATGATCGCACATCGACTCGAGTCGCGGTTCCAATTATCGTCCTTGCAAAAAACGCCAGCCTTTTGCGGGCGGAAGATGTCCTTGTTCGAGCCGATTCCACCTACTATGGCTACAACCTGTCTCCCCTGAATGACGGCATTGTTGAAGACAGTTCATTAACGTGGAATGAGGTGGCATGGGCAAGCGACGAGGGTGTCACTCCTCACTGGGTGGAATTCACATTTTCCTCCCCCACCAGTCTGTCTGAGGTTATCCTTTATTGGGCAAAAGACAACGAAGCCTGGCAAACCTCACAGATGGTACATGTTCAGATTCGTGAAGCGGATGATACACGCTGGCGAACGGTCGGCACTTCTGAAAACGAAAAGAGCATTCCTTCCTCCAGGCTCGAGTTTGACGAAGTTGAAGCGATGTCTCTTCGGATTTTTCAACCTGCCGGCAAAGGAGTTATTGGACGTCCTGGTCTGCTCTGGCTCTCCGAGGTGGAAGCAAAATGAAGAGCGAAGTGCGGGAATGTCTTCCGACAGGCTTGCTCATCGATCAGACCGAGGTGCAAAATCGTCTCTCGGCAATGCAAACCGACGGAGCGTCACTGGGGCAGGTCCTTGGAGAGCTTGAGAGATGGTCCGAATCCACCGGTTACTTCGGCCATCTGACTCAGCCAAACGAGTATTTGGAGTTCCGTGACGAACACTGTCAGGCCACGCTGCGTCTGCAAATCAACTACTCGCGACTCAGCTATAATCCAAAACAAATCGGCGAGCGTTTCACCTGCCCGCTCTGCTTTGAAAACATTGGCACTCCCGGCAAGGAACGGCTCAGAGCCTTCGAGTTTGAGATTCATGGCACTTCTTTCTTCGCCCACCTGACCCCGTTCCCTCTCCACCCGGGGCACTTTGTCATGAACACCCGCTTCCATGAACCCATGCGTATCGGTGAGCGGGGCCTGAGGGAGACCGCCGCTTTCCTGCACTCCGCTCCAGGCTGGCTGGCCGCGTCCAACAGCGACGTGGAATGGGCCGGAGCCTCCGTCCTCGGACACCATCATGTTCAACTCTTCCGGCGACTTGATCTGCCAATGGAATCCGTACCTCGTGTTTGCCTGAGCGACAGGGATGACATCAGTGTCAGCCGCCTGCAATGGTACTGTCCTGTATTGATTGTCGAGGGTGGACTCGAGGAAGCATTGAGGGTTTCGAGTGAAATCATTGGTCGCTGGAAAGCTCGAGACCCTGGCAAGTGCACCTGCAATTATCTGATGAGGCTTTCAGAATCACAAATGACGTGTTTTCTCTTTCTTCGTCATCCCGACTTCCGCACTCCTGAAAGCATTCGCCATATCAAGTCGGAGGGCGTTGGAATTATCGAAATGGCCGGCGAAATTATCGTTCCACCGATTGACAGCCTCTCGCGTAATGAGAATGTGGAATGGTTCCGGCACAACGGACTCAATGTGTGTCGGCAAATTATCAGTGGCAACGCACCCGATGTACAGACTTCGCCGCTGGACCGTATCGAAGGTCTGTTCATGGTCTAGGTGGGGCCGCGTCCGAAAAAGCCACTTCCAGCCCGGTTCTTCATCCCTTTCAAACTCCGGCCACAATCTGCCAAGACTCGAATTCAGGACCCTCTGCTCCCAAAACAAATCGTATCTTCTAAAGAAGCCGGACTTACAATCCGATAATGCACGTTCAGCACGTGTTTCGTTCCTGAGCTTTGCCTTCTCCTTGTGACTCCTCAGCTTCTGCATCCATGAACTACCCTGCAGAAACCGCCCACGTCTTCCGGGCGCCGTTCGGCTTGTTATGGAATCCGGTATCTTGGCGCCCCTGTCCTGCCCCCTTTCGCGGTCCCGTTGTTTATGCTAGTGTTGTGGCCTTTTGGTCGAGGGTTGCAGGGCCTTCGGGTGTCTCCTTATTGATCCGGGCCGCCTTTACCGTAGAGTTTGAGAAAATGTTCTTCCGCCTCGGTGGTGCCAATCAGCACGATGTCAGCGTCCGGCGACAGGACTGCCGAAGGGCTGGGGACCACCTCCATGCCGCGTTCTGTCCGGATGGCAACGACGCTGCACCCCGTGGTTTCACGGATCGAGGTCTCCCCGATGGTTTTGCCTGCGAACTCGCCGGGCACCCGGACTTTGAACAGATTCAATCCCTCGGCAACCATCAGGATCGTACTGCGCTGTAACAGATTCATCACCACACTGGTGCCGATCGAAGCGTAGGACAACACACTGTCCGCTCCGGCACGATGCATCTTCGCCACATTCCGTTCGTGCGTGGCGCGGCTCAGAATCTGGACATCCGGACGAAGCTGCCGACAGTAGATTGTCAGGTACACATTAAGGTCGTCATCGTGGGGTGTGATAATAACCGTGGACGTCTTGCGGATGCCGGCTTTCTCAAGCACTTCCAGGTCTGCCGCACTACCGATCACGCACTTCTCCGGATCGGAAACCCGCTCGGCCCGTGGTTCGACAATCCGATAATCCACGTTCCGTCGCGCGAGGGCACGGGCGGTGGCTCGCCCCACACGGCCCCCGCCCACAATCACCACGGGTTCGGACGACACGTTGTAGATGCAGAAGAGCTCATCGTAACGCGTCATGTGTTCCTTCGAGCCAGCCAGCACGAGAACCGTGTGGTTGTTGATCATGGTTTCGGCCCGCGCCGGCTCGAAACGTCCTCGCTCCCAGACACCCACCACGGTGATGCCCAGATTCTGACGCAGTCCGCTTTCCCGAAGGGTCTTTCCCACCAAAGGCGTGTCGTGCGCGGTCGCTTCGGCGATCAGCAACTCGTCGAACTTCCCGATCATGTGAGACTTCGCGTCTCCCCCCAGCGTTCGCCGGGCGAATGACTGGCCGATCATCTCTTCCAGGCGCAGCACATAACTGCTACCCGCAAGCTTGAGAACATCCACCGAGGAGGCATCGAATGCCGATGTGATGATGGGGAGCTTATCCGCCAGACCACGCACGGTAAAGGCCACGTTCGTGTTCGTGACGTCGCTCGAAGTACTCGCGAGCAATGCGGCATCACTTGCCCGCGCGTTCTTCCAGGTTTCCGGGCTGTCCAGATCGCCGACCATCACGTTCAGCCCCAGATCGTGCAGGTTCAAGGCCTCATCAACGTCCGGTACCACAAGGGCATAGGGATACTTGTACTGCTGAAGGCGCCGGATCAGAGCCGTGGCCACCGAGTCGTGGCTGGTCAGCAGGACGTGGTCGCGCGTTCCCGGCGGAAGCCGGCGCGGCGCCCGTGTCTCGGCCTGAGCCTTCATCCACGGGTCGTAGAAAAACTCAATAAACGTGAAGGGCAGGAGAACCAGCATGAAAATGGTGCCGGAGATCAGCACCACCATCGAGAACAGGCGGCCGATATCCGACTGGAAGGTGATGTCTCCGAAGCCAAGCGTGGACATCACAGTCAGCGTCCAGTAGAATCCCGTGATCCACGAGTGCTCCTGCCCTTCCATCTGCATGAGCAGGTGGAAAGTGATTGAGTAAATGGTGACCATGGTCGCCAACAACAGAAAGAAGCTGGCCAACACACGGAGATTGCGGCGCCCACGCCGGTTCCGGGCGACCGAGGCGAGCTGTACGGAAAAGGATTTGAGCATGACATCGCATCCGAGACTGGGTGTCGTCAGATACGATCAGGACCTCATCGGGCCTCAAGAGAGAAAAGGCTTGTGAGAGCAGAACAGCATCATAGAGGCCGAAACCAACATATTACCCGGACTCGTTCAAGGAAGGCACGTCAGTCACTTTAAGGAGCAACCGGCACACCATGATGGTGTGCCGGTCGGCTGGTCGGAGTTGCTGGTTTCGTTTACTGTTTGGTGATGCGGATGGCGTCGGCGATGACAACGGCACCGCCGCTGGAACCTGCTGCGTCGAGGGTAACAGTGCCGTCTCCGCCGTTGAAGGTGTATGTGCCGAGAGTGACCCACACGAGGTTGTCAATGGTCTGATCTTTGTAGACTGTCTGGGTTCCGCCGGGTGTGGAGACATCGTACTCCACGCTGTTCGCCCGGTTGCCGCTGGCGCGGTACATCACTTCGACCTTCCAGTCGCCGGCGACGGGGATGTCGAGATCCCAGATGGCCGTGTGTGACTGACCTGCATTGGCGAACTGGTAGCCTCCGCCGTTGTAGCCGGAAGAGCCGGAGGTCGTCCAGGAACCGGTGGTGGTGTAGCCGGGGGCTCCATCATCATCATCAACGACGGACTGTGTGTCGTAAACGCGGACGTTGCGAATGTAGCTGTTGGTGCCTGATCCGCTGTCCTTGTCGTTGACGAGAACGAGATAGGTGTAGCTGCCGGCGGAGAGGGTTTGGCCAACGGGGATCGAGTAGGACGTCCAGCCGCTGGGGTTGTAATTGTCGTATGTGGTGATACCCCACGCCTGTGTGCCATAGACCTTCCACGTTTGACCGGAGGAGAGAGCCGTGTCGTTGTCGAAAGCAACGCCACCGATTTCCGGCTCGGTGCCGTCGGACTTGTAATCGAACTCGATGACAGTGGTCGACGTGACGGTGTAGTTGAGCGGGATGGTCTTCCATGTATTGCCGTAAAGACGCATCGTGTGTCCGTTGTCGAGGAGTTCATAGGAGCTCGAGTTCACATCCTGGCTTCCGTAGCTGCCGATCGTGTAGTTGTCGAAGTCGATCGAGCCATAGGGAATGGTGACCGGAGCGGATGGTGTGGCGGAATCCTCGGCACCGTTCGCGCTTTCATTGCTGTTCGTGTCTGTCGCTGTGACAACGTAGTAGTAGGTCGTCCCGTTACTGACGGAATTGTCGGTGTAGGCGCTGCTGCCGAGGCCGGAGGCGATCGTTGTGTAGCCACTTCCGGACGTGGTGGAGCGCTTCACGCTGTAACTCGCGAGGTCGCCTTCGCCGTTGTCGTTCCAGTCGAGCGACACGGTGGCATCGCCGGCGGTGGCCACGAGTCCCGTCGGAGCGGCGGGCGGCGTGGTGTCCTGAGGCGTGGCAGATGCCTCGCTGCTGAAGGCGCTCTCATTACCGACGTTGTCTTCGGCAGTGACGACGTAGTAATAGGTCGTTCCGTTGCTGGCCGTGTTGTCGGTGTAGTCGCTGGAGGAGAGAACACCGGCGATGACGGAGTAGCCGCTGCCACTTGTTGTAGAGCGATAGACGATATAGCCGTTCAGGTCACTTTCACCGTTGTTGTTCCAGACGAGAGAAACAGAGCCGTCTCCCGCCCTTGCGCCAAGGCCTGTGGGAGCCGCGGGAGGTGTGGCATCCTGTGGGGTCGCCGAGGCCTGGCTGCTGTCCGAGCTT
>JANQSL010000165.1 GCA_028284075.1 Candidatus Sumerlaeia bacterium | reverse complement strand
CTCCACCGCCGCCGGCACCGAAGTCCAGAGCTCGTGGCAGCGAACCATTGCTCTTAACAAGCTCTGGCAGAACGGAAAACAGCGAGCAGAGGGATTTTTTCGCTGTAATGAGGTCGCCTCCGGATTTCCGCTCGAAGTAATGATGCTTTGGTGTTGTAAATACCGGATCCTCACTGTAAGCTGGATCAGTCTGGACGGAGCCGCATTTGATACATTCCACGTAGAGTGTGTTTTTCTTGCGAGCATAGCTCTTCATTTCGCCGAAACCGCACATCCGACAGGATGGACCAGGACCGTGCAATTCCTGAAGAAAGGTTCGGGGGACACTGGAGACGGAGTTCGTCGTGAAATCGTCAAACTGTTTGAGAATTGAAGCCGCACCAATCTGTTTCATACAGGAAGGTATTGTCTTGCCCTCGAGAGCGCATCGACTGCCGTGCTGAAAACAGGGCCCACACTCCACGTCCGCCTGAATAGAGCGAGCATTGGTGAAGTGGGATGCTCTGAGTTCCGCCGGAAAGGGGCCATAGATCAGAAGGGAAGGTTTGGAATAGGCCCCTGCCAGATGGGAGATCACACTGTCCGTGGCAATCACCTTGTCGGCGAACCGTACCAGAGCGAAGATGTCTCTCAGTTCCAGGTCGGGGAAATCCGCTGATGTCCAAAAAGTGTTTTTCAACCCCTCTGCGGACGGTTTGATGTCTTTCCAGACGACGACGGTTTTCCAGCCTCTGTCCTCAAGTCCTCGAAGCACATCGAGTGTGGTTTCATCAGGAATGGATCTCAGGAGAGAACTTGCTCTTGGTTGAAATACCGCCACTTTGTCCCTTCCGGGGACGATACCGGCGGTTTCCATTGCTGACCGGGCACGATCAAGTTCCTCCGGGACAGGAAAGTAATCCGGAATCATCGAGTGAGGCCGCACTCCCACAAGTTGCGCGAAAATGTCGTATGCGTTAACGAGTTCCGCCTTCGGGTTGCCATTAATACTCTTGTAGAGATGGATGGACCTTCCGTAGTTCTCTTTGACGGGCTTCCATGAGAACTTCCAGGGCACACCGATGAGCAGATCCACATTGGGATTGTTCTGGAAGATACAAAACTCTTTGGGTCTGCAGAAAACATGCACGGGCTGATGAGGCAGCAACTCCTTCAGACCGCGAAGCGCCGGGGTGATCATTAATGCATCACCAAGCCCGAATCCTCCACAAATCATCGTCGCGCATGGAAGAGAACGGGCACGGACCTCATCCTGAAACTCAGTCTTCGACCATTCATTTTTTTTGAGAACGAACGAATGTTCGGATTTCTCTTGAAACAACACCCGCTGACGATTCATCTCTTACCCTCCCTGAAGTGAACAAGAGCGGCCTGCAACCGGTAGTCGCACAAAAAACCGAAGTGAGCCCGTCAGAGCAGTCGATTGTCCGCCTTTACCGAAAACCTTCATCGGACTGTAACAACGGCCGCATCGGAGAGGGCGGAAACCGGCTTCCTTTGGCGGCAGCTTTCCACCATTGAGCCGGTCGGAGACGACGAGATGAAGTGTGCGGACTCGCGTCTGATGTCCATTCAGTGCCAGGCCTCCTCTTGCGCACAGGGCGGCGGGGAGAAACAGCGGTTCATTGCGTTGCGTCGGGCGATTCATGATCATGTGTCGTATGTTTCCGCGGACAATGAGCCGTCTTCTGTCATGTATCATGTGGCATTGATTGAGGGGCGGACAAATTGCCTTGGTTTCTCCATGCTGTTTCAGATTCTCGGACTCCGTCTCGGGCTTGCTCTTGAAATCTGTCTGGCTCCGGAGCACTGTTACCTCTCCGCCGTTCTTGACGGGGTTGCTTACGACAGTGAGGCGGGGGAGCAGTCCGGCCTTCGTCCCGCCGGAACAATGAAGAAGCGAATTGAGTCGCTCGATCCTGCTGCCGGTACCTGTGGTGCTTACTTCCGCCCTCTTGATACACGGCAAGTGTTTGCCTGTCTTCTTTTGCGTTACACATCCCATTGCGTATTTCATTTGAGACGAAAGCATGCCTATCTCGCTTCAGTTTCCGCTACGCGGCTGTTTCCGCAACTGGCCGAGACATGGCACAATCAAGCTGTAACCGCCATGTTGCTTGGCTACACGCGCAAAGCCCGAGTCGCCTTTGAGCAGTCGGCACGGCTGCGCCGGTTTCCCGAAACCGACGTTACACGGGTGAACACACCTTCTCCCGGGGTTCCTCCTTTTCCGCGGCCTGCCTTACGAGAAGACGCTGTGCCTTTTCCTGAACCTCGAGATAAAGCCTTGTGAATTCGCAGTCGAGAAGCGAAGGCCTGTACATATCACCGGTAAACTGAAAGTTCACGGCGGGACAACCGCCGGTACACGCGTCCCGAAGTGAGCATGCCAGACAGGTTGTTCGGGCGGACTCGCGTTTGCCGATCAATTTCGCGCGAGCATGGACATCGAAACCGTCCTGAAGACTGCCGAGACGGCCAAGTCCGTCCCGTGCCAGTCCGTTGGCGGTCAGCAGCCGGGAGCATCCATAGAGTTCGCCCCTTGTGTTCACTGCGAGCCGTCCGCGGCCCGCTCCACAGCCCCACTCACCCTCGTGCTGTGTACGGCAACGCTGCAGGAGGGCGTCCTCTGACTGTGTTCTTGCCTCTTCAAGACTGGGAAGACTTCCCAGCTCGAGCATACCAAGGCGAAAATGCCTTTTCTCCTGCTGCATTTTGACGTAGTAATCCACCAAGTTGTCGAGTTGTTCTGCAAACGTTTCCATTGCCTCTTTCGGCCATGGGACGTCGGGAGCCATTGCGGGTCCGATGATGAATTGATTAACTCCCATATCATGAAGGACCCGGACATTCGTCATGAGAGCACCCACTGAGTCCGGATGAATCGTATAGCGTGTTCCCTGCCACGGCTGAAAACGCTTCATGTGGCGAAAGTTTTTCTCAATTAGATGGAAGGACGGCCCTCCACCCCGTGTCTTGCGATGACGGTCATGCGTTTCCGCGGTTCCGTCCACACTGACGAGGTATTTCACGCTGCTGTCCCGGAGATACCGGCAGGTCTCTTCCGTCAGCAGTGTGCCGTTGGTTGTCATGCTGTAGCTGAATTTCTTCTCACGGTGAGGCGCCTCGCCATTGGCGTACTCAATGACTCGCTTGATGAGATCCAGTTCGAGCAGAGGTTCTCCTCCAAAAAAGAGGATATGCACGTTCTCGGTGCGCCCACTTTCCGTGATGAGAAAATCCACGGCCGTTTTTGCAACATTCCATGACATGCGCCGGGGATTCTTGTCTTTCACAAAGCAGTAGGAACACCGGAGATTACAGTCCTCCGTCAGGACAAGTTCCATGAAAGTGGTTTTGGGAAACGCCTTGTCGAGCACGAGACGGTTTGCAATTTTACCGGCCAGTGCATTGCGGGATTCTTCGTTCCCGTCCACTACAAATCCGCGCAGATCCTCAAGCAGAGTCATGGGCTGTTACCTCGCTTTTTCAATTTGGCGGGCCCGGACACCGCAGTGAAACCGGTGCCGGGCCGCGCCGAGGTCGATACACGGCAGTCAGCAGGGTGGAGGTGAGTAGGATGTCGATCCGTTACAGTCCACGTTACCCTTGCAGTCGAAGTTCTCGTTACAGTCGAAATCAGCACTTCCACCACCCCAGTCGCCGCAGTCAAAGTCCGCTCCGGTTCCGCAGTCGAAATCGGACGACTGACCGGAGCAGTCAAAGTCGCGGAAACACTCGAAGTCATCAGTGCCTTCGCAGTCAAAATCCTTTTGGCAGTCGAAATCCGGAGTGTCACCGGGGAACCCGCAGAGGAAGTCACCCGGAGTGGTGTCTCCATTGACGGAGTATTGCTGCCCCGTTGTGCAGGCTTCACCGCCATTGTTGCAGGTAAAGCCACCGGTGCAGTCGTTGTCCTCGAGGCAGAAAAACCCGTGTCCCGCGTCCTGACAGTCGAAATTGGAGGCACACTCATTCTCAACGCCACACAGGAAGTCGAGCTTCTCATCGCACTTGAAGTCACTTTGACAGGTGAAGTCACCGCAGTCATAAGATCTGCCGGACTGACATTCAAACCCACTTGGACATGTGCGGCTCGGATCGTAGTCGTTGACGGGATTTCCGCAAATGGTTCCCTTCAGGTCCGGTCCGCTTAGTGAAGCGAATTCCTGTGGAAAACCATACTCGCCAGCCGCCAGGTCGGCGAGCAGATGTCCCACGGTGTTCCCGACTTGCCGGCGAAGATGGAGGAGTCTTTTCTTTTCGCCGATTCTTTTGGCAAGGATCGCGTTTACGTCATGTGTCTCGATCATTTTGACTGTTCTCCCTTCATTGCGAAGACCGAGAATCTCGCTGGTTTCATGGCGACGGCGCCCTCGAACACAAAGTGGGCTGTCAAAAGAGGCAGAAGCGGATCTCCGAGAACGATCTGAGGTTCAGAGAACGGTTCACACCGGATGGTGGATTTCGTCAGGAGCCGATTGTCCCTGTCGAAAAGGGTCACCCCAAGAAGTGGCGCCTCTTTCGTTGGCTGCAGCGGGATGTACCGGAGCTGGGCCTTTATCCGTTCAGCTCCCGTTTCAAAGCGAATCCGCTGGAGTGCGACCCAGGGATTGTTGTCGGTCTCAAAAACAAGACCCAGATCTTCTTTCCCCAGTCGAATACTGGTGTTCGATTTGAAGGGATAGAGGTCGTATTTCCCTTCCAGCACTTTTGCGGTGCCATCACTTTCGACGTCGGCGAAGAGACTCGTGCTTAAACCGACTCCGACAGCGACGGCACTTGCCCGGGCGAGAAAATCCCGCCGGGTCAGGGGTTTACTGCTCATGACAAACCTCCTTTCAGGGTTGTTCTTCCTTGTATCCTGCGGACGGCGAGGACGATTGTCAGGAGCGCTGTCACAATTCCTGCTGCAACTGGGCCCCATAACCACAGCCTCGTGGGTATGTCCTTGTGCGAACGAGGTGATGGGGGGGCGGGTGTCGAATTCGCCGAAGCGATGACGGGTTTGATTTCTTCTTTTCTGGTTTCCTCCTTTGACTGTGTCGGTGGTTTCCCGGCGATGCTTTCGCCAGTTGTCGCAGCGTCCGCCTGTCTCGGCAACTCATCGGGAAACAATTGGGTGTTCCGCAGGATTTCGGCGAATTCCGCCGGCAATCCTCCCACTGTATATGTGAGGTCTTTGTCGCGATCGATAACATAGGCCTCAGTTGGCAGTTCGATGTGAAAATCCTGTGGCTGGATCAACGGATTCAATACCGTTGTCTCAACGATTCCCTCGAGAAGCTGGCTGACATTCTTTTCGTCACCGGAGGGTTCGAACTCCATCAACCGGAACGATCGTACAAAGCCTCGGGCAATGTCCTCCACTTCGAACCGGGCGCTGACACTCCCGGTCTTGTCAAAGAAGTCCTGACGAACGATGAGTCCGCTCCGGGACGAATCGGTCCATCCCTTCATGATATGACCGTGGTTGAACAGGCCTGTGGCAAAGAACGCCTCCGTCCTGTCTCGGTCATCTGCGGGAAAAACACTCCAGTTCAAATCCTCCGGTTCCACAGGACGGGTTATTCCGTAGGGAGTGCTTTCGCCCGGCACGGGAGGAGAAGATGATTCTTCAAGAAGTGCTTCAAGTGTTGCCGGCGGCCCTGGCGAGAACCTGGAAGCAGGATAATGACCGATGCCGACCGCCATAAGCGGGACTCCCGCATCTCCAAGGTTCAGGTTCCGCCCCCCATCGATAGTCGCCGTCTTTTGGTCCGGCCGATATTGCACGGTTCTTTGGCCGTCGTACACCTGGGTTGCTTCATAGTTTAACGTGCCGTCGGGACGGTATACGGTCGATTCCTTTCGAATCCCACCCTCATGTATCAACAGTTTGTGTCGGGCAGTGTACTTGTGGGCCATTTGACCGTCTTTCCGCTGATAAAAACGGACTTCCATCCTGAGTTCCAGATTCCGGTATTTTTCCTCCAGGCTTGTGAGGCGATTAATCAGGGATGCGTGGCCTGGCACGAAAAGACTACAAAGCACTGCCAGGACGAACCCGTGTCTTTTGGATTTGTTCCGTGACACCATGATCTTAGCTTTCCACGGCCCCGAGTTCCGGCAGCCGGGCAACACGGTCCGAGGGAATCATCTTCTCGAAGTTCTTCCAAATCCGCTCGTCTTTTTCACAGCTGTAGGTTCGACAGGTTCGAGGGCGAATGTCATAGCATGAACACTTCCCCTCCTTCTGATAAGCACACTCCCCGTTGGCCTTCCTCCTGATCATGAACGGGTGTTCCGAATCGTACTCCAGGTGGCTCTCGGAGAGACTTCTTTCGTCGAGCGCAAACCTGAGTCGGCAACAAGCCTGTTTGCAGACGTGAATCCGCTCGTCACAGTTGATTTCTCTTACTTCCGTGCCTTTTTTCGTTTTGCGATCAAGTGCGACACCAAGACCTCTGGCAAACCGGGGATGTTGAAGCAAACCGGTCAGCTCCGCTGCTCGTCCGTCAATGCCTCCGAGGTCGATGATTTCCTTTTCAGCAAGCTTCTCAAGCAGTACTCGCTGGACCAGAAGCACGTAACGCAGCCACTTCTGTGTTGCCGCCAGTTCCTCCCGCGTGCCGTTGACCGCTGTGTTGATATTCTTCCGCATGCGATCCAGCCGCTCATCCTCGATGAGACCATCAACAAGTGAGTCCAGCATAACCTCGTCCCGTATGCGCTCTTCCACCCACTCTCTTGTGATTGGGCCATCGCGGTCTTCTGCAATGGTTGCGGGAAATCCTTCCGCTCCGTGATCGGCACCACCCAATTGCTCAGAAAACATCCCGCTCACGGAAGTCTTTTCCAGCAAGGCATCCGCGCTTCGGTTCGCGCTGGAATCGATATTCCTATCGCTCATGAGTAAGACCTTTCATCGGAATTCGAGTGACCTGAAGGGGTCGGTCCAACCGACAAGAGATGCACCACACCCACATACCATTATAAGTATCAGTACATATCCTCACCAGGTTTACGCCGTTCGCTGGAGTGCGCTGATACGACGATGCTGCTTCCAAAGCCGTAAAACCGCCTGAACTCCATATCCCGAACGGAACTCACCAAGCCGTCACCTTCTCAAATCGATTTCAAATTGACCAGGATAGTGACGTGAGTGCAAGTGTTTTTTGAGATAATTATTATCCGACTTATTTAATAATACTTTTCTTTGTTCCTTTGGTCAGATTGACCTGCCCTCAAGCGGCTCCGGAATCTCTGTTGGGTTTTAGCCTGGCGGGAAGCGTCACACCGCGGAACAGATCGCCTTTACGCTGAGGCAGGCATTGAGTGGCAGACGTGTATTGGAAAACCCGGGTCCTTGCAGTGAAGAGCAATGCCCAAGAATGAAATACCTGCCGAATTTGCACAGTTGAATTTTAAGTCCAGCTCTTTCAGAAAATACTACCTGCTTTGGGAGCAGGGGGTTCCGGGTTCGAGCTTCGGCAATTCATGTTCTCACGATGAGGGCCATGCTAACCGGATTGAACCGGCTTGACCCCAGTGAATGGACGTCCATCTGATCACAAGGTACAATTGCATGGTGTGAGTGATTGCGAGATGAAGAGACGGAGCCGGGCCGAAACCAGTGCATTTGCCCTTCTCGTTGCAGCATTCGCTGCCGAGTTGCCTGCCGGTGTCACCCCTCCAATGAATATCAACCTTTCCGAGGTCGGAATCTCGATTCCCGGTTTTCGAATCGACGGTTCAGCTGCATTGCAGTACACCGGCTTCGTGGTGTCCGACGCAGGCGACGTGAATGGTGACGGGATGGGCGACGTAATTGTCGGTGCACCTGGAAGTCTTTCCACTGCCGGCAATGCCTACGTGATCTTCGGGAAAGAAAATTCAGATGTCGTTGATTTGTCGAATCTCGGTACTGACGGGTTTCAGATCGAAGGCATCGATATCGGTGACCAGTGCGGCTACAGCGTCTCCAGCGCGAGTGACGTGAATGGCGACTTGCTGGATGATTTGATCATCGGGGCTCACCGAGCCGATCCCGGTGGCCGGACCGACGCCGGTGAGGCCTACGTGGTCTTCGGAAAAGCAGACAGTTCCCCGGTCACGCTGTCGAGTCTGGGAACCGGAGGCTTTCTGATCGCCGGGATTGATCCCACTGATCGTTGCGGATTCAGCGTTGCCCGCGCGGGCGATCTAAACGGCGACACTTTCTCTGATGTCGTGGTTGGAGCGGATCGTGCCGACGGCGACGGCGACGCCGATGCAGGTGAGACCTACGTTGTGTTCGGCAAAAGCAATAGCAGCTCTGTGGAACTTGCCAGCCTGGGAAGCGGTGGTTTTCAAATCGATGGCGCGGACGCCAACGATATCTCAGGATACAGCCTCTCGGGCGGGGGAGATATCAACGGCGACGAAATTCCTGATATTGTCATTGGAGCACGAGGAGCGAATTCGAGTGCGGGTGAGAGCTATGTTGTGTTCGGAAAGAGCGGTTCCGCATCCGTTGATCTGGCGAACCTTGGAAGTGGAGGCTTTGTGGTTCGGGGCATCGACGAGAACGACGGAGCGGGGTTCGCGGTTTCGCTGGTTGGCGACGTCAATGGTGACCGACTGGATGACTTCGTCATAGGCGCTCCTTCAGCTTATGCCGGGGGCGACGGTAGAGCCGGGGAAAGCTATGTGATCTTCGGCAAGAACGATAACATGCCAGTGGATTTGTCTGCGCTCGAGAGCGGCGGATTTCAAATTGACGGAATCGACGCTTTTGACAGGGCAGGCTGGGCTGTGTCCGGCGCCGGGGATTGGAACGGCGACGGGATGGCGGACATACTCATCGGTGCATACGGAGCCATGTTCAAGACCGGCGAATGCTATGTCGTTTTTGGAAAGAGTGACGGTTCAGTCGTTGATCTTGAAAACGTGGGCGACGGGGGATTTCGTTTAGACGGCGTGGAGCCGGCGGACTACGCGGGTTACAGCGTTTCCGTCGCGGGCGATGTGAATGGGGACGGTGCGGTCGATCTGATGATTGGTGCACCAAATTCGAACCCGGGCGGTCTCGGAAACGCGGGAACGGTATATGTCGTTTTCGGACCGAAGAATGAATCCGAGAGCTATTGGGTCATTCGGTAATCTGCCGAGCCAGGAATGTGTGCTGAGCGTGTTCGCCTGATTTACGAACCCGGCATTTCAGTAAACGCGACCTGCTATGGGAGCAGAGGGCTCGAGTTTGAGTCCTGGCAGTTTCTGCGCTCCGGCGCGAACCGCGTTTGGGTCGAAGCTGGTCGTCGGGCTCTGAGCCTTCCGTTGCACACACTGAACCCGGCAGGCTTTTTTGCCGTGGCCGAACTCATCTTCAATGCAATGAACCAAAACTCCAATTTCTTCCGGATCACCCGTCAGACAGAATCCAGTTGATCGCGAGCATGGTATCTCTCTGCAACTTGAACAAGTTGCAAGCGTCTCGACCGGCGGCACGCAGATATTGCTGTTGATGATTGACCATTTCCTGATCGAACAAGGTTCTTCTCAGTGAAAAGGGAGTTTCGCTCGGCCGGCTCTCACGGCCGGTGGATTGTCAATCCAGAGTGCCTGCCATTTCCAGGGCTTGACCATAGGCCGCAGGCTTGGGAGTGGCAGGCGTGATCTGGAAGCGCTTCACAGAAGTATGCGAGAAAAAGGGCGGCCGGCCTGCGGTCACCTTTCGGGGAATCGTATATTCCTACAACCAAACCCGAAACCGGGCCGAATCGATTGCCGCATACCTCGCCACGGTGAGCGATTGGCCGAAGACTGTTGCAATTTTCACGGATGATCCCTTCAAGCGGATTCAGCTCATGCTGGGATCGATTTGTGCCGGGGCTGCCTATTGGGTTATTCCCGATTCCATGCCCGCTGAATCACTGGCGGAACATCTTGACATGATCAAGTGCAGGACCGTGCTCGCAACGGGTGTAAAGGGCTCCGGCTTCCCTGATGGCTATGAGCACTGTGCCGTCAGTTGCGATGACGTTCTGGAGAGTTCGCCACACAACCCGGGCAGTTCAAGGAATTCCACCGGTGCCGATGCGGACTCTGCCGCCGCCTACTACCTGACCTCCGGTTCGACAGGTCGCTCGCGTTTTATGGTGAGAAACCACAGACAGATCATGGACCGTGTGGACTTGTATGCATCGTCATGCGGGTACTGCACCGACGATCGGTTTGCGCTGGTAACTCATCCGGGTTTCATTGCAGCAGAAGGGGACGTTTTTGGTGCATTGCTCGGCGGGTCAACGCTGTGTCTGGCTGATCCGGGGGATTTCAACTACCGATCCTTTTCCGACTGGCTTCGACTTGCTGAAGTGTCTGTTTTTCATCCACCGGTTTCGTTCTTCGAGGGATGGAAAAAAAGCTGGACGCAAGACGAGTCATTTCCACACCTCAGGAAGGTGATACTGGGAGGAGAGCGCTTTCGTCCATCCGGCCTTGCTGGTGTCTGGAGTCGTCTCGCGGATAAGGCAGTTGTATTCCACCGTTACTCTTCCACGGAATCGGGACCTGTTGCACAGGTTGGAATCACCGCAGCGACAGCGCTGCCAAATAACGATTTGCTTTCATTTAAGCCGTTTTCTTCGGTTGAAGTCCGAATTGTTGGTGACAATGAGGGCGTGAATGCAGAGGAAGGCGAGCTGCTTGTAAGGAGTCCGTTTCTTTCGGCCTCCGCCAGAACGGACAGCAACGGATTCTATCAGACGGGAGACCGGGTGAAGCGGGTGGATGATTCCTTTTCCGTTATCGCACGGATGGACGGTGTGGTAAAAGTCAGAGGATACCGCGTGTATCTGCCGGAAGTGGAATCGGCTCTATTGAAGTGTTCCGGGGTTTGCGAGGCGGCGGTCATCAAACACCCCGGCTCGAACGGAAACGGAGAGAGCACAACGGCGTTCCTTGTTTCGGACAAAATGCCATGCACTTCCGAAGGCAAAATCCGTGAGGAACTGAAAAACCATCTTTGTGGATGGCAGATTCCCGGAAGAATCCGTTTCATTGATTCGCTTCCAAGGACGGAAACGGGAAAGATCAAGCTCTCTGAGCTTCGTGGAATTACCCACTCTCGTACCGAAGAAGCGCCGGGAGAGCAAGAGAGTGGGAAAATTCAGGGTTTTCATGTCGTCAGTGACCTGCAGGAGTTAATTGCCCTTCACCCGGATGTTGAAAGGGTCATCGTCGTTGAATCCGATGAGAGTGATAATGCAATCGTTGCGTTTATCAAACCCGTTGCGGGAAAAGTTCCTCTCGTTTCTGAATTGAAGGTTTTCATTACTGATAACCGTGTGAACGGCTCGCATCCTCAGGTGTTTCGCTTTGTCAGGAAGCTGCCAACAGCGTTTGAGATCGACTCACAACTTGATGTTTTGCGGCGCCATCGTGGATCTGAGCGGGTTCTGAGGTCTGAAGAGCGGCCGGTCGGAGTTCTGGAGACGCAGTTGCTCCGCTTGTTCAGCAGGGCACTCGGCATCAAACCTGTGGGAAGAAACGACGACTTCTTCATGCTCGGTGGTGACTCGCTTTTGGCAATGTCGCTTTGCGTGGAGATCGAATCCTTTCTGGGCACACGCATCTCCATTGGAGAGGTCGCGGAGTTTTCCACCGCACGGAAACTTGCCCGTTTCATCGGTTGTCGTTCAGTGGATCTGCCGATGCCAACCATTTCACTGTCACGGAGTCAGAATTGTGAGACGCTGTATCTGGTCCCTGGCCGTGCATCGACGGCGACCGATTTCATCGCACTGGCAAGCCGACTCGGAGGCATTCGAACCTGCATCTCGATCGAGCACAGAGGCATGGATCAAAGAGCAAGGCCCGCATTGTCGGTACAGGCGGAAGGCCGAAACACTGCGGAACTGATAAGAAAAAACGCTTCGCAAGGCGGCAAAACAGTCCTTCTGGGGTTTTCATACGGAGGACTTGCCGCATATGAGGCGGGTCGTTTGCTGGCGCGGGATGACTGTGCCGTTCACGTATTAATCATCGACATTCCTGTTCCATCGCTGGTTTCAAGAAGCAGCCGTGTCGAGCCCCTCCGGAGGGTTTTCAGGGATCTTCGGTTTCGCATGAGCCGGTCCGAAGAGAGAGGTAGATGGCTGGAACTGATTCACCATCAGCACCGCGTGAACATGATGAACTACAAACCTTTACCGACAAGAGCAGATGTCACTGTCTTTCAGGCAACGACCGGTCCCACAGCGGCGCTCTGCTCAGGCATCAAGGGACTTGGATGGGCAGGTCTCTGCCATGGAAAGTTTCGCGTGCGTGTCGTTGAATCTGATCATCTCATGGTGTTCCCGCGCAATCTCGATGCCTTTGTTCCTGCCTTGCTGGAGGCTCTGGAGCGATGACAACAAGAGCTGTGACCTGGCGTCTGTCGCTTCTCTCTCTTTCGGTGGTGGGAATGATACTATGCCAGGGGGTTTCCGTCCTTCAATCGACAGGAGAACTCTGGCCGTTTGACGGAATTTCCGTCTACAAGAGGTTTCCTCGCGGAAACAAGTCTCTTTCAAGAAATCTTGTTGTTTTCACGGAGGATGAAGAGATCGACGTGGTTCAGCTTGAAAATATCAATTTCAGACTGATTCGAAGGTTCGACGGAGCCCTGCGAAGTGCCGGAACAGATGCCGAAGCGCAGGAAGTTCTGTCCCATCTGTTCGGGTTTATTGATGAAAGGAGTGGTTCGCCACTTCGAATCGCCGGGATCAGATACTATAAGATCAGATGGGATTTCGATTTGGGCCGCGTTACGAAGTCGGACTTGTTACACGAGTACCGTCGGCCGTGATTCGACTGATCGAGACCTTCTTTCTGAAAGGGGGCTCCGCAACCCGCCTCGGGGTTTGCAGGGCATTGTTCTACGGTTGGTTTCTCGTTCAGATCTTCGTCTACGATCCTGTTTCATACGTGAGTCTACCCTCCGAGTTCTGGTCCCCGACACTGCTGTTGCGAGTGGTTCCTCCTCCGACCGTGGGCCTTATGGCCTTTGCAACGATTCTGGCAGGGATTGCCGCCCTTCTCTCATGTCTGGGTTTTTTGACTCGCATTTCAACAGCCATAGTCGCTCTGGCGGGCACGTATATCTTCGGAGCAATCAATGGATACGGACACGTCACCTTTCACTTCGCCCCCATGATCCTTGTATCGTGGATTCTCCCGTTTTCACCGTGTGGTGACGCGTTTTCGCTTGATTGCCGATTTGCGCGATTGTCTTCCAAAACGAGTTCGATGGACTATCAGTGGCCTGTCCGGCTTGCACAGATCGCTCTTGTCCTCCTCTTTTTCACAGCTGCCTGTCAAAAGCTGGACGGCAACTGGCTGGAGCAACCGGTTCAAAACATGCGGCACTGGCTACTCTACAAGTACTATATGCATGCCAAACTGAAAGGTGAACCGCTTTCTGCGTCGGTTCTCTTCATCACCCGGCACTCATGGGTTTTGTTGATCATGGCGTGCGTCATGTTGTTATCCGAATGCTTCTCGCCTCTCGCGCTCCTGGACCGCTGGCCAATCATCAGCGCACCCGTCATTACATCCCTGTTTATGATGCAATTTGTGCTGTCAACATGGCTGCAGACTCTGCCGAGCTTTCCATGGCTTGGAGGGTATCTGTTCTTTGTTCCCTGGGAAAAACTCCTTGCGGCATCCCAACGAATTCATTGCCTGCGGCGTATCATTGCACTGTAATGTTGTGATAATCGACGCTGGGGAGAGAATGGCGAGATGGTGAAAAAGCCCGCTTCACAACTGTCGGAGTCGCCCTATGAAGCGTTGCGAATGTGGGCGGATCAGCATCCGGACGGGCAGGCCCTTCTCGCTCCGGGAAGGTCTCCGGCCTCTTACGAGGAGATTCTTGAGAGGGTTGAATCCCTTCGCGACAGCCTGCTCGGCTTCGGAGTCCGGGCGGGAAAGCGAGTCATTACGCTCGTGCAGGACGGCCCGGAATGCACGTGCCTCCTGCTTTCACTGTCTTCCGTTACGGTAGCGGCGCCTCTCGACCCTTCGTGCACAATGCGCGAGCTTGATGTTTTCCTGGAACAACTTCAACCGACCACGGCTGTCCTGCCGGAGGGCGCGCCGGGGAGACTCATGGATTACCTTGAAGGCAGGGGATTAAATATCCTGAAGCTCGTCGCACAGGAAGGCCCTGCCGGGAGCTGCAGGATTGAAGCGGATTCGTTGCCTCATGACTCTCCGAAACAGACCGCTTTATCAGGCTCTGAGTCGGGGCTGGCATTGTATACATCGGGCAGCACATCAATTCCGAAACTCGTGATTCTTCGAAACGGGCAGCTCAAATACTCTGCGGACTGCATGGCATCTGTCTTAAGTCTGTCCCCGGCGGATCGTTGCCTGGCTGTGATGCCGTTCTTTCATATTCATGGTCTGAGCACTCTCTTTGCGACAATAAGTTCGGGAGGGAGTATCGTTTGTCCGGGCCGGTTCAGCGAAGACTTGTTCTTTCGGTGTTTGCAGGAATTCAGGCCAACCTGGTATTCCGCCGCGCCGTCGATCCATACGCTCATCCTCAGGCACGGACTCTCCAGAACAACCGTGGAGCCGGGTATTCTAAGACTCATTCGATCCGCTTCCGGGCCGATGCCTTCTGAGACTCTTGAGCGGATATCGGAATTCTTCGCCGCTCCATTCGTCGAGGCATATGGAATGACCGAAGCATCTCCTCAGATTGCGAGTAACGGCCTGCCGCCAACGGCTTACAAACAGGGTTCCGTGGGCAGGGCATCAGGTCCAAGGATAAGGATTTTCGATGAAGCCGGCCGGCAGGTCGATCCCGGAATTGAAGGGGAAATCGCCGTGCGGGGCGAGAACGTCGCGGAACGATACGAGAATGACGCACAGGCAAACACAGAATGTTTTCGGGATGGATGGTTGTTCACCGGCGACCTTGGTTACCTCGATACCGACGGTTATCTTTTCATAACGGGACGCAAGAAGGACGTCATTAACCGCGGGGGAGAGAAGGTTTCGCCACGGGAGATTGAGGAAGTGCTCCTGCAGCATCCGGCTGTCCTTGAGGCGGTCGCGTTTCCTGTCGATCATGACGTCCTTGGACAAGACGTGGCCGCGGTTCTGGTGCTTCGAGAAGGTTTTGATGTCTCCGTCAATGCACAGATTTTTCAGACACACCTGGCTGCTGCCGTTCGAGAATTTGCTGCGGAGAAACTTGCAGTTCACAAATTGCCGCAGACGATTTTTTTTGTCGACAGTATCCCAATTGAACCCGGTGGAAAAGTTCACCGCGGAAAACTTGCATCATTGCTTGCAGATGAACCCGGCAGGAACGGAACTTCCGGCAATCAGGCTCGTGCCCGCCTGGACGCGCTCGGAGTAAAGGACGCAATCACATCGATTTGGAGAGAGGTGCTCCGTGTCTCCGATCCCGATCCGGACGACAACTTTTTCCGTCTTGGAGGTCACTCGCTGGCAGCCGCGCGCGTTGTGACAAGACTGTGCGAACAGTTTGATGTGGACATGTCACTCGATGTTGTTTTCAGAAACCCGACAATAACACAACTCACAGCGGTCATTGGCAAACTCAACGGGTCTCTGATTTCACACTCCGTCGATCTTCAGCCTTCCGGTCTGCATCCGCTCTCATTCGAGCAGCAGCGGCTCTGGTTTCTTCATCAACTGGAGGGCGGAACCAGCTACCATATGGAGGCTTCCCTCCACTTGACGGGATTGCTCGATCAGGAGGCTCTGAGGAAAAGCCTTCAAGAGCTGATCATTCGTCATGAAATCCTGCGGACGGGCTTTCCGACATTCAACAGCAAGCCCTGCCAGGTTGTTCACTCTCCTCAACGGCTGCACCTGGACTGTCTGGCAGTTCCGGAGACATCCGACAAGGATGAGTATTTGAAGGGAATCGCCCGGGAACAGTTCACCAAGCCCTACCATCTTGACGAAGCCGCTCTGATTCGTTTTCTGCTGATACGTGTTTCAGAAAACGAACATGTCCTTCTGATTAACATGCACCACATCATTGCCGACGCATGGTCTGTTGGCGTGCTTTATCGGGATCTCGCAGCGCTTTACAATACAATCAGATTCAATCGCTCTCGGACGATTCCACATCTTCCGTTGCAGTTCAAGGACCACGCCATCCTGCAACGCGAAAGGTTACAGGGCAAGGGACACAAGAGACTCCTCGAATATTGGACACACCACCTCAAGGATCCACCTTCATCGACCGAGCTTCCCATGGATCGTCCGAATTGCGGTTCGAGAAGTGATCGAGGGGCGGCCGTACATGGCACGATTCCCTCTGCGACGGCGAGTCGGCTGAAATCGATCGCAGTCGATGAACAAAGCACATCGTTCATGGCGGTTCTGGCGAGTTTTTTCGTCCTCCTTCATCGCTACAGCAATCAATGCGATCTGATTGTGGGAACACCAGTCGCAAACCGCCCCTCACGGGATACGGAGAACCTCATCGGATTCTTCGCGAACACAGTTGTCCTGCGCGCGTCTGTCGAACATGCCATGTCGTATCGCGAACTCCTGCACCGGACTCGAGAGGTCGTGCTGGACGCACTGGCTAACCAGGAGCTGCCGTTCGATCATCTGGTGGAGTCGATTAATCCGGAGCGTCATGCTTCGCAATCTCCGCTCTTTCAAGTCATGTTCGTGTATCAGACCTCCGGAGAACGCGGACCGGCGGAGTGGAAATTTACCGACGATCTGGTTGCTCGGCCGTACCGATCCGCTGAAGCGGCGGGATCGAAATTCGACCTGACTCTTTATGCTACGGAAACCGAAGGGGGATTCAATCTTAGATGGCAGTACAGTACGGACTTGTTCGATCAATCAACGATTGAAGGCTTGAATCGACACTTTCTAAACATTCTGAAGTGTGTCGCCATCGATCCGGATCATCAGGTGTCCAGGATCCGCATGATGGATTCGGTGGATCTGAACAGCGTTTCAAATGGCGGTGTGCTGCCGCTGCCGCAATTCACTGGAGGCGCCCATGGATTGCTTGAATTACAAGCGGCGAAAACTCCGGACCGAGTGGCGATCAAAGACAGGTTCGGAGAGATCACATACAAGAAGCTGAACAATCGTGCGGAGATTCTCGCATGTCATCTTTGTGCAGTCGGCGTGGAAACGGGTACCATTGTCGCAATCCTTCCGGCACGTTCGAGTGAAACCCTGATTTGCATCTTTGCAGTATGGAAAGCGGGAGGCACCTATCTGCCGCTGGATCCGGAGTCTCCACCAGCAAGAAACGCATCCATTATCAATGAAGCCGGTGCCAGACACGTTATTTCCGAGAAGGCGTTACAGAGCAACCTAGAGGAGATTCTCTCTTTCGACAAGAGAAACGACATCCACTCCATCCTCGGCGACGACCTGCCGGATGTTGAAGTAACGGCTTCTGCATCGGAGCGCGGGACGGAGGATCTCGCGGGTCAGTCCGCCTATATAATCCACACCTCGGGCTCAACAGGGACATCGGTTGGTGTCGTGGTAACACACGCCAATGTGTGTCACTACGTGCAGGCGATGTTGGCCGTGACGGGGGTGAATCAAGCGGATTGCTATTTGCATACAGCTCCTTTTTCGTTTTCCTCATCGATCCGGCAGTACATGCTGCCGCTTTCCTGTGGAGCCAGCCTCCACATCGCTGATAGGGATCTTGTCCGTGATCCGCAGTCCTTGATGGAGCAGGTGCGCCGCAGCGGAATCACCGTGATGGATATTGTGCCTTCTTATTGGCGAGTCCTGCTGCAGGTGTTGAGAGAGGTTTCCCTGGAACGGAGAGCGGCACTGCTCGGAAATGATCTCCGGCTGGTACTCTCTGCGAGTGAAACTCTGGATCGCGACACTCTCGAAGAATGGTGGAACGGTTTCAACCAGAAGACGAAGGTTATAAACATGTACGGCCAGACGGAAACGACGGGGATCGTCTCAACGCACGTTTTGTCGCCCGAGGAACCAGGATCGTTGTCGTCGGCAGCCGTTCCGATCGGACGGCCGATTCCCGGATGTCAATTGTACGTATTGGACAGTAACTCGCGGCAGGTGCCAATTGGCGTATCCGGAGAGATCTGTGTTGAAGGTCCGACCATCGGTCGAGGCTACCTTGGCACGTCTCGCCCGGAGCGAAACAGGTTCTGCAAGGTTCGTGTCGATGGCGGAACCACGAGGCATTTGTATCGAACGGGAGATACGGGACGTTACCGTTCGGACGGAACGCTTGAGTATCTGGGCAGGGCAGACAGTCAGCTCAAGGTCCGTGGGCACCGGGTCCATCCTGCAGAGATCGAGTCCGCTGTCCGCTCACACGCCGATATCACCGAGTGCGCACTCGTTTCTGACACTAACGGGGACGGCTCTGATCGAATCGTGGCGTTTGTGGTTCCTGTTAGTGAGATCGGGGAGGATGAGCAGGCTCTATCGCGTCGGCTTCGCGTGTATCTCAGTGACCGATTACCGCGATACATGATTCCGTCCCGTTTCATCTCCATGGACAGCCTGCCGCTTACCACGACTGGAAAACTTGATCGCCATGCACTTCTGAACTTTATTTCCCCGGTTGGTCGAAGTCCAGGCGGTGATGACGGGTCTTCCATGACTTCCGGGTTGGAACAGGCGATTCCAGAAGGCACTGCAACCAGGAGAATGCAAGAAGTCTGGAAAAAAATCCTGCGAATCGAAGAGGTTGGTATAGAAGACAATTTTTTTGACCTGGGAGGTGATTCACTCCTCAGCGTTGAACTTGTTATGGAGGCTGATCGCGCGGGTGTTCCGATTACGCTGAAGCAACTCTTCCAGCATCAAACAATTCTGGAACTCGTTCAGAGTTTCGAAGAATCGAGGTCCGGAGAGAATCCGGCCGCAGCACGGCATCGCTCTGATTTCACAATGTCGGATCCCGTCTTCAACAGAGAGGATGATGCAGACTGTCCGCGCTATACTTCAGAAAGCCTGCGGTCACTTGGCAGAGAAATCCTTGAACGAGCGGGTCTCGAATCAGCAGGGGCGGCGATTGTGGCGGAGGTTCAGCTTGAATCGAGCCTCCGAGGGCAGCTGACCCACAACATTGGTGACATTCCCCGATACGCCCGTCGAATCAAGGATGGTGTTCTGAACCCAACACCGAAGATCGTGATCGAAAGGGAAACGGATATCACAGCTCTTGTGGACGGAGACAATGCGCCCGGACAGTGGGTTGCGACCATTGCGATGGAAACGGCGATCAGGAAGGCGCGAGAGAGCGGTGTTGGAATTGTCGGTGTGCGCAGATCGAATCACTTTGGGGCTGCGGGACATTACACCTGGCTGGCGGCACAGCAGGATCTGATCGGCCTCTGCACAACAAACGGCCCTCTGATTCTGGCTCCTGCGGGAGGCGTGACTCCGACTTTTGGAAACAATCCGATCTCAGTCGGTCTGCCCGCCGGACAGCATTTCCCCATTGTGCTCGATATCGCGATGAGCGTCGCGCCTCGCGGAAAGATCGGTCTTAGTCTTCAGGAGGGGCAGCCTTTGGCATCCGGCTGGATCCTTGACGAATCGGGCCGTCCCACAACGGATCTTGCCGATCTCGCTGCCGGCCTGGGAATGCCTGTGGGAGCGCACAAGGGCTATGGGCTGGCGTTCGTGTTCGAGGCCCTCGCAGGTGTTCTGACGGGTGCAGGGTTCTGCCATGATCATTCACGACACGGAGCCGCGGCAGAGGGCGAAACAGATCTGGGTCACCTGTTCGCGGTGATCGACCCGGAGATTTTCATCGAGCTCAATACCTTCAAGGCGCGCCTGGACCGAATGATCGTCCAAACGAAGAAAGGACGTCTTGCAGCAGGCTCGCGGGAAATTCTGGTACCCGGCGAAAGGGAACACTTCGCCAGGGTTCAGAATATTGAGAGAGGCGTGGCAGTCAGGCCGTCGACACTCCGCAAACTGATGGAGCATGCGCGCAGAGCGGGCATCGCGTCTGTCCCCAGACCCTGCTGATATTTTGGGCTGTTTCCTGCTCTTTCTCAAATCAAATTCGTTACAGGAAGTTATAGGCCTCAGCATGAGACTGTGTCCGGGCTCCTTTTTCCGGGGGTCAAAGGGTCGGAAAACTCACTCAGCGGATGGAGCACTTTCTCGGGGCGGCATCAAAGGCTCAAACCCTCACATGGCAGCCGGGGTCACTCCTGAGGGCAGGCCACACAAACCATTTCTTTGAGGCATCCCCCCCTCGGCTCTCGTCGACAATGGACATCAGTGCTCAAAGTTCCTTTTTGTTCCATACGGGTGCTGCTTCGGCAACAAGTTGCACTAACTGTCGGTTATTCCCGGCCCACAAAGGAGTCTTTGAAGAGTGAAGACTCTGTAGCACAAAGAACAGGTCCATGCGATGGACTCTAGAGATCGTTTGGATCTTTGCAATGGTAAGCCGAATGGACAATATAGAGGATTGCGGCGATGATGAGTTCCATCATCCTGACTCTTCACGGTATTGGTTGGACTACCGACACAATCCTCTCGTTTCTCGTTGACGTCGCGCAACGGCGTTCGCAACAGAATGTAATCCTACGGGCTTCTATAGCCAATTCAATGTTGGACTCTGTATCCCATGAATCATCCGGGAACGAAGTGGGTTATCATAGCCATCCCACTAGTTGTTTTATTTGCGCTTCTGATTCTGTTTCTGCCGCGACAGGATTCGGACAACCAGGCTTCGCGGGTAACAGTATCCAATGCGACGTCACCGTCTCCGAAAGTCCCACTGGAACCTGAGGTGATCGAGCAGCCAATTGAGCAGGCAGAGACGCCAACGGAGAAAGCCGAGCCGGTAGTCACGGCGTCTGTAGACGCAACTCCCGAAGAGGAACCGGAGCCTATTCACTGGTACAACGGGATGAACCCCGAGGATCAACCCCGAGCGTTCCATCGGGAGTCGTTTGCGGGGCGCACTTCATATCCGCCCGGATTCAAGATCACAGGCGATGATGTACGCCTTGGCGAGCAGGGCTGGACGCTTGCTCCCGGCGAAGATGGTATTCCGAGATCCGGCATGATCGAGTCTCCACCGATGAAGCTCGAGTTTCCCAGTAATGCCCTCAACTCACTCTGGAATGAAGTCAGCCCCGAGGGCACAGAGGTCCTGTTCGAACTCGCGGCATCTCCGGACGGAGAGCATTGGACATCCTGGCATCCCACCACGGGGGCGCACACCGCCGGGCCGATTGCCGAGTTCAATGAGGCGACCGGCGAGAGGAACCCGAATTACGGGTTCACCCGTGGTGACATGGTTTTCTTTGGTGTGGATCTTTACCAGTACTACCGCTATTCCATCATGCTCTACTCCGAAACCGCTGAGTCGCCCAGTGTTTCGGACTTCGTGCTCTACCAGCAGGACAGTACGATGGGAGACGGTGCTCTGGTTGAGTATGACCCGGCATCAGACATAACGTTTTCGGAAGATTCATAATGACGGCAATGACACGGAAATCACTCTGTCACGTCACGGCTCTGCTTCTCTCGTTACCGGGAGTTGCCAGTCATCTCTTCGCACAACCCGCCGATGAAGCTCAAGTGACAGACTCCGTAGTTGCTTCGGCACCGGTAGTCACGACAACGGATCCGCTGGCGGGGGTGAAGATGCTGGAGAAATACCGGGATCTGCCGGCGGTGGTTTTGGGAGACGGTCTGTTCTACCAGGAAATCCATGAAGGAACCGGCGCGATTCCGGAGGACGGAGACGTCGTTTTCTTCATGCTGAAAGCTTATAACGCGGCCGGAGGTGAAATCCGCCTCGGCGACTCGAATCACATTCATCCCGAAGGGATGTCCGACAACCACGATCATCCGGGAATTGAGTACTCCGCCCGCTGGACTTATTTCGGCAGTGGAGGCGGGAGCTTCTCGCTCGGTTTGCCGCAACTCGACATGCTGTTCTCGGGAGTTTTGACCGACATGAGGGAGGTGGGGATGCGACTCGTTTACATTTCGTCGGAAAACGCCTACGGCACGGAAGGCTATCAGGGTCACGAGTTCAGTATTCCCCCCGATACCGATCTTGTTCTGCGAATCACGCTTCTCAGGGTTCGGACGCTTCATCGAGCTGAGGAGCTTGGAATGAAACGCTCAACGAAGCGGGAGGAGAGTTTGTGACCTTCCTGCGGAGAGGAACAGAGCGTCAGATGTGGCTCTTGTCTCTCGAACGGCTGTTCGGGAGTGGCAATATGCAATCGGGTGGAGCTGTTTAGGCGGCACACGGACCCGAGGCAACTGTTTGGGTCCGCTCAAAGGGACATGACGAAGGATCAACCGGTGTGGCGCCTCCTCGAGCGGGAGTTTGCGGACAAGAGCGGACAGGAGAAGCTGGGCATGCAGACCACCACGAAAGGAAAGAGCGCATGAAGAAAAATCTTAAAAAGGCGGTTCTGCTGTTCGGGGCCGCACTGTTCGCTGCGGGAGCCGCTTCCACCGCTTTCGCTGCCGGACAGGCACAACAGCCCACAATCTGCGACCGCGCGTGCTGGGCATCCCGGTCCACGGGGCTCTCGTCCAACATGTCCACGCTGAACCGGGCAATCATCCACCACACAGCCTGGGCTCAAAACTACAACGTGTCCACACTCAATGAATCGAAGGCTCAGGTCCGTGCCGTTCAGAATCTGCATATGGATTCCAACGGCTGGAGCGACATCGGATATCACTTTCTTTTCGACAAGCTCGGCAATTCGTTCGAGGGTCGGCGGGATTCCATGAACAAGTCAGTGCAGCGCCGCGGCGCTCACGACGCAACGAACACCAACAGCTTCGGCTTCAGCAACCTCGGCTGGTTCCACACGCCTCACAACCACACGATGACGCAGGTACAGAAGGACATGATGTATGACGTGATCGCGTGGCGTATGCCCGACGGCTGGTCTCCCTACGGTGAAGGAACCTACAATGGCAAGACCGTCGGTTACCTGGACGGTCATCGCGATGTGAAGGCCACCGCCTGTCCAGGCGATCTGATCTATAACACGATCATCGGCACAAATCACTTTGCCGGCGAAGCGCGTGACGAAGTCGACGCGCGCATCAACGGCACTGGTGGCGGAGGCGGGACCGAAGTCATTGTGGACGACGACGATGGTTCGCCTGGCTACACGACCACCGGAACCTGGACCACAAGCGGTTCGTCAGGCTACAACGGCGGCGGCTACCAGTTTGCGAATGCCGGTCAGTCGCATACGGCAACGTGGACCGGTAATCTGCCGGCGGCGGGCGATTACGAAGTCTCGGTCATGTATCGTGCGAGCACGAATCGCGCAACGTCCACAGAGTACGACATCGCGACCGCTTCCGGAACGCAGACCGTCTACGTCGATCAGACGCAGAACAACCTGACTTGGGTTTCCGTCGGAACCTACACGTTCAACGCCGGCAACAACACAGTCACCCTGGATGCCGCGGGCAGTTCAGGCGGTTCCGTGGTCATTGCGGACGCGGTCAAATTCACACTTATGGCCAGCGAGCAAATCGTGGACAACGATGACGGCTCTCCCGACTTCACGTCGACCGGATCGTGGACCACAAGCGGCTCCAATGGCTATAACGGAGGCACCTATTTGTTCGCCTCTGTCGGCGGCTCACACACGGCCACCTGGACTCCTGCTATCACGACTACAGGCACCTATGAAATCGAGGTGATTTATCGTGCGGGAACGAACCGCGCGACTTCGGCCGAATACAATGTGACCACAACGTCCGGTATCTCCACCGTGACTGCGGATCAGACACAGAATGACCTGACGTGGGTCAGTCTGGGCAACTTCAGCCTCGATTCGAGCGCGTTGGTTACGCTGGACGCCGCGGACAGCACAGGCAACAGCGTCGTGATTGCTGACGCCGTTCGCTTCACGCTGATCTCTGCGGGTGATACCACACCGCCTGCCGCGCCGACAGGACTCGGCGCAGTCGCCGGCGACAGTACCGTGTCACTCGACTGGAACGACAACGGCGAAGGCGATCTCGCGAGTTACAGCGTCAAGCGCTCCACAAGCTCCGGCGGACCCTACACGACAATTGCCACCGGCGTCGGCAGCAGCAACTACGCCGAC
>JANQSL010000123.1 GCA_028284075.1 Candidatus Sumerlaeia bacterium | reverse complement strand
GAACCTGGGGAGCGTAGGGACGTGGGACAGCCGGTGCCGGCTCAGGCTCCGGCAAAGGGCTCGTCAGATCGACGAGACGAGGACCGGTTGTTCGACGGTTCCGGACATAATCCGGGTCGAAGGGGTCATGGTCCTCGCGTTCGGTGGGCTGGTTCACAGGATGCCCCTGGTGTCTCGCGGCTGAGCGAGTTTGTAGGTCACTTCGAGAGACGCCGACAAGCGGTGACTCGCTGAGGGTACCGGAACAGGAGGCCCTGTCCTCTTGTCTTAATGGATACCGGCGCCAACAGGCGCCGGAAATACCTTGAGCCGGTCACGGCGCCTGCCTTGGGTTGCCGGACCGAAAGGAGTAAGAATCCATGGTCTATTCGTTTCGTAAGAATCTTGCCGCTCTCACGCTTGCGGCTATTGCGTGCGCGCCACTGGTGGCACAGGACTCAAAACCAGCCTCGGAGCCCGCTTCCAATGCGGCCGGCGCCGAAGAGACTGCCGTAGACGTCTTCCAGCCCGCCAGCGAGCTGGAGAGCATTAGCTACATTCTTGGAGCGCAGACCGGCGACAGTTTCCGTATTAACGGCATCGAGGTCGATTTTGGCGCCTTTCTCCGGGGAATGCAGGATTCCATCGAAGAGGCGGAGCAGCCCTATGACGCCGCGGAAAAAAGTGAAATCATGCGCGAGTGGCAGCGGGAAGTACGCAAACGTCAGATGGCAAAGCGTGAGGTTGCGGCCGGAGAAAACCTGGAAAAGGCTGAAGCCTTTCTTGAAGAAAACAAAGACGGTGAAGGTGTGGTTACGACCGACAGCGGCCTTCAGTATACAGTGTTGGAAGATGCAGAGGGCGACCCGCCAGCCTCAACTGACAGCGTAAAAGTACACTACCGCGGCACACTCCTTGACGGCACGGAGTTCGACAATTCCTACAAGCGTGGCACGCCGGCGGAGTTTGGCGTTTCAGGCGTTATCAAGGGCTGGACGGAAGCTCTTCAACTTATGGCGCCGGGCGCGAAGTACAAGCTCTGGATTCACCCGGATCTTGCCTACGGTGAGCAGGGCCGCCCGTCCATTCCGCCCAACAGCCTGCTCGTCTTTGAAGTGGAACTGCTCGAGATCAAGTAAGTGCCACAGCAATTTTCCCTTAAGCCTCAACGCCCCGTCACCCGACGGGGCGTTGAGACTTAAGGCGTTCTGCGATTGCGGCGCCGGGACACGGGCCGGTGTTCTTCGCTGTGATGATGAAGCCGGAAAAATCAATGCCCGGACGTGGACGATTTGCCGCTATCCTTCTTGCACTGGTCATTACACTGGTGGTGGTCACCTTTGTCGCACCGTTTGTCGGCTATACCCCGATCTCACCTTCCACTGTCTTTGACGGTTCCATTCCTCGCGATGAAAACACAGACCGTCTGATCTTCGAAACCATTCGCCTCCCGCGTGTTTTGTTTGGTCTTGTGGTGGGTGGCGCACTCGCGCTTGCGGGGGCCGCTTTTCAGGCTTTACTTCGCAACGATCTGGCAACGCCCTATACGCTTGGCATCAGTGGCGGATCGGCCTTTGGGGCATTAATGGCCATGACCCTTGTGGGAACCGGCAGTCCGGCAGGGGCGGTCATCGGTGCAGCGGGAGCCCTGGCAATGATCCTCTTTCTCGCATCCGGCACGGCTTCCATGCGAAGAATGGAAACGCTGCTGCTGGCAGGCATTACAATGAATCTGTTGTTTGGCGCGGGCATTCAGGTGCTTCAGTGGAAAGCCAACCCCTACGAGATTTCAAGCATGGTCCGGTGGATGATGGGAGGATTGGAAGTGTTGTCTCTTGGTGTTCCGCTATGGCTGCTGCTGCCGCTTTCAATCGCCTTTATCGTCCTGATGGCAAACGCCCGCTTCCTCAATATCGCAACGTTCGGTGATACCGCGGCGTCGGGACTTGGCATGAACCCCGAACGCCGACGTCTGATTGTTCTGGCGACAGCTGCGACTCTGACCGCACTTGTCGTGGCGTGGGCGGGCCCGGTCGGTTTCGTTGGACTCATCGTACCGCATGCGGTACGCAAGCTAACGGGGCCGGATAACCGGCGCGTGCTTCCCTGCAGCATTCTTGCCGGGGCGGCGTTTCTGATTTTTTGCGACATGCTCGCAAGGTTGTGGAGCAGTGAGGTGCAAATGCCGGTCGGGATCGTAACGGCCTGCGTGGGCGGCCCAATGTTTCTCGCAATTCTGTACCGCAAGCGTGGCGCCCTGAGTTAACGTCGTTTCTTTTTTTTCCTGCGCCGCCGGGGCTTGGCCCCCAGAAGCCTCATCAGCGGTGCATAGAGACCACGTTTCATCCAGCGACCAAAACGCAGATGCCGGGGTGGATTCCTCGCAAGAACCTGTTCCTCAGGGGTGAGTTTTGGCCCGCCACAATACCACTTCTTGAGTTTAAGGAGTGTTGCATCGTCCGTCGCGAAAGCCCGTCGCATAACGATGCGGTGGAAAAGCGAACTCGTATCCGGTTCGTGCATACATTGGGCGAAATCAACCAGGCAGGGGGAACCGTCGACACGGGACCGCATGAGGTTCTTGCGGCGCAGGTCACCAAAGTTGAGCCCGCGCCGGTGTATTTTGCGTAACAATACGGCCAAGTCATCAAACCATTCGGGCTCCATGCTGTGTTTCATTTCGGGCATGTGCTCTGCATCGAGCCAGGTCATTTCGAGTGTCCAGGGAGCCGGACGTCCAATGTATTGGGGAACACCATTAATCCCCTCGAGGATGCGCAGGTTGCGGGCTTCACGCCGAATCAACCACGCGCAAACGGTTTTTCGCAGCAGGACATGCGAGCGCTCATAGGTCTTGAGAACGTGTGCCCTCCCGCCTTCACCGGTCTTCCAAACGTCCGGCTGCCAGGAGGAAGCGGCCCTCTTGAGAAGGTCTGCGTCGTCCGTTGGCGGGTGAGGGTGTTTTGCGCGCGTCATGGCGGTGAGTGAACTGGTGGTTGCCGGGCGGCGCCACAAGCGATTTGCCCTTGATCCTTGGCGTTGACCGGCCAGGTCACCTCTCCTGACATGACGCGCCGTTGATCACCGCGCAAGGGTCACGCACCATGCTTGGACAGTTGCTGCTGCCGGAAATCGAAGAGCTGCTGGAGAATCGAGACTTCCGTCAGTTGCGGGACACTCTGGCGGAACTCCCGTCGCACGATCTCGCCGATCTGATTGAAGACCTCGAGGATCGTGAAACCATTGTCGTGTTCAGACTCCTGCCGCAGGAAACGGCAACGGATGTCTTCGAACGCCTCGGCCTGGACAGTCAGAAAGCCCTGCTGGAAGCGCTCAAGAGCCAACGTGTGCGGGAAATTATCGAAGACATGTCGCCGGACGACCGGACGGCGCTGCTGGAGGAGCTCCCGGCTCAGGCTGCAAGCCGCCTCCTGATGATGCTCTCGCCGGAGGAGCGCCAGGTTGCACAATCGCTGCTGAACTACCCGGAGGACAGCGTCGGCCGCCGCATGACGCCGGACTACGTATTCCTCTCCCCCGGAATGACAGTTGAGGAATCCCTCGCAAAGATCCGCAAGCTTGGCTTCGATGGTGAAACGGTCTATGCCCTCTACGTCGTCGACCCCGTGAACCACAGACTCATGGGTTTCGTTTCACTGCGAAAGCTTGTGACGGCCTCTCTGGGGACACGGGTTTCCGAACTGATGGATGAGAATATTGCGAGTATCGATGTCAACGCTGATCAGGAAGAGGCTGCAGACATGCTGAGCCGCCTCGATGTTATCGCGCTGCCGGTTGTAGACCAGGACAAACGCATGCTCGGCATTATCACATTCGACGACGTGCTGGACGTCCTGGAGGAGGAGTTTACCGAAGATGCTCAGATGCAGGCCGCCATCATTCCCGTGGAGGAGTCCTACCTCTCGGCAAGAGTATGGGATCTGGCAGGCCGACGCATGTTCTGGCTGGTTATTCTGTTGCTGGCGGAAACGATCGGAGTGCTGTTCCTGCGGCGCTATGATCAGGACCTGCAAACATGGATTGTGCTGGCGCTCTTCCTGCCGGTCATGGTCGCAACGGGTGGAAACACGGGAACTCAGGCTGCAGCTTTGATTATTCGCGCACTAGCGACTGGTGAAGCGGATTTTGGCGACATCAAGGCAATCATTCGCCGTGAGCTGATTATCAGCGCACTGTTATCGATACTCCTCGGTGCGCTTGGCTGGGGAATCGTCATGGTCCTGGAAGGTAATGCCACTATCGCTCTTTGTATCGGGCTGGGTCTTGCGGCGATTGTCACCATGTCAAACCTTGTGGGAACGCTGCTGCCGCTTCTGCTGGAGCGCCTCAGGCTTGATCCGGCTTTGATGTCGGGTCCTTTTATCAGCACACTGATCGATGTTGCGGGTCTGGTGATCTACCTTGAATTGAGCCTCGCAATACTAAACTGAAATGAGAAAGCCGGATCATCGTTTGACCCGGCTTTCCGCCCTGCTGACCGGGAATGGGACAGGTTTAATTGCTGCTTGCGTTAATTGCGCGGCGAAGACCTGAACCCGCAGCGTAGGAACCACCTCCCAGGGGTGAGCCTCCGACACGATAGATGCTGCCAAAGGAAACCGTTCCGTTTGTCGGATCGTAAATCAAAAGGATCGGCCCGTCGATTTCGTCATCGTTGGCAAGAACACCACCAAGGTTGTGGTAAGCTCCGTCCGGTCCGGCGCTGTGAAGGAAGAACTGAGACGCTTTTCCGTCCCATGGGTCACCGAAGCCGTCGGATGTTGTCTGGATACGACCCGCCTCACCGACAGCCTGATAGATGTATGAGTTGATCTGTGCAACAACGTCGGTACTGGGACTGACAGGATCCGAACCTCCCAGAGCGATGCCAAGAGCCGTGTTGTCTGAATAGCGGCTCGAGATTGTAAATGGATCTCTTGTTGTTGAGGTTGTGCAGTATGCAATTGGCGTTGAGAGACGTTCGAGAACGTAGCCTTGCGGCGAGGCAATACCGCCGTCTGTCGGAAACGGGTTAACGGCCACTCCGAACGTGTGACATGCGGGGAAGCTGTTGTAGTCAATCACGTAAGAGTTAAGGCATGTATCGAGGGTTCGGAGATCGTTTTTGACACGACTGACCTTGGCCCGAGTCTGGGCCTCAAGAAAGTTCGGGACAGCGATGGCTGCGAGTATCGCGATAATGGCAACAACGATCAGCAACTCAATCAATGTAAAGGCACGCTTGCTCATTTCGGTGCTCCGATGAAATTGTCTGGCAAGGGCAAAGGTTCCGATATGACTGATTTACATGCAAAGGGGGGGATTGACAACTGTGTCAATCCCCCCCCTGCTCAATCAAATCCTGTTCGCTATACCTGAATCAGCTTAATTGTAGACGGACCAGTTTCCAACCGAGGAGGTTGTCAGGAAAGCACGAATACCATCCATGCGAATGACAGCACTGTCGGTGTTGGTAATTCCCTGGTGATAGAAGTAGTAGACGTCGTTTCCGTCCACATCACCATTCTTGCCGTCCATGTTGAAGGAAGAGACACCAAGCGATGTCAAATCACTGTCTGCATAGACAGCTGACTCAGTGGCAAGCATCTGAAACCCGGTGCCGTCAGGTTGAAATACGCCAATAAACGGCTCGAGAGTGCCGCTTGTGAAAACCACGTGAATAAGAATCTCATCCATCGTCAGAGCTTCGACGCGAACGTTTCCAATGTCGTCCGATGCAGGCGTCCCGCCTGCGGCGGTGATAATGTCGTCCGCCGAGGCAAAGACATTCACATTTGTGCCGTTTTCGTCGACGATAAAGAGGGAGCCCGCCAGCTGATCCGAGGCGGCGAAACTGTGCGAGAAGACAATGTCGCCGTCGGACTGAACGGCCATATCCATGATACCGAGATCGTTTGTCACGTCATCGACATATCCCGTCATGCCAGACATTGTGGTTTCGATCTGTGCCTCGGATGCGATTTCGGTAATCGAGGCGTTTGTCGCATTCAGCGGAACAAAACCCAGACCTTCGCCGAAAGCCGGGCCCGGAGTCGAGAAGGCATCGTTGTATGCCACGATCAAACGGCTGTTCTTTTCGTCCACCTCGATTTCGGACGCCTCATCAACATCCGGGTCCGCAATCATCTGGACTGCATTCGTAAAATCATCTCCCGGAACGCGGTAGCAGATTTCCTGAAAGGTGTTTCCGGCAAGCAACAGGTAAAGAACGTTGGCATCATCCACATCCTGGTCATTCCAGGATGCGTTCGTCCCGCCAACAGCATCCAACTGCGCTTCCGTGGCAAACACGGTGGGGCTACCGCTTCCCGTCCAGCGAAGAAGGTGATCTGCTCCGCCTTCGGAGTCAAAAATGTAGAAAATACTGGCGTCACTGCGAACAGCAACACCGTCAAACTCAACGCCCGTGTTGGTGCTGGGAATGGCTGCGGTTGTACCGTCAAGTTCGACAGCGAAGTCAATTTGGGCGGACAGGGGGGTTACGGCCAGCAGCGCACCAACCGTTGTGAGAATTGCACGTTTCATGGGTATCAATCTCCTCAGAAGAATGAATTTACTTAAGACGCCACAGATCAAACTTTCTTTTCGCGCTCAAGATTGTATATTTGGCTGATCGCCCCCGCTCCCGTCAAGCTCTTCGTTGCTTCTAATGAAATCAACACAGAGAGACAGTATTTCGAATCAGGCCCAAGTCTAATTCTGACAATAACCTGCAAACCGATAAAGAGTTTCGTTGCCCGGAGCTCCGAGCCTGTCTCTCCATAGCAGCCTCAAGTCACAGAGGAGTTAAAGCATGAATTGCCAATTCGTTACGGCTGCAGTCGTTCTGGCCACGCCGGCCGTTGTGTTGTCACAACCCGTTACAACAGCCGTCCTTCGGGGAGGAGTCTGCATTAATGAGGTTCTCAGCTTCCCGGACGGAACGACAACGTCTTTCGATACGGACGGCAGCGGTGTTGCCGAAACAGCTGATGAGTTTGTGGAGCTGTACAATGCCGGACCCATGCCGGCCGACTTGTCCGGGCTTCAAATCTGGGACGAAGGCGGACCGGCAGAGGGTCTCTGGTTTACGTTTCCCCCATCGACAACACTCGCGCCGGGCGCGTTCACAGTAGTGGTCAGTGAAGTCTCGACCGGTGGAAGTTTGCCAGCGGTTTTATCCCCTAATCTTGCTTTTGAGTCGGATGCAGGCGCGGGAAGCTTCGGCCGGTTCTCCAATGGCGGTGAGAACATCGCCCTCGTCGATCCTGATACCGGAAGCTACGTTCAAATCTCGTACTTTGGCGATGGACCGGTTGACTTCACAACGGCGGGACTGACGGGTTTCCCTGGAACGACGCTGACGGGCTCAGTCGAGGAACTCGGTACCGCCCAGCCGGGAACAGCTGCGGGGCGTGACCCGGATGGAACCACGTCCGCCGGCAGCTATTATGCCATGAGTTTTGACACCATTCCGGCAACGCCTGGAACTCATTCTCCGAACGGCGGCGCCGCGATTGTGCGGGAATGGCAACTCCTGGAATAATCGTCTACTCTCCGCTCTTCTTCACGAGGTGCAGATTGTCACGGTGGACGACTTCATCGTAGCCCGGCTGGTGACCGAGAAGCCCGGGTATTTCCTTTGCCTTGCAGCCCTTGATCCTTTCGATCTGATCGGAGGAGAAACTCGCGATCCCACGGGCAATCTCGTTTCCGGTTCGATCATGAACCGCAATGACATCACCTTTTTCAAATCCACCTTCGACGGTGGTAATACCCACGGACAACAGACTGCGTCCGCCGGCAACGATTGCACTGCAGGCACCATCGTCAACAATCACACGCCCCCGAACACTTCGCGTTGAAATCCACCGCACGCGACCTCGCGCGCCTTTGCGTGAACGTTCCGGCAAAAACAGCGTGCCGCGGAAATCTCCCGCATGCACTGCCTCCGCGATGTGCCCCATGCGGCCATTGGCAATTACCGCTGCGATTCCGAATCCATTGGCGTGGCGGGCCGCTCGAACCTTTGTCAGCATTCCTCCCTTCCCGACCTTTGAACCGGGACCTGCCGCCAGCGACTCAATCTCGTCCGTGACGCGCTCAACAACGGAGATCAGCTCAGCGGCGGAATTCTTTGTTGGATGATCCGTGAACAAGCCGTCAATATCCGTCAGAATCGCAAGAAGGTCCGCGTCCAGTGTTGAAGCAATGATCGCGGACAATAAATCGTTATCACCAAAACTCAGTTCATCGGTGGCCACCGTGTCGTTCTCGTTGACGACGGGAACGACATTCTCTCGCAGCAGAGTCTCCAGCGTATAGCGTGCGTTCAAATACCGGTGGCGATCTTCAAGGTCGTCACGGGTCAAAAGCACCTGCCCGGTAATAATTCCATGTTCCGCGAATGCCGAGGACCAGGCCGCCATCAGGCGCGTCTGTCCGACGGCGGCAAGACTCTGCAACTCGGGCAATGTTGTGGGACGCTCGGTTAGTCGAAGGGCTGACATCCCGGCCGCAACAGCGCCCGAGGTCACGACGATGATCCGGCATCCCTTGTGAATCAGAACGGAGCCCTGACGCGCAAAGGAGCGGATCAGTTCCTCGTCGAGCGATCCGTTGCCATTGGAGAGAAGGTTCGAACCGAGTTTGAACACGATCCTGCGGGGCGGGCTTGCGAAAGGCCACGCACTCTGAAGCAATCTGTCAGTCGAAGACGTGTCGGTCATTGGCAGCCAGGCGATCCCGCGCCGAGAGGTGGTGATTCGCTGCCGGGCGCCAGCGTGTCGAGCCCGGTTTTGCCTCAGAGCTTTTCGATCAGCCGCCGGATTGTACCGTCGGTATCGAGAGCTCTGGCTTCCATCAGTGAGAACCAGGCAAGATCCGTGACTTCCTCGGTTCTTGCAGTGGAATCGGACTCCTTCGCCACGAAAAGGAAACGCACATCGTAGTGGTCGTGGCGGGGCACGTGCCCGCGGGCGGGAATCGTGTGAATATCAAGGTCGTGAATCGCGGAGTTCGCCGGTATCAGGCTGCCAAGGCCGGTTTCCTCGCGCGCTTCGCGGAGGGCCGCCTCCAGCATGCTGTTATCGTGTTCCGCCTCGACATGACCGCCGGGCTGGAGCCAGCGGTCGAGTTTCCGGTGGTGAATCAGCAGCGTCCGGTCCCGGGTTTCGTTTACAATCAGAGCCGATGCTGTCACATGACCTCGCATCTCATCACGATCGAATGGGTCGTCAACAACGGCAAAAAGCTCCAGGAAGCGCTGCAGGTATCCCGTACCGTCATCTCCATAGGCGGCAAGCAGCACTGCGAGATCGGATTTGAGCAAATTCATTCTTCTTCTGCAACGTTCTCCAGCTCAATTTCGATCAACAGCCCTCCCTGATCGTCATCCATCAGAGCGAATATCCAATAAGGTCGTCCTGTCGCGAGGGAAAGGGCTTCTTCAAGTCTGTGGGAGGCGAGTCGGGGTTTGCCAACCCGTAGAGAGCTCGAACCCGGAAGGAGCTCCCGATCCTCAACAACGTTGGACTCGATAACGATTGGGTTCAGAAGCACATGGTCTTATGCAGGGAAACGTAGATTGCCGCCTTACCGCAGCACCACAATGTTCCTCTGACGGAGCAAACAATGCTGAAGTCCGGAACAACGAAGGGTATTCGCCACCCCCATGAGGAACGTCTCCGCGAGATTCTCGAGGACCTGCATACGCGTTATCACCGTCCCGAGTTTCTGAAAAGTGACCCGCTTTTGATGGCTCATCGTTTCGAGGAACCGTCTGACCGGGAAGTCGTGGCGCTGATCGCAGCGTCCTTCGCATTCGGGAACGTAAAGGCGATTCTGAATACGCTGGATACGGTTCTGAAGCCACTGCTCCCCCACCCGGCGGAAGCCATTGCAGCGCGGGAGCCGCGAGAATGGTCCCGGCTATACCGTGGATTCGTTTATCGATGGGTCAGAGCGGAAGACCTGCGCGTCTATATGGCGTGGCTTGGAGGCGCCCTGCGAACCCATGGCAACCTGGGCAGCATGTGGCAGGCGCTGGACTCTGACAGGAACGATACGGTCCTCCCGACACTCGCGCGATGGGTCAATGCACTGACAGAAATGCCAACGGATTCTCTGCGGCGAAGGAAACGGGTTCTCCAACGCGCCAGTGGAATATCATCGCCGTTGCCATCGGGAGCGCACCTGTTGCTGACATCGCCGGAGGGCAAGAGTTCCTGTAAACGCATGCTTCTGTTTCTGCGCTGGGTTTGCCGCCCGGCGGACGGTATAGACCTCGGGCTGTGGAAAGTTGATACAATGCGGCTCCTTATGCCCGTCGACACGCATATCATGCAGATATCGAAGGTGCTGAATCTGACGGAACGGCGCACGGCTGATCTTCGAACGGCGCTGGAAATCACGGACAGCCTGCGTGCGATCCAACCGGACGATCCGACACGCTATGATTTTGCGCTGACACGGCCGGGTATTCTGAAGGAGAAAGTACTGATGGGGACGCGAATATAGACGGAAAGAAGGAAGGTACATGAGCAGAAGTGGAGTAATTGCGGTTTCAGTACTCGCCGCCCTTGCCGGTTGTGCGTCGTCCCCCACGGGGTTTGTGGTTCAGGATGTCGACCGGTTTGTCGCCGGCGACGAACGCATGCAGATCTTTAACGAGAATGCGTCTCGTGTCACGATGATCGGCCACAGCACGCTTGCATCGCGCGCATGGATGCTGGGGCCTGAAAAACGGGAAGATGTGCGGCGGTATTACTTCGAAAACCCCCGAGTCACGGGTCTTCTGGAAGTCACCGCGCGAAAACGCAGGGACGGATGGGAAATTGTCGATATGGAAGTGGATTACATGACATACACGATCCAGCCGCGGGAATGGCACATTGAATTGAAGGAGTAGCGATACCGCTCCTTGTCTTGAACTTCACCTGCGTCTGCCAGCCGGACTCTTTATACAGTTGGACTGGGGAGAAAACAGCCGTTGAACAGATGAGTGCAACACGCGGTGTTGCAGCAAGCGAAAGACAACCGAGAATCAAACACAAGCGTCCGAGACTCTCCGGAGGGACCCGGTCCTCCGGAGAGTGTCGGGGGTTCACCGCCCAACTCACCTGCAAGCGGTCAGCCGGCCGGCGGGTTGGAGGCTTTAGTCAAACAGGCTCCGCCGCCTGCGCAGGAATGCGGGTGTGTCGTAGTCCTGCTCTTCCTTCTTTTCCTCTGCACCCGGAGTAAACTGGGGCACGCTGGCTTTTTCCGGCACCGCGCGTCTGACACGTGGATGCTCCGGAGCGGGTGCAGGGGCTTGTTTCTTCATCTCAGCGTCATATGCTTCGCGGCTGCGCGACGGGGCCACGCGGATACCGTTTTCATCCACGCGGTCGGCTGCCGCACGACGCGGGGAAGATCCACCGTTGGTCGGAGGAGCGATCGGCTTCTCCGTGTCGGCCTCGTCCACCAGGTCATTGATAGAGTCCCGCAGGGATGGTCCCTGGCGGCGCGATGCCTCCGCGCGGGGAGCAGGAGCCGAAGCAGGCTGGCGAGGCGACTCGTTGAAAACGGGGCTCGCTTCGACGTCTGCCATAATGTCGTCGAGCACCGGCGTTGCCACGCGGCGCGGAGGTGCGACAGGTGCGGATTCCATGGCTTTGCGGACTTCACGGCTGCGATGCAGTTCATCGCTGAAGCCTGTCGCGATGAGCGTAACGCGCATCGTGTCTTCCATGTTCTCATCCACAACGGCACCAAAAATGATCTCGGCGTCCGGGTCGGCCGCCTGACTCACGAGGTCCGTTGCTTCGCTGACCTCCTGGAGCGTCATGTCTTGGCCGCCGGTGATGCAGATGAGCAAACCCGTGGCTCCGTCAATGACGACCTTGTCCAGCAACGGGCTGCTGGTGGCCTTCTTCACCGCTTCGGTGGCGCGTGACTCACCCTTGCCGACACCAATACCCATCACGGCGCCGCCTTTGCCGCCCATGATCGTCTTGATGTCGTTGAAATCCACATTGATCAGGCCGGGTGTTGTCACCAGGTCACTGATGGAGCTGACGGCCTGGCTGAGGACCTTGTCCGCCGTCTGGAAGGCCTCCTTCATCGGCACTTTCGGACCGACGACGTCCAGCAGACGCTCGTTATTGATCACAATGACAGTATCGCTGCCTTCACGGATACGATCGAGTCCGCTGTCCGCCGAACGCATGCGGCGCGGTCCCTCGAACTTGAAGGGCTTCGTAACAATGGAAACGGTCAAAATGCCCATTTCCTTGGCGACGGCGGCCACAACAGGCGAAGCGCCGGTGCCGGTTCCGCCACCGAGGCCCGCGGTGACGAACACGATGTCAGCCCCCTGGAGAGCATCGATCATGATCTCCTTCGCGTCCTCCATGCACTTGGCACCAAGGCGCGGATCGGCGCCACAGCCGCGGCCCAGTGTCAGTTCCGCGCCAATCTGAATGCGGTTGGGACACTTGCTGCGCTTCAGCGCCTGAAGGTCGGAGTTTACAACGTGAAAATCGACGTTTTGAATGCCGAGGTCGAACATGGAATCGACAGCGTTACAACCGCCGCCGCCCACGCCGACCACTTTGATTTTGGCGAACCCTGCGGGATCGTCTTCGAGCACAAATTCGGGCATGTCAGCTTCCTCACTGGAACAGGAGTTGGGGAACGGTGAACGGGAGCAGGAACAGGAACAGCGGGATCGCCCGTCGTATAAAGGAAGTTGTGTGCGTTCTTCCGGGCCTTTCGGTTTCTCCTTTTCGGCGGGATTTTCAGGAACTGCCGAACCTGTTATTGCCACCTTTGAAAGTCAAATGCGCAGAACATCGTGAACACTGTCAAGAACGGAAATGAGTTTTTTAACACTTTTGCCTTTTGAAAGACGGAGTTGGATTGCCCCCGTTTCATTTCAAGGCAATTGGAAAGAAGAACCTGGTCAAGGGAGGGACACCGTGGCCATCAAACGAAGAATCGAAACCGTCCCCGTTCACATCGCCGGCTTCACAACATACAAGTCCTGTGGCAGGACAGGACCGCTGAACTCGATGGGAATTGACGGGCTACGCGACGGAACGAGATCCACGGCGAGTCGTTGCAGTCTGCCGCTCGATGCAGGCGACAACGGCTCGGATGGAGCGAGTCCGGCGTGACACTTCGCTACCTCGAATCGGAGATAACAGGACTCGACGAAAACGCACTCCGCATCTACAAGTCCTCGTCCGATGCAACGTCGAATGGAACAGTGTAAGTGGCCGTCCCGGAAAAGCTCTTCTGTCCTGAGGAAAACCCCGTGATAACCGTGCTTCCAGAGGGATCCCGTTCGCCGGTAAGGTGATCTGAGTCAGTTCGATGAGTGCGTTGGAAACGTTGAAACCGATTTCAACGTTCTCTCCCGGATTAACGCGTGTGTTTGATGGAGGCGAGGTGATATTGACAATGAGTGCCGCGCTTGCCTGGGTGGCACAGAACATCATGACCGCGCAGGCGGCCATGCGAGCAAAACGTTTCATGAGGGTCTTCCTCCCGTCGGAATTGAGTCGACAGGGAAGAGCAAAACGGATCAGATCGAAAATGTTATTTACATTATTCTATTAATAATTTGTTTGTAATCAACGCGGCTTGCATTTACAAACCCTATTTTCTGCCGCCGCCAAAAAGACATGCTATTGCCCCCACCAACAACAGAGCCAGTCCCGTCATGGCGATGTTCACGGAGTTCAAATCGCCCCTGTCCAGAAAGGCGGGAAGCGCCTTGGCAAGGACCACCATGGCTGCTCCAAGCGAGGCTACAATACCTCCGATTATTGAGCGAGAGAATGCGCTGAATGTCAGAAGAAGACCCGTACCGATACCAACCAGAAGTGTCAGAAAATCTTCACCGATGGTATAGCCCGTCCTGTAAAGCAGACTTCCGACGGCTCCGATAATTTCCGGCGGTTCATAAATACCGCGCGTCGTGGTGAACGCAAACACAGAGGTTACGGTGACCACAAGCCCCACCGCAAGGCGGCCGAAGCGGAAGATCCAATTGAAGGGTAGCGGAATGCGGCGGCGATGCTTGCGCACGACATCCTCGTCGGCGGCTTTGAGCAGCGCTTCGCCAACAAGCTTGCTTGCCTCCTCCCCGGCTTTCGCTTTTGCCTCCTCGTCGCTCAAGCCTTCGGCCTTCAGGCGCTCGGTTTCCACCTTCGCCATGTGAGCCGTTTCTTTCGCTGCGCGTCGTGTTTCCTCGATCTTGTCAAGCCATCGAACAAGAGGGTCGCGCCACGTTGCCCAGCGCTTGCGGGCCTTCATCTTGTCCTGCTGCGCAAGCCGCACCCGCTGGCGCATCATTTCCTCATAGGGAAAGAACTCTTCAAAAAACTCCTGCCAGTGCTCACCCGAGAAACGGCCGAAGAAATCCTGAACGGCGTCTTCCGACAGGCCACGCATGCGCAGCTCCTTGATCATGCCGTTGGTACGCTCGATGGAGGGTCTGCGTTCCAGCTTCAGCGGTTTGACAACGAGTGACTGGAAAGCGATTGCGGCGCCGATCGCCAGAATCACCAGTCCGACGATCGGGAAGAACAGGCCAAGCTGCCAGAGAATCAAAACCGTCAACACAGTCCCCAGTATTGTCAGTGCCCATTGCTTAATCGGCATCTTCAGGACCGCAGTCCGAACACGGCGGAAAAGCTGGTGCTTCTGCATGACTCCGTTAATGGTGAAGCCGATGACGGGTGTGATCAGTGTCAGCAGCAGCACGGCTGCGGCGAACATGCCCCAGCCGGCTGCAACGGAGACGATCAGCAGCAGCGGCATCAGAATTGAAAACGCCAGCAGCGAAAACCGGCGCTTCTTGAGGGACGGCGCGGCGTAGAACTCCTTCTGAGCCGTCTCAAGTATTTCAACGTGCGCTTCCCGCGGCTTGAACGGGCCGGAGGACTCACTGATGCCGAGGTAATCCTCCAAATCCTTCGCCGTGTCCTTCAGCGTTGGATACCGATCCTCGGGATCCTTCAGGAGCATCCGTTCGATGACATGCTTGAAGGTGGGCGGGACACCCTTGACGTGTACCTCCAGAGGAGTCAGCGGCTCCTTCATGTGCTTCGACATCAACTCAAAGGCGGTCGTGCCGCTATAGGGTGCGCGGCCGGCACAAAGATAGTACAGCGTACAGCCGAGTGAATACTGGTCAGCACGCGGATCGACTGTTGACGTGTCTCTCGCCTGCTCCGGAGCCATATACGCCGGTGTGCCCATCGCGATGTTGGCGCGGGTCAGTTCCGGATTCTGAGCGTCCTGCATGATGGCATCGGCGTCGTGCTCAAGCCCTTCCGGCTTTTCCTCCCAGGCCGTCATCTTCGCAAGACCCATGTCCGCGATTTTCACAACGCCGTGCTCGTTCACCATAATGTTGTCAGGCTTGATATCGCGATGAATAACACCGCGCGAATGCGCATAGGCCAGACCACGGCACGCCTGGAGAACGTAAGCTGCCGCATCGTCCACATTGAGCGGGCCATCGCGGCGAATCATGTCGCCAAGACTAATGCCACGCACGTACTCCATGCTGATGTAGTAGGTATCACCCACACATCCCACATCAAAAACCTGGATCACGTTGTGGTGCGTCAAATGGGCCGCACTCAGCGCCTCCCGGGTGAATCTTGCAAGCAACCCCGGATTCGAGGCGAACCGGGACGGCAGAACCTTGAAGGCCACCTTTCGATCCAGTGACAATTGATGCGCAAGATAGACGGCCCCCATGCCTCCCGCCCCGAGAAGCTTTTCGATGTAATAGCCGTCCAGGGTGCTCCCGACAAGACTCTCCGAAGAGCTTTCCGATGTCGGACGCTTCGCGCGCCCGGAAGCTGAGGGTTTCTTCCGGTCCGCCGGCGGGACAGTGGGGGCCGTTCCTTCATGGCCTCCGAGAACACGTGTCTGCTCTGTTGCTGCGGAATGGGGCTGCTCGCTCATCGGGTTGACGATAAGCGTTTCCTGTTCGTTGGGGGACTGATTCCGGGTCGAGTCATCGTAACCAACGGTTGGCTCATTGCTGACGGAGCCTCCCGGAGGGTTGATTCGGGTCGAACCGGTCTGCTGTACCTCCGTCACGGCCGTTTGGCCGATCGTGGGAGCGTCCGATCCATCGGCCGAGGGAATACCGGGGCTGCTCCATTCGGGAAGGGACTCGTCCGCCATGTCAGATCGCTGCCCCGGCTGTGGGGCGCGTTTGTGAGCGGGCTTGGGATCCGGGGAACCGGCGTCACCCCTGCCGGGCGGCGGCAGAGTCGGTGCCTGGGAATCCGGATCCGCCAATGGCATCGTGGGATCTTCACTGGAACTTTGATCGGGTTTGTTATCTCGGCCAAAGAGAGGCATGGGCATTCTCGTGGTCTCGAAAAGTTCACCACCCAGGGGCGGACGCTCCCTCCCGCCGTAATCGGATGCTCAGAGTATGGAACGGAACGGTATGAGCCTCCACACAATTCTTACATCCCTGCCCGGCGGCGAAGAACTGTGGTTGGCCTGACCGGCGCGCCGGTTACGGGCAGAAGAGCGTCTTCCGCCAAACCATCAAAAACGGGTAGGACCCCGGCAGGGCGGTAGTGCAGACGGATCATATCCTCAATGCCCGGAGCCAGCCAGTCGTACGCAAGGTCCGGGGCATCGATAATGAGGTATTCATACCGCCCGCCCGCGATGGCTTCGAACATCGGGTCCGGAACAGGGTCACCCGCCCACGTGGCACACCGAACCATATCAATACTCGGAGCGGGCGGCTGGCCCGTTAAAACTCCGTACCACTGATGATGCAAAACAAGAACGGAATGTCCGGCTCTCTGACGATCATCGAGCCATTCAACGAGCCGGTCGTGAGCCGTGCGGGAATCCGAGCCTGGAATTTGATCCCCTGGATGAAAGTACATCCCGAGAGTCTGGAAAACCATAAGTATGGAAATAACAGCGATTGTCAGCGTCCGCGTTCCTCCGCGCGTGCAGCGAAGCAATCCTGCGAATGCAAGACCACACAGGAGAGACGCTCCGCCGAACATCGAAAGGAAATTGTTTCTGTAGCCGCCGAACTTGGCAAACCCACCGAACGCCCCCCATGCGAGCAGCAGGATCGGGACGACGAACACCAGCCCGCGTGCAGGTTTTTTCTTCGCGAAACAGAAAACCATCCAACACACTAACAGGAGAAAAGGAGCCAGGACATGCTGTAACCCCTCTCGCCACGCACGCGGAGGTACACCATCCGTGTTTCGCCAGACCGATGGGTCGCTCGCGTGTGTCAAAGCGTTGCCAATCGTGTAGTGCAGGAACCATTCACTGTTTGTCGCGTGCATTAAGGAAAGAAAAACAAAGACGGCTGCAGCAATGGCCGGCAACAGCCAAAGGAGAACACGCTCGCGGCGGAATACGAGGACGAGCGCGCACCACAAAGCTACCGGCCCGACCGTTTGTTTTGTGAGTGTCCCGAGAGCAAGAAGCGACAGCCCCGCGATGATCTTGTGGTTCTTCGGGTCACGTGAAAGACACAAGCCAACTCCCCAGACGCAGAATGCAAAGGCCAGAGCGTCGTTGCGCGCAATGTCATACCAAAACCCGCAAGGCTGAAAGTATGCAAAGTAGAACAACGCCGCCATCAGTGCGGCTGCGCCGTTTCGTGTCTGATTGCGAACCGTCCACCATATTCCCGTCGCTGTTGCAATGGTCGCCAGGAACGACAAGACCCGGCCCCACATCAGATGAAGGTGACCTGTCAGTCCATACCAGGCACCGAGAACCATATGATACAACGGTGCGTACATGTAGGGTACCCAGCCGCTCTCCGGTGCCGGGTAGAGTGGCTTTCCTTCGGCAAATCGCAAAGCCTGCTCCGCAGCCTGTCCCTCGTTCCATTCCAGCTGGAAGGGAACATGAAATCGCGCCAGTGCCACGATCAGAAACAATGGCAGGAATGGCGCAACAACCAGAGCCGGCAAAAGGAAGAGTCTGTTTTCCGGAAGTTTCATCAGAGCACGGGCGCACAGGGAATGTTTCTTCTCACTGCACACCCGTGGATAATCAGGCAAGCATCGCCTTCAGCGCCTCGGTACCTCGGGCATGAGCCCAGTCGCCAAAACTCTCGCCACTCCCGTTACTCTCTGTCTTCCAGGCCTTCAGGAGCATCGACAACTTGGGTGCCACTTCGCCGACGGGAACACTCTCAGCCACCAGCTCGTTCATGCGAGTACCGGCAGGATCAGCTCCCGTATAGAGATTAAACTTGTTCGGTCCGCGGCCAATAATGCCGATCTCCGCCGTCTCCGGCCGTGCACAGGAATTCGGGCAACCGGTCATGCGGATCACAACCTCGTCATCGGCGTGGCCGAGCTTCATCAGGCCTTCCATGATATTGGGCAGTTCGCGCTCCGCTTCCGCCAGAGCGAGGCCGCAGAGCGGCAGAGCAGGGCAGGCCATTTCCATGCGCCGCAGCGTTTCGATGTTTGACGTCGGAATGTTATACTGCTTCAGCAGGGCATCCACCCCTGCCATATCCTCGTCTCTGATGTTTGCAAGAATCACGCGATGGTGTGCTGTCAGACGAACAGAGGGTTTGTACTTCTCGACGATCGCCCGCAGGCCCGATCTGAACTTCCATTTATCGAAGTCCTTGATGCGGCCGTTCTCCACCCACACGCCCAGATAGTTCAAGCCCGTCTGATACTGCTTGTGCCAACCCAGGTAGTGAGGCTGCACGGTCGGCTTTTTGTTTGTCGGCTGAGGCAGTTCACTCAAACCGGCGTACTCCGCAACCTTGCCGCGGAACTCCTCAAGACCCATGCGGTCGATCGTGTATTTGAGACGTGCCTGGTGCCGCTCCTCACGATTGCCGAAGTCGCGCTGGACTTCCACAACCGCCACCGCGATCTTCATGACCTCCTCCTCGGTCTTGACGAACGTAAGGTGACTGGCCAGGCGTGCGTAAGTCTCTTTCTTGCTGTGGCTGTGGCCGAGACCACCGCCGGCGAGAATCTCCCAGCCGGTCAGTCTGCCGTTTTCCGTGACAGCCATCACGCCAAGGTCATTGGTGTAGATATCCACCGCATTGTCGATATCCGCGGAAACGCCGATCTTGAACTTCCGCGGAAGATACCGTTTCCTGTAGATCGGCTCTTCCTTGTCGTTCCTCAGTCCCTTCTCCTTGAAGAAGGCCTCACCCTCACGAATCTCCACCTTCTCATCATTCAGCCACAGGTCGAAATAAGCGCTGGAACTCGGCAGGAGGTGATCGCTGAGGCGCTTCGCCAGCGCGAACAGGTCCGCACCGATATCCGCAAACTGCGTATCCACATCGGCAACGCTGCACCCCGTGACGTTCCTGACAACGTCGCCGCAGGCTCCCAGGGTGGAAATCTGTTGAAAACGATTCAAGTCGTGAATCAGTGAACGCAGATTACCCTTCAGCACACCGTGAAACTGGAAGCCCTGCCGGGAGGTGATCCGCAGGTCGTTCTGACCGTATTTTGTCGCAAGATCGTCGCAAAGAACGTATTGCTCCGGAGTCATAATGCCGCCGGGAGTCTTTGTCCGCAGCATCATGGACCAGGCTTTGTCCAGCCCCGCCCGGCGCCGTTCCGTTCGCAAGTCACGGTTATCCTGCTGATACGTGCCGTGATGCTTCAAAACCTGGACGTTCGGCTCGCTGAAGTGCGAGAGTTCCTTGTCCGTGAACTCCTCCGCAACGGTACCATACAGTCCATGGGAATCGACTTTGATGTGCTCAACCTTGCTGAGCTTGTCCTGTGAATCGGTCATTGGATGTGAGCCTCCGGACACTCGGCCTTGCAGGGCCGGATGGTTGTGGCCTTTGTCGGCGTGGTACAAGGACTATTCGGCCAGCTGAAGCCTCGCGTCATCCGTCGAACAATGTGAGTTTTCCGTGAGAATTTCATGAATATTGGCTTGCAAGAGTAGCTGTTTGGCGGGTTTGTCTGGTGTTCAGGATCGCCAGCAACACTTACACGGACAGCCGAATTGCCAACTCACAGCGTTTCTCGGAAGCCCGTTGTCACCTCCCTCGAGGACCCCGCCATCGAGCAGTCGTCTCAGGGTGTTCGCGCCCGTGGTGCTGTGACACAAACAACAGAGGCGGGCCTTCTGAACAGGCGGACGATGCTGGTCTATCTTGTTCCTCTGGGCGCCGTTCTCACGCTGTTCGGCCTGATCGTGGTTTTTTCGGAGGGAAAGCGGCGAGACTTTCTTGTCCAGGAGGGCGGAGTCGTTGAATCCGCAACTGTGCTGGGCTATTTTCTCTGCCTCTGCCTTCTGCTCTTCAAGGGCGGATTGTCCCGTTTCAAGTCGTATGCAGACGTGTTCGTACTCATTTCCTTTTTCATGCTGCGGGAACTGGATTTCGACAAAAAATTTACAACCATGGGTATCTTCAAAAGCCGTTTCTATACGTCCGCTGAAGTCCCTGGAGTGGAAAAGCTCATCGGAGTCTTCGTCATACTCATTCTCGTCTCAGTCGTTTGCTCGATTCTCTATCGCCATTTAAAGACCTTCCTTACCGGATTGAAGAACCGGGAGGCATTTTTCCTGGGCCCCATGATCGTGTTTGCTCTCCTGGTTCTTTCGAAATCCATGGATGGAATTGCCCGGAGGCTCAAGTCTCTCGGCCTTGAACTGGACAAACAGGCAAGGTTGAACTTTCAGGCACTGGAGGAAACGCTGGAACTGGGCATTCCGGTTCTGCTGATGGTCACGGCCATTCAATACTTTGCATACAGGAAATCACGATTGAACGTCGGCAACAAGTCCACCGTTTCCGACTAGCGTTGCAGAGCCGTTTCAATCTCCGCACAGAGCGCTTTGGGTTCAGGGCCGTTGCGATTGGCAAAGACAACCACGGTCAGACGGCCATCCGCAAACCGTCGCACGCAGTGATTGAATCCGGTCGTGCCACCGGTATGCCACGCGACCTCACCATGGGGAAATCGCTCGATGCGCCAGCCGTAGCCGTATTCTATCCGTGCTCCGTTATTCAGAGCACCATTCACGAACGAATCGGCGACAAGACTCATCGGCAAGACCGGATGACCATAGAGAGCCTCATCCCACTTTGCGTAATCGACTATTGACGTGTAGATACCACCATCTCCGAGGACCGAACTCGTCATGCTCTGGTCAGCGAACGCCAGTGTGCCGTCGTCGCCCCGCCGATAGCCATAGGCTCGGTTCGGCACGGTGGAGACACCATTTTCGAAGGCGACCGTGTTCTCCATATCGAGAGGAAGGAAAATTTCGCTGCGCAGAAACTCGGCGAAGCCCTTCCCGCTCACACGCTCCACAATGATCGCAAGACATGCGTAGCCGCTGTTGCTGTAGCGATAGTCCGTTCCCGGAGAAAAAGAGAGGCCGGGATGCTTTGCCAAAATGCGAACGACGTCCTCGTCGAGAACCGGTTTCTTCAGGTCTCCCGGCAATAGATCCTCGTACGCCTTCAATCCCGAGGTATGCTGAACAAGGTTCCGTACTGTCGCTTCATTCGCCCAGGGAGAGAACTCCGGGAGCCACTTTGTTGCAGGGTCATCGAGGGAAAGCATTCCTCGATCGGCAAGAAGGAGAATGCACATTGCGGTAAACTGTTTCGACACCGACGCGATCCGGAAGTTGGTTTCCGGAGTAATCGGCTCGGCCGTTTCGAGGCTCGTCACACCGCGCGTGACAAC
>JANQSL010000099.1 GCA_028284075.1 Candidatus Sumerlaeia bacterium | reverse complement strand
ATTGTCGATGGCAAGGTGAAGGCCTTTTACAAGGACAACTGCCTCGTTCATCAGCCCTTCGCAAAGGATCCCGGAGTAACGGTCACAAAGTTCGTCGATGATCTGGGCGGCAAAGCGGGTGCAAAGCTGACGCTGTCGGGCTTCCGCCGCGTGAACGTTGGCCAGAGTGCTGCAGAGCAGGCAGAGCAAAACTGATCAAACAAACGCACCGTTTATTGAAAACGCCACCCTTCACCGGGTGGCGTTGTTTTTTTGCTTTGCTCCCGCAAGAGTCGATGGCAAGCACAGGCCCGCCCGCGGGGTCGCCCGTGGAGTCCCGTTCCAGCCAGGTGACCTTCCGATGACGACTGCCACCGCACCGGATGCCAGCGACTCATCAACTGGCGCAGCCCCTCTCTATAAACGAGTGATTCTGAAACTGAGCGGCGAGATGATGAAGGGCGGCGAGTCTTTCGGCATCGAGGCAAAGGCTGTTCAATTCATCGCCGAGGAAATCAAGAGTGTGCATGACCTCGGCCTCCAGGTTGGCGTCGTGATCGGCGGCGGAAACATTTTTCGCGGTAACAGTGAAGCGGCCCGGCACATGAAACGGGCCGTTGCCGATCAGGTCGGCATGCTTGCGACCGTTATCAACGCCCTCATGATTCAGGACGCTCTTGAGCACATGGGTGTGAAGACCCGCACCATGACGGCGATCACCATGTCCGATGTGGCCGAGCCTTATATTCGCCGCCGCGCAATCCGGCATCTGGAAAAAGGTATCGTCGTGATTTTCGGCGCGGGCACCGGCAACCCGTTCTTTTCGACGGATTCGGCGGCTGCGTTGCGCGGCAGTGAACTTGGCGCTGACGCCGTGTTGAAAGGCACCAAGGTTGACGGTATTTACACTGCCGATCCGATGAAGAATCCCGATGCCGAGTTTCTTCCGAACTGCACTTTCACACAGGCCATTTCAAAAAACCTCCGTGTTATGGACACGACGGCGCTGGCTCTTTGCCGCGAGCAGTCGTTGCCTGTTGTCGTGTACAACCTGACCACGCGGGGAAACACCCGGCGCGTTGTGACCAGAGGCGACATTGGCACACGCGTTGTTACGGAGTAATACCATGCTGACAGAAAAACTGAAAGACATTGCATCTCACGCCTCATCAAAGATGGATGGCGCGCTGCGAGCCCTCGACCAGGAATTCAACACTGTTCGGACCGGCCGGGCCAGCACGGCGCTTCTCGACAAGGTCACCGTCGAAGCCTACGGGTCGGAAATGCCCATTAATCAGATGGCAAACGTGAGTACGCCGGATGCGCGCACGCTGACAGTCACTCCCTGGGACAAGGGTCAGCTTGCCGCCATTGAGCGTGCGATTATTGCCGCCAACCTGGGATTCACCCCCAACAACGACGGTGTGAACATTCGTATCAATATTCCGCCTCTGACCGAGGATCGCCGCAGGGAAATGGTGAAGCAGGCCGCTCACATGGCTGAAGAGGCCCGGATCGCCATTCGCCAGGTGCGCAAGCACTCCAACGATGACATCAAGAAACTCGAGAAGGACCACGAATTCAGCGAGGACATCGGCAAGGATGCCCACGATGAGATTCAGAAACTCACGGACGAGCACATCAAAAAAGTCGACGAGAGGTTCAAGAAAAAGGAAGAGGAGATCATGAAGGTCTGACTGCCTTCATCTGCCTCCCGATATACATTGGCGGCGCGGAAATTTCCGCGCCGTTCCTGTTTGAATCAGGTTTCAGGTTTTCAAGAGCGGATCGGCCGCCAGCAATACAAACGCCATCGGTGTGTTCGAATCAGGATCAACCGCGAGAAGCTTGCTTCCGCCTCGGTCAATGATGATCTCCGCCTCATCACGTGTCCTCACCCCGGTGTCGAGATCCCAGGCGAGGCTGACGTTGCTGAGAGCGACATCACCGCCCGGAGTTTCGTGACAGGTGAAGCTGGCCTCCTGCGATACAGTTCGCTGTGTTTTCGGATCCGTCGAGTTTCGCGCTATACTGACTCTCGCCGTTTCCCGCGGAAAGGCGACAATTGAGGGAGACATGATGATGGTCACGTAGCCCTCGGCCTCGAACACCTGCAGGTCGGCGAGCGTCCAGTTCTCCGGCTCGGTTCGAAGCACTGCTGCAAGTTCGCGAGCGATATCATCTTCGGGCTCCGCAAGCCGGACGAAAACCGTCCTCGTTTGGAACACTTCCGCACATCCCGGTGCTGCAAGATTCCTGGTTTCCTTTGGCGAACCCATCAGGAGAGTCCGATTGCCGGTTTCGCGTGACAGCACTGCGCGCAGCTGCTCATTACTGAAACGTGGTGTCGAGGACCGTGAACAACCCCCCGTTGCCAGACAGGCAATGACTACCCACGGAACCGTTCGAAAGTTCAGCATCCGATTCCCCTGTATCTGGTTTTCCGGCTTTGACAGCTGGCACGGAATCTTTGTTCCCTTCCCGGTGTCCAATACTCGCGCAACCCGGTTCGCGCTTTCCGGTTTACAGTCTCCCGTCTCTCTCCGACGCTCCGCGAATCGTACCGTGAGCACGCATGTATGACTGCCGAGCCAAAACTTCTCGAACCCGTCTCGCCGGAGGAAGCGTCCGTTTTCTCCCGGCTGCAGCTCGATACGCTTCCCCGCCATATTGCCATCATCATGGACGGTAACGGGCGCTGGGCTCGGCAAAAGAGCTTTGGTGAACGCATCGAGGGCCATCGCGCCGGTACCGAGAGCGTGCGGGCCGCCACAAGAACCGCCGCCCAGCTCCGGCTGCAGGCTCTCACGCTCTACGCTTTTTCCACAGAGAACTGGGCTCGGCCGAAGAGGGAAGTCACGGCGCTGATGAGTCTCCTGGAGAGTTTTCTGATCAAGGAAATCCCGGAGTTGATGGACAACAACGTCCGTCTGGTCGCCAGCGGCCGTCTGGACGAATTACCCGCCTCCGCTCGAAACAAGCTGTCGCATACAATGAGCGTGACCGCGGGAAACGACGGCCTCGTTTTGAACCTGGCCCTCAGTTACGGAGGCCGACAGGAAATCGTCGACGCGTGCCGTTCGCTGATGCAACGCGCCCAATCGGGTGAAATCCGACCCGAGGACCTGACCACTGATGCTTTTGCTCAGGCCCTCTATCAGCCCGGCCTGCCTGAACCCGAACTGCTTGTGCGCACCAGCGGTGAGCAACGGGTGAGCAACTTCCTCCTCTGGCAGATTGCCTATACGGAGTTTGTTTATTTGCCTGTTCTCTGGCCCGACTTCCGTCGGATCCATTTTTTGGACGCTCTGGAGGCCTATCAGAACCGTGAGCGACGCTTTGGAGGCGTCGAACCCGTCCGCCGCTGATCCTGCATCCGATTCTTATCTGTCTTGACACCCGAGCGCCCGGCCGCTTGGCATCGTAGCGCATTCACGAAAAGCAAGGTTGTTGTTCTGCAAGATCGCGTTCTTCCCGACCCTCTGACTATGGGTGCTGACCTGCCAGCAGGACGGCCGTGCATGCCGTTCGTTCGCCGGTAAGCCTTCGTCGCCAGGGGCCGTGAAGAACGAGAGTGGCCGGATCAAGCCAGGCAAATTCGGGGGTGCTTGATTTCTCGACCCATGAAAGGGAGTTCGTTGATATGGCAACAGGCACAGTGAAATGGTTCAATGACGCCAAGGGATTTGGCTTCATCGCCCCCGACGAGGAAGGAGCCGATTTGTTCGTCCACCACACGGCAATCGATATGAACGGCTTTCGTAGTCTCAAGGAAGGTCAGCGCGTCACCTATGAGGCCGTTCAGGGCCCCAAAGGCATGCAGGCGGACAAGGTCCAGGCTCTCGAGTAATCCTTTCCCTACCTGATCACAACCTCCAGTTTGCCGTCTTCGGCACACTGCATTGACTCTGACGGCGGGAGCCGGCCTCCCGCCGTCACTTTCCGTTTAAGTCCGACCGTTCCAATCCCTGTTGACATCTGTCAGAACCGGGTTAGTTGTCGCCGGTTGTAGCTGAAATCGGATCGGTTTTATCACCGAACTGTGTCGATACAACACAACTTAACGTAACAAGGAGGCCTGAAAAGCCAGCCCATGGAATACATCACATTGGTGATCGGACTGATCACCGGATTCGTGGTGTCTTGGGTGGTTTTGCGGAAAAGCAGCGAAGGTACTGTCCGGAAGGCCCAGGAGGAAGCAGACCGGTTTCTCGCGACAAGTCGCAAGGAAGCGGAACTGATCCTCGAAAAGGCTGAGATCGAAGCGCAGCAGAAGGCGGAAAAGCGCGTCAGGAAGCTCGAGGCGGATCTCGAAAAGAGAAGAGCTGACGTTGAGCGTGATGAAAACCGGCTTCGGAAACGTGAAGAGAATCTCGACAAGAAGGAGGATCTGCTGGGACGCCGCGAGCAGTCCCTCGGTGACAAGGAACGAAACCTTGATAACAGGCTGAAAGCCACCGAGGACGAGCGGCAAAAACTCGAGACGAACAATGAGAAAGTGGCGCAACTGCGCGACGAACTCATTCGCCGAACCGAGGAGATTTCCGGTCTGACCCGCGAAGAAGGACGCAAACTGCTCCTGCAGAATCTGGAGGCGGAGGTTCGCCAGGACGCAGCTGCTCTTGTTCGCAGGATCGAAACGGAAACCCAGGAAGTCGCCGACAAAAAGGCGCGACAGATTCTCACTCTGGCTCTTCAACGATGCGCAACAGATCAGGTCACGGAGACCACCGTCTCCGTCGTGAACCTGCCCAGTGATGAAATGAAGGGCAGGATCATTGGCCGGGAAGGCCGCAATATCCGGGCGCTTGAGCAGGCTACCGGCGTCAACTTCATCGTCGATGATACGCCGGAGGCGGTCGTTCTCTCCTGTTTCGATCCGATGCGGCGGGAGATCGCCCGGCAGGTTCTGGAAAAGCTCATCGCTGACGGCCGCATTCATCCGACCCGTATCGAGGAAATTGTCTCGAAAACCGAGAAGATGGTCCTCGAACAGGCAAAGCAGGCGGGTGAAGCGGCATGCGTTGAACTGAGCATCCATGATCTGCACCCGGAGCTGGTTATGCTTCTCGGGCGCTTGCAGTACCGGACAAGCTACGGCCAGAACGTTTTGAAGCATAGCGTCGAGTGCGCCCATGTCGCACAGATCATTGCTTCAGAACTCGGTGCCGATGCTGATCTCGCCAGACGTGCGACGCTGCTCCATGATATCGGCAAAGCGGTCACCCACGAAGTGGAAGGCCCTCATGCCGCGATCGGAGCCGAGCTGGCGAAGCGATTCCGCGAGAAACCGGAAGTGATTCACGCCATTGAGGCGCATCACTTTGAAGTCAAGCCAAGGACCTTGACTGCCATGGTTGTTATCACGGCGGATTCGGTTTCGGCGGCGAGACCAGGGGCACGGCGCGAAACCCTCGAGACCTACATCAAGCGATTGGAAAATCTCGAGGCAATCGCACAGTCCTTCGATGGAGTAGACAAGGCATACGCGATTCAGGCGGGACGAGAAGTACGAGTTGTTGTGGAGCCCGAAAAACTCAACGATAACGAGTGCAGTCTGCTCGCCAGAAACGTGACCAAACGCATCGAGGACGAACTCCAGTATCCCGGTCAGATCAAAGTGGTGGTGGTGCGTGAAACTCGCCAGGTGGATTACGCGAAATAACGCTGCCCCGCAAACTCCCTGAAGAGACCCAAACGCCACCCCCCGGAACGGACAGCCGGGGGGTGGCTTTTTTGATCCAGCCTCTTGCTTCCCGAACTGCCGCGGCCAATGGACATGATCCCCGCCGCTCCGGGCATGGCTGCGAATCCGCCCTAACCTGTCCGGCCCCCAAGTTCCCCCTCCCAGACGGTGACTGCCTGTCCGCCGAGTTCCACTCGTTCTCCCTGCATGCTGACGTGTACTCTTCCTCCGCGTGCTGATACCTGATGCCCGACCATGTCCCGCTTGTTCAGACGCTTTGCCCAATAGGGTGCCAGGCCGCAGTGTGCGGAGCCGGTGACCGGGTCCTCGTCAATTCCATCGGCGGGAGCGAAGAACCGCGAAACGAAATCGAATTCGGAGTCATCCGCACGCGCTGTCAGAATAAAGTCGCTGCGCGAGAAGTCGCCGCTCAAAGATCGAAAGTCGGGAACCGCCGCCCGAACCTCGACTTCAGAAGCCACCTCCGCGATGATGTCGCGGCTGTTTACTTCAAGGTTAACGATTCGCGAGACACCAAGGGCTTTTTCAAGACCTGCTTCCGGTGGCGTCGGCTTTGACTCCATCGCGGGGAAGTCCATGTGAATCCAGTCTCCATTGCGACGGCAGGTTAGCGTCCCGCCGGCAGTTTCAAAGACCGCCTCCCTGTCCGGCGGCAGCAGCTCCGACTCCCAGAGCCGATGGGCCGCTGCCAGTGTTGCATGACCACATAATGAAACCTCTTTGACCGGCGTGAACCAGCGCAGACACCACCGATTGTCCGGCTGCGGAACCAGGTAAGCCGTTTCCGACAGGTTCATTTCAGAGGCGACAGCCTGCAGCCAGTCTTCTTCGAGCCATGAGTTCAGCACACACACAGCGGCGGGGTTTCCGGCGAAAGGCCGGTTCGTAAAGGCATCGACAACGCAAATGGATACACCCACAGCGGGCCTCCCGGGTGGTTGATATTTGAACTCCGCTAGCGTCCCGGCCGGTCCTCAAGGAGCAATTCGCTGCACTGTCTAAAAGAGGGCCAACTGCCACCAAATCAGACGTGCAGGGCGCTGCATAACGCCGGGTGTTAGCAGTTGCGCACCCAGAGAGCGTATGGCTTGCTCCCGCCGGGAAAATCCCGGAAATGCCGTCATTCGGACTCTGTTCCGAATCGGTAACAACGCTGCCCGGGGAGCTCTGAAGCTCCGTCCGTAAAGTTCTCAGGAAACCGCACAGGCATGGCCGTCATCGTCGTCAAACTTGGAGACAACGTCGTCCAGCGCTTTAAGATCGAGAGGGATGTCGTATCCATCGGCCGCGCTCGCGATAACGATATCATCGTCGAGAATCTCTCCGTATCCCGAAACCACGCCCGTATCCGTTTTGAGAACGGCACCTACGTGCTGACGGATCTCAACTCGGCAAACGGGTGTTTCGTCAATGGGGTAAAGCTGACCAAGGCCGAGCTGGCCCACGATGATCTGGTTTCAATTGGCAAGCACAAGCTCCACTTTCTTCTCGAAGAGAGTGATCAAAAGGAATCGGAAGGCGGGTCTTCCTCCGGTGAAGCAGGCTCCGAAGGCAAACAGGCGTCTGTTTTGCCGCCTTCCGGGTCCGTTCTTGAAAACGAGCACGTTGCCGTCCTCATCGTGACCCGCGGCAAGCAGGCCAACACGGTCTTCCACATCGACAAGCCGGAAGTCACCATTGGCCGCTCCAACGAGAACGACATTCGTCTTTACGACTGGCATGTTTCAAAGCGCCACGCAGCCATCTACTGCGACGAGAATCGCTTTCGTCTCAAGGATCTGGGATCCTGGCGCGGTACGACAGTGAACAGCGAGGCCGTGAGTGAAGTCTATTTGACCGAAGAGGACGAGATTATCTTCGGTACCACAGTTCTTATCTTCAAAATGGGTCCCGCAGGCTCCTTTGCGGAACAGGCCACCATGGATTCGGAGAACATCCGTTTTGATACGGAGTTTGCCGAGGGTCAGACAGGCTCGGACGAGAGCGCGATTCCGCCCTCCGGCGGTCTCTCGCCAGAGGATCTGCCGGATTCTCCCGATGATTCCTTCGATGTTGGGGACGACGAGTTTGCTCCCATGACCGACGAGGAACTGGAGGCTCTGGAATCGGAAGATTCCGCGATGTTCGATGTGGATCCGGAAATGGCGCGGCGCGCTGAGTTTGAAGAAATGGAAGCGGAGAAGCTGCTGGCGGAAGGTGGGGGCTGGGAATCGAAGCCAGGTGCGATGGTGGATTCCGCCGCGGAAGATGTGGAAGCGGGCAACGCCGTTGAAGCACCTGACGGTGGCGAGCTTCTTGACGATCCGCGCCTTGGAGAGCAGGATGATGTCGTTGTTATCGACGACCAGGAAGAACAGGGATTGTTTGGCGGGCCTGTGACCGACTCGGAGGAGGGAGTGCATTCGCCCTCCGGTGAAGAGGAGATCAAGGTCCCGGAAGGTGTTGACCCCGAGCAGGTGCGAATCTGGAGTCGCGCTTTGCGCAACAGAAGCAAGGTGGTGCGACGGGAAGCCGCTCGGAAACTCAAGGAACTCACCGGTATGGAATATGACTGGGAATCAGAACCAAAGTAGCACGCTGACATCCACTGCGAAGCGTATCGGAATCTTCTCGGATATTCACGGGAATTACCACGCTCTGCAGGCCGTTCTCGAAGCTCTCGATGGCGAGAACGTGGACATGCTCGTTTGCTGTGGAGACGTTGTCGGATACGGTGCCCGTCCGAATGAGTGCGTGAACACGATCCGCGACCGCCAGATCCCCGTTATCGCCGGCAACCATGACCACGCATGCCTCCTGCTGACCGATATCACCAATTTCAACGATATCGCCAAGGCGGCCGTTATCTGGACGAAGGAAGTCCTCACGGAAGACAACATCACCTTCCTCCGCAACATGCCCCTGACAATCAAGGACGAGGCCAACAACCTCTTCTACGTCCACGCATCGCCAAAGGATCCCGGTGAGTGGAACTATATTCTGACAATGGGCGAGGCCCGAACGAACTTCAACTACTACACCGAGCAGATTTGCTTCATCGGACACAGCCACCAGCCCTTCATCATCGAAAATGAGTCGGGAAATCTGGCCTGTCCTTCGAAGCCGGAAATCGATCTTCGTCCGAACCGCCGCTATCTTGTGAACGTCGGATCGGTTGGTCAGCCCCGCGACCATAATCCCGACGCATGCTACGTTATCTGCGACCTTGAGCAAAACCGTCTGGAAATCAAACGTCTGAAGTATGACATCCAGGCTGCCCAACAGGCCATCATCGAAGCCGGTCTCCCACGTGAACTCGCCGAGCGCCTTGCCCACGGGATGTGACAACCCTCCACAGCACTGACTCAAAACACATGCTGCGCGCCCTCGAACTGGCGCGGCGGGCCGAGGGATGCACACGACCCAATCCTCTCGTTGGCTGTGTCATTGTCCGCGACGGCCGGGTGATTGGTGAAGGCTTCCATGCACGGGCGGGTCAGCCTCATGCTGAACGCGAAGCTCTTGCTTCCTGCACGAATGATTCACGCGGCTCCACGATGTATGTCACCCTGGAGCCCTGCGCGCATCACGGCCGGACGCCGCCGTGTGCGGATGCCGTGATCGATGCGGAGGTAGCGCGGGTTGTTGTTGCGCAACGCGATCCGAATCCTGAAGCGAGAGGTGGTATCGAGCGTCTGCGTGAGGCCGGTGTGACTGTCGACACGGGGACTTGCAAGAGGGAGGCGCTCCTGCTCAACCCGGGCTTCAATACGTACCACATGCTGTGCCGCCCTCTGATCACCTTGAAATGGGCCATAAGCGCCGATGGTTGCACGTCCTGTGCGAGCGGCGACTCCGGCTGGATCAGTAATCCCTCGTCGCGTCGTGTTGTTCATGAGCTTCGTGCGGCATCCGACGGTGTTCTGGTTGGTATTGAAACGGCTGTACAGGATCAGGCCAGATTGACAATACGGGAAGCGGAAATTTCACCGGGGCCACCGCTGCGGCGGATTGTGCTCGATTCGACGCTTCGTATCGCGCCCACCCACCCTTTGGTGGAAACCGACCCTGCAACGGCAGTCATCTGTTGTACGGAGAAAGCGTCGCTCGAAAAGAAAAAAAAACTCACTGATGCGGGGGCGACTGTGTTGCGCATCGAACAGGATGAACAGGGCCGGGTTTCAATCCCCGCATTGATGACGGTCCTTCACGCCGAAGGAATTCAATCCCTCCTCGTGGAAGGCGGGCGCCGGCTTGCCGGCTCGTTCCTGGCGGCGGGTATGGTTGACCGCATCGAGGTCTTTGTCGCACCGCTGCTGATCGGATCGGGGAAGGAACCGTTATCGTCCATTGTTCATCCCGATCCGATTTCCCGGATGGACCAGGCGCTGCGCCTTCACCATTCCGGCGTGAATGTTGTTGAAGGAGACGTTCACATGCACGGCTGGTTGACGAAGCACCTCTTTCCTGATTGATGACTCAGCCCGGTATATTGGCATTCGGCCCGTAGAGGTAGTCCTGAAGCATTCTGATTTCGACCTGACTTTCCCGTGATGTGTCAGCCATGATGTCGCCCTGCGTCAGAATACCCAGAAGACTTCCATCCTCAACAACGGGAAGATGGCGAATGCGCTGCTGCGTCATGACCGTCTGGCAGTCGAGGAGGGAGTCCTCCGGTTTGCAGACCAGACAGGGAGACGTCATGACGTCACCGACTTTCGTTGTTTGCGGATCGCGCAGTTCCGCAACAACCCGGGTAAGGACATCTCTCTCCGTGAAAATCCCGACAACATGATCACCGTTCAGCACCACAAGAGATCCGATGCGTCGCTCATTCATGACTCGTGCAGCGTCGAGAACAGTGTCGCTGTGACTGACGGACGCCACATCGCGATCGGCATGTCTGTTGAGAATATCGCGAACCGTACTCATGGGGGGCTCCTTTCCCAAAAAAAATCCACACGATTACCATTGGTAAGCGCGGTCTTGTTTTCCAGCAAGCCGAATCTCTCTTCAGGTCGCCGACGGAGCGTAATGCCATGAGTATCAATGCGGCAAAACCCGTTGCGGGTTTGGGAATTCTTTCACAAACTTTGAACTGTTCCGCGTTCTTTGTAACTGCAACGGATACGGATGTGGGAAAGACAGTCGTGTCCCGTGCACTGATTCGCGCCCTGCGCGCCAATGGCGACCGGGTCTGCGCGGTGAAGCCCGTCGCTGCAGGTTGCCGAAAGACTCGCACCGGCTGGTCGGGAGGCGATGCGCCGTTGCTCCGTGAAGCGACCGGCGGAGACTGTGACGACCTCTTGCTTCGGCATGGCATTCGACCAGGAGAAGCGATGGTTTCCCTGAAGGCGCCAATGAGTCCTCTGAGTGCCGCGCGTCGGGAGAAGCGGCGTTTTTCCGTGAAAACTCTGCGACGAACTCTTCACGAACTTGCCACCGATTGTGAACACGAAGGGGTTCGTTTGCTGATCGAGGGAGTTGGCGGTCCGCTGGTGCCCCTGGGCGGGGGAGTGTCCGTCGCCGATTTGACAGCAAGCCTGGATATTCCCTGTGTGCTCGCCACGCGGACGGAACTTGGAACTGTCAGCCAGACGCTGATGGCGTTCGAATGCCTCCGGTCTCGTGGTGTTCGGGTGTCCGCCATCGTTGCAAGCCGCACGCGGGCGGGACGAATGACCGATGTTGAGCAGGCCGGGATCCACGAAATCCGTCAGAACACTCCATCCGGTGTTCCTTTGGTGGTACTCCGCCGGTTGCGGAACCCCTGACGCCGCACTCCGCTCTTGCACTGGTTACAGGACCCGCTGACGCTCCTTCGCTCTGGGATTCGGAGCCTTCATGAAGCAACGCATCATTGTCGCCGCCTTTCTCATGGCCATTATTCTGCCGGGATTTTTCTTCCGGCCCATGATGCTTCTCTCAGTGGGCTTTCTGATCGTGCTTGGCCTTGTATCGGTTAATGAACTGGCAATGATGTTCCGGCCCCGCGCCGCATTCATCGCGCGGCGGGTTGCCGGTACGACCGTTCTGCTGCTGGCCGTTGCCGCAATCTCCGGCCGCGTCGATTTGATTGGTCACCTGATCGGGCTGAGCGCCTGTGCCGCGTTTCTGTGGCGTATGACCCACAATGACATCAGTCACGCATGGATCGATGTGGCCGCAACCGTTGGAGCAACTGCTTACATCGGAATTCCCATCGCACTTCTCGTCGACATGTTCCACTCCAGTGCGGAATCGCGCCTTTGGCTTTTGATGTTGCTGCTGGTGGTCTGGGCGAACGACAGCATTGCATACTTCATTGGAAAAGCGTTCGGCACGAAAAAGGTTTTTCCTCGGCTCAGTCCCGGAAAAACACTGGAAGGATGTCTTGGCGGATTGGCTGGATCGATGCTTCCCGCACCGATTCTTCTCACTTTCTTCCCCTCCGTGTTCGGATCCGTTTCAGCTGTTGAGCTCGTTGTCCTTTGCCTGGTCACAGGTTTGTTTGTTCAGGCGGGCGATCTCGCCGAGTCACTGATCAAGCGTGCCGCCAACGTTAAAGACAGTGGAACACTGCTCGCGTCCCATGGCGGAGCACTTGATCGTCTCGATTCACTGCTTTTCGCTGCCATTCCCTTCAGCCTGTACCTCCATCTTGCGCGGCCCTTTGCCTTTTTCTGATTCATGAGCACAAAAAAGAAAATCACCACAGGCATTGCCGCACTGGTCAGCCTCGGTTTCCTGGCCTTTGCGTTTTGGAACATCGATCTGGCGGCTCTCGTCGAATCCTTCAAGAGCATCAACTGGCTCTGGATGATTCCCTTCACCATCATGACGTGGCTCGTGTTCTACTGGCGCGCCATTCGATGGAAACTTTTGCTGGCGCCATCGAAGGAACTGACGACGTGGCAGTGTTTCGGTCCGACGATGGTGGGTTTTGGCTTCAACTCCATCCTGCCCGCCCGTGCCGGTGAGTTTGCCCGCCCCCTCGCTCTCAGCAAGTCCTGCGGTGTCCCCTATGGGACGGGACTTTCCTCCGTTGTTGTGGAACGTATTCTCGATGCTCTCATGCTTGTCGGTTTGTTTGCATTCCTTCCTTTCTTCTTTGAATTCAAGGGTGACTTTGAATACAACCTCGGCGAGATCAGGATCACACCGGAAACACTGACTCAACTCGCCCGAAAGACCGGATATCTTGTCGCCGTTCTTTTTGCCGGTTCCGTTATGATGTTGTCTCAGCGTTTTCAGAAGCTTGTGCTTCGAATCATTAACGCACTCCCCATTATTCCGAGCACCATCAAGAACAAGATCAACGCTCTCTTCCTGTCCGCCGCCGAGGGCTTCCTTGCACTGCGGAATCCAAAGCTGCTCTTTTGGATTCTGTTTCATACGGTTGGTATCTGGTGGTTGAATGCCGCTTCATTTCAGGTCATGAGTTTTGGCGTGCCGGGCGCTCAACTAACCGTCGCACAGTCATTCGTTTTCCTTGTTGTGACCGCCATGCTTGTCGCTCTGCCATCGGTGCCAGGCTATTGGGGACTTTATGAGGTTGGGGGATGGATGGCGCTGGTGTTGTGTGGAATCGTCAGCAACACGCCGGAGGGATACAGCCTGGCTCTCAGTCTGACACTTGTTGTTCATTTCGTGCAGTGGATTATGCCTACGGTCATCGGTCTTTATTATGCGGGACGCATTCACGTGTCCGTCAGCGAGACGGAGGAAGCGGCGGCGGAGAAATCCGTTACTTCTTCCTGATTGTTGCAAACGCTGCAAGCGCCTCTTCTCGTGCAGTCTTGTGATCCACCAACGGCTTCGGATAGGTTTCGCCGAGTCTGACACCGGCCTCGTTGAGAACAGCCGCCGGCGTTTCCCACGGAGCGTTAAGGTGTTTGACCGGAAGCCGTTGAATTTCCGGCACCCATTTGCGGACATACTCACCCTTTGGATCAAACTTTGCCCCCTGCAGCATCGGGTTAAAGATACGGAAATACGGTGCCGCGTCGGCTCCACAACCGGCCGACCATTGCCAGCCCATGGTATTGCTCGCCAGATCCGCATCCACCAGCGTGTCCCAGAACCATCGTGTCCCGTGAGTCCAGTGCAGCCGCAAGTGCTTGACGAGAAACGATGCCACGATCATGCGCACCCGGTTGTGCATCCATCCCGTCGTCCACAGCTCGCGCATTCCCGCATCGACGATGGGATAACCGGTCATTCCCCTTTGCCAGACGTGCAGAAAACTCTCACTCTCTCGCCATGGGAATTCCTCAAAGTCTGCGCGCAACGGTCTGGTGGTCGTGTGAGGGAAGTGATAAACAAGATGATGTGCAAACTCACGCCAGCCGATTTCCGCCAGGTATTTCCCGGTTCCACTCTTTGACCCCGTTTTTTCCTCATGCTTTCTGATTTCATGCCACACCTGGCGCGGCGTGATTTCTCCAAAGTGCAAGTGTGGCGAAAGGCGCGATGTTCCGGTCAGATCAGGCCGGTTGCGGTCATCGCTGTAGCGGCTGACGGTGTTTTTCAGGAATGACTTGATGTTGTTTCGAGCACCTTCTTCCCCGGGAGACCACACACTGTGGAACTCGCTGTCCCACGGTATCTTTGGCAGCAAATCGAGATCCTTCACCCCTCTTGTTGCAGGCCATGAATCCGGTGTGGATATTCCGCGCCGTGCCGGCAGCGGATCGGGCGGCTCGAATTCCCGTGTACAGTGCTTCCAAAACGGCGTGAAGACCTGGAAAGGTTGTCCGCTTTTGTTTTCAACCGTCCATGGTTCAAACAACAAAGCGCCATTGAAAGACCTGACCTCCACATTGGCTTCCTTCAATGCCGCCTTTACCGATTTGTCCCTCTCGATCGTTGCAGGATCGTAAAGCCGGTTCCAGTACACCGCGGCGGCACCGGTTTCAGAGACAAGAGCACGGAGTTCCCTGAGTGTCTCACCGCTGCGGATGATCAATTGCGATCCGCGATTGCGCAGCCTCTTCGCAAAATCCGTCAGTGAGTGATGAAGCCACCACAGCGAAGCCTCTCCGGGCTGCCAGGGCGATTCCTCCTCCGGTGCATGAATGTAGACGGGGACCACCGGCACTCCCGGCTTCACTGCTTCCCACAGTGCCGGATTATCAGCCAGGCGGAAGTCACGGCGGAACCAGACGATAACAGGAGACGACATTGATGTAACCTCTCAGGGATGTCGTCTTCCTGAGGCAACAGAAGTGCCAGTCCCTAGTCTTCAGATTCACCAAAGTAAAACGTCACCGGACTCTCTTCAAGCAGCCTGCTCGTCAGTTCCTCGCGATGCTCCTTAAAACCGAGCCATGTCACAACCCGCAGCGGTTTGTCAGCGATCTCCTCGTAGGGAAGGACCGTATATTCACCAATCTCCGCGACGCGAAAGAACGCGTACCCGTTCGGCGTTGCAAAAGGCTTTGAGATAAAGCCGGATGTCAGTTCGACAAACAGCTTCCTGGTCGTCCATCCCCCGGGGTATTCATGAATCAGGCCGGTTCCGGAGTGGGCAACATGCTCGGAACGTTCGCCTGCAGCGACTGCCTTTTCCCAGGAATCGTGAACGGCCGTGTCATGAAGAGTATTGATGAGACGTCGTCCTCGCTCAGCTTCGACGAGTTTGAGGTTTCTCTCCGTCAGATCCGGTACAACAAACTCCAGCACATCGAGATCGACCGGAACAGGGGTGTGATAGATACCCGGATGATCAACATAGTATTTTCGTGCCTGTGCCTCCAGGTCGTCCGCGTTCCGATAGAAATCGTACCACAGCCAGGCGATACCGCGTTGTTCGGCACTGTAGATTTCATACTTCCAGGCCGGGATGAGCTTGTTGCGCTCCGTGTTGTTCAGGAAGTCGTGGTGCACAAGAAGGGGAATCACAAGGCCATCGAGCCGTTTCGTGTAGGCACTCCCGTTCGGCGCTCCCGTCATTTCAGGCCACGCAGCCTCAATGTCTGACGCGGTCAGCGACGTGTCGCCGTATTCAACCACAACCTCGTCCGGCTTCGGAGGATCGGCACCGCGCCAGGTCTTGAAGTTGTGCTCTTGAGCGAGCTGTCCCAGCCAGGCGTCCCATGCCTCCTGACTCTTCATGCGCTCGAGAATGGACCTCAGTTTTGGCCTCGTCTCACTCAAGGAGAGCGTCTGAGTGGTTTGATAGTCGCTCACTTTCACGAGGAAGTAACCCTTGTCTGTTTCCTCGATGCCACTGACATCCGGAGGGGTGAGGTTGAATGCCGCGGTTTCAAGACGCGGATTGATGCGTCCCCGAGTAACCCAACCCAATTCGCCGCCCTGCTCCGCACTTGGAGAAAGTGAATACTCGCGTGCATACCTGGCGAAGTTCTCGACAACATCCGGTTTCGCACGGAGGTCGAGCAGTAGCTGCCTTTGTTCGTCGTTGTGGGCGGCATCCTCCGTGGAGGGGCGGTAGATGAGAGCGGCATGAACCTGCTCGGGGATGGTGTGGTGGCTCTCCCTGGTTTCCTCGTAAAAACGCTCGATTTCCTCATCGGTCACTGGTTCCAGGCCCGGCGGAGATGAACGAAGCTGTGATGAGACCCAGGAAGCGATTTCCACCAGGGCATGCATGCGAATCTCAGAAGTGGTATCGATTTCCACAGCGTGTTTTTCCGCAATCCGGGTGAGTGCAACGTGGTCGGCGATCAAGTCGCGGGCGGTCCTGTCAAACGGCAGTTCTTCCTGATCGAAGGACGCCTCAGTCAGTCGAAGGTCGAGAAGGGGAGATTCTCTTATGTTGATCAGGAAGTCCAGGTGATCGAAGATGATGGTTTGCCCATCAGCCTTTGCGAGATCGAGTGCCGGTGCATGGGACGGCGCCAGGCAGGCGAGGGTGACGACAAGAAGTGTGGAGATAAATCGAGACATGGCGGTTTCCGGTGTGTGTTTCACTTGTTGTTGGACAAAAGGAAGCGCGCCGGAGTTCAACTCCGGCGCGCGTGTGGATCAACGATCAAAGGTGCTGCGGATTAGTAGGCGGACCAGTCGTCCACGTTCGAACCCGCGACGGTGAAGGTCCACTTGTAGAGCACGGCTGTGCTGGCCGTTGCACCGCGGGCGGATGCCCACAGCGTTCCCGATCCAGAGGTGCTGACGACGTGGTCGCCGTGGTAGCCGGTAACCGTGCTGGGATTGTTGGTCAGTGCGTCGCTGCCAAGGTTTGTGGCATCGTCGGCATCAATGGCGATAACGGAACCGGGGCCGCCGCCCATGAGAACACCAAACAGCACGTTGTTGGCATTGTCATAGACAAGAGGTCCGCTGCCGTCCAGGTCCGTCGTGGAAGGCCAGGGGCTTGTGTCTTCCGTCCATGTGCCGCCAATGGTCCCGTTGAACTTTTGAACGTTGTTGGCGCCCGTGTCACCAACCGCCCACGTTGTGGTCACCGTGGAATTGACGGCGAGGCCGGACTTGGCCTGAACAGCGGCGGCGTCCGCCAGAGTCCAGGTGGCTGCGTCGGCTGTGGTATAGATGTTTGCGGGGCCGTCCGAGGGGCCGCCGGTTGCGATGAGGATGGTGTTGGTGCCGGCACCCTCAACATGGCCGAAGCGTGCGAAATCAGCGCCGGACGCCACAGCTTCCGTCGGAGTTGTATCTGACGAATTGGTGAAGAGCCACCATTTCGGCGTCGCACCAGCCGTGGCCTCTTCATTGTTGAACATGAAGATGCGTCCGTCATCAGCGCACGCGATGCCGAAAACACCCAGACCAGCCGGATCAAGACCGGAAATATCGACATCGGTGGCCGTATCCGCGCCCGTCGTGCCATTGTAGATGTTCACTGTGGAACCACCGGCGGAAACGAGATAGATGTCTTCGTTGGGGCTGTAGTCTGACGCAAAGCAGCTCGCGCCAAGATCCGCCGTCACAACATCGAGGACATCAGTAAATACCACCTGAGCCAGCGCCGCCGAACCCAGCGATACAAACGCTGCCACGGCCAGAAGATTCTTTGGTTTCATTGTGAAACCTCCTTCAAGAGAAGAGTGGGAAAGCGAGGAAAAACATACAAAAAAAGAGCTCCCTCCGCAAGCCCGATCTCGGTCCATACGCCTCTTTTTTGTAATGTGTGTTACGGAATTGTTTCTCTTGATGCTAAAAAAACTTACAAATGTCGCTTTTTTGGTGGCGAAGTCCCCTTTTTAGAGCGATTTATAACTCAATCAGCAAGTTCGGCTATGCCTCCGAAGTGCTTTGCCCTAGTTTCGTGCAACTAGTTCCTTTTTGTGCACATTCTCTGCTGCTTTTTTGGCCGTTTTATTCGCCCCCCTTTTTGGCTCCCCTCTCTCGTTCGCCGGTTTTGCCACTTCATCGCTCATGCAGTTGCCGGCATATCGGCACTCGCTTCATTGAGCTGCAGGAATGGTGTATGATTCATCATTTATTCCCTGCGGCTTCCGGCTGGATCCACGCTCCCGGGTGCCCGAGGGTGGAGGCGGCCTGAACTGCTTCGAGGGTGGTACAGATTTCGGCCTCCGTCTCCTCGAGCCATTTTCGGATGCGAACAGTCTGTGTGGCACGGTCGAGAGACTCATCGAAAGAAAGCGGAATGGCCGGTCTGACCTCGGTTACCACAAAAAAGTGATAGTGCGAACCAGACTCCACAACCTCTGAAACACCATTTGTCACCAGTGACTGCGTCGCCATGTCCAAAACCCGGCCTCGTGGTCCCATCCTGTCCATGCCCCGATTCTCGACGCGCCAGGAGGAGCTCCGGAGTTTCAGGCCCTGCAGGGCGTTCAGTGGCTGAGCTGAACTCACAACGGTTTCTCTGAGTTTTCCCACCTCATCTCTGAGATCGCGCCGGGCATGGTAAACCTCGCGGAAGCTCTCGTCCGGCCCGGCCTTCGGTATCGGAACCAGGAGCTCCCAGACATGCTTTTCCTCAGGGCGCACATACATGGCGGCATTGGCTGAGTATTCTTTTCTGAGCTCATCGTCTGTGATGGAAATCCGGTCGCGAATTGACTCGAGAAATGCACTCGCCAAAGTATTATTGACGAGAAGTTCCCGCAGGGCCGCCAGGTCCGGCTGGCCGTCTCCATAACATGCAAGCGCCCAGGCAATCAGACGAATGGAGTCCGCTCTTTGGTTCAGCTCGGTATGAGCGCCGTCCGTTGCAGCATCGATTGCAATGGTTCTTCCCGCCACCGCACCGCGAAGAACCCCGGAGGAGTCCGTTTCTTTGATATCCAGCGGATAGCGTTTACGAAGACACAGCAGTATTTCCTCGCGCCTTGTTTCGCTGCGTTTCCCCAGAATTCGTTTGTGAATAGTGTTTCTTGCTTCATCCAGAGAAGTCCGCCCGCGAGGGCGGTGGCTTTCAATATGAAAAAGATGCCACCCGTGTTGTGTTCTGATAATGTCGGTGAAGCCAATGCGGCCGGCGGAAAACAGTGTGTCCTCAATTGTCGGGGAAAACCTGCCTCGCACAACGGCAACAGGCCGCTTTGAAACAATCAGGCCCTTTGTTTCGGCAGTCGCCTTCAATTCCCTTATGCTCCGCCCCGCCCCGGCATCCGCGAGAGTTCTCTCCAGGAGTTTTCGTTTTTTTAAATCTTCCGACGGATCTGTCACCTCGGCAAAGAAGTAGTCCGCCCTGATCAGCTCCGGTGATTCGAATTCAACGGAATGGTCTGCGTGGAAAGCCCTGATTTCCTCCTCCGTGATTTCAATCCCCGCCTCGACACTATACCTCAGGAAAAGGGTAACGGCCTGATCGGATACCTTCCGGACAGTTTCCTGAATCCGTGGATTGTTTTGTAACCCGGCTGCTCTGGCCTTCTCTGCCAGAAAACGCTCCACACTCATGGCATTGACCGAACTCTGCTCGGGCGTGGGCGTGGATTCGGGGAGACAGTGATCGGGAATCGGAACAGGTGAGACAACCAGCCGCGGATAGAGTTTGATCAGTTCCTCTTTTGAGAATTCAACGGGATCGGGAGCTTCGACTGCAGCAATGACAGGGGCCTTTGCTGACAGACCGGACACGAGAAAAAGAACAGACGCGCATCGCACAACAGTTGGACAAAACTTCATGCCGGTAAACCAGTCTGTGGAAAAAGATAAAATGAAAAACGGACGCTGTTAAATCAGCGCCCGCTTTAAACTTTCAAGATGGAACCTGAACCTTAGTACATGTGCCAGTTGTCGATGCTGGATGCTCCGGTAAAAACGACCGAGAGATCGTCGTAGTAGATATCAAGATCGTTGGCCGTGCCACTACCGATGTAGCTGCCAAGGCGAAGGCCGTTGAATCCCAGTGTGGGTGTCACGCTCGTCGTGTTGTCCGAATAGGGAGCTCCGCTGTCATTGGCCTCGAACGAGAAGTCCGTGCCATCGGTGCAGGTGATAACCAGTTTTTGCCACCCATCGAGGGCGAAAGCCTGCCCCGCTCCGGCGTCAGCCCAGCCTGCTCCGCCGAAAACGCGAGCGCCAAAGTTTGTGAGGGATTCGCTGTGATACCATCCAAACGCAATGAGCTCCTCAAGGCCGCCGGAGCCCCATGAACCGCCATCAAAGGCGGCGAGAGTAAAGCCGCTGCGGAAAACGTTGGCACCAAGGTTTTCACCGTAAGTGTAGTAAGTGACTTCCAACGTGTCTCCCGCTCCAACTGCCTGCGAGGTAAAGCTGGCAATGACCTGGGTTGCGGAATCACCCTTCGCTTCGAACAGCGACTTGCTTCCTCCTCCGGTGTTGTTCTGAGCTGACGAAATGGCCCATGTTCCCGACGGCACGTCCCAGTCACCGACCGTGTTCAGTTCAGCCGGTGCGGTGTAGGCTTCGAAGTCGTCTTCGAAGAGTGTCACCTGAGCCATCGCAACAGATCCCAGCGACGCGAGCGCCGCCACAGCAAAAACTTTTCTGAGTTTCATTCAAGAAACCTCCTCATGTTGAGAAATGTAAAACACAACTAATGTAATTGTAAGGAATGCCGTGATGGCGAGAGCGACTTCGGCTGAAACTGTGAGCTGGATTACCAAATCGAGCCTGGTAACCGTGACCAAACCCGTCCGACGGACTCAGTCAAACTGCCCCTGAATAGCTATGAAATCGGAACCCCTCACCCCAAATGCGAACCCTACGTGCGAAAATGTCGCTAAGGTTGGCCTACTGGTCCAGCGTTTTCTTGCTCCTGGAAGTCTTCTTTGCCGCTTTTTTTACCGACTTCTTCTTCGCGGCCTTTTTTGCCGCCTTCTTTCGTCCGCCGGTCTTCGCCTTTGCTGCAAGAAGCTCCAGCCCCTGTTCCAGCGTCACGTCCTCCGGTGCCGTATCCTTTGGCAGGGTGGCGTTCGTCTTTCCGTCGCTGACATAGGGGCCGTAGCGCCCATCCAGCACCTGGATAGTCTTGCCCTCCGACTCTCCAAGTTCCTTGAGCACGGTCTTCTTTGCGGCGGCCCGGCGGCCCTGCTTGGGCTGAGAAAGCAGTTCCAGAGCCCTCTCCAGTGAAATTGTGTAGGGATCGTCCGGTTCTTTGATAGAGCGAAACTCGCGTTCCACCTGAACGTAAGGCCCGTAGCGGCCGATATTGGCCAGCACGGGCTCTCCCGACTCGGGGTGCTTTCCCAGCTCCCGGGGAAGCGATAACAGCTTGAGCGCCGTTGCCAGGTCCACCTCTTCCTCAGACATGCCTTTGGGCAGAGAGGCCCTTCTTGGCTTTTCCCCGGAGTCATCAGCCTCGCCCAGCTGGACGTACGGACCGAACCGTCCCCGCGCGGCATAGACCGTCAGGCCCGACTTCGGATCGGTACCCACTTCGAGCGGCCCCTCCGCTTTTCTCTGAATCATTGTGGAGGCCTGCTCCACCGTCAAATCCGCCGGAGCGATCTCCGGTGGCACGTTGGCGCGGTTGCCGTCACCACCCTCACCCCGCACCAGATACGGACCATAGCGTCCGATCCGCAGGACAATGGGTTCGTTCGTTCCGGGGTCTTTGCCGACAGGCATATCGGGAAAACCGATCCGCTCCACTTCATGCTCGATGCGGCTTGCCAGTCCCTTTTCCCCCTGAGCCGCCACACCGTTGGCTCCAAAATAAAACTGCCGCACATGGTCCACCCATTCCCGGCTTCCGTCGGCAATCTCGTCCAGCTCCTCTTCCATGCGCGCCGTAAACTTCAGATCCACATAGTCGGCAAAATGCCGCCTCATCAGGTTAGTCACCGCCATGGCCGTGAACGTGGGCACAAGCGCGTTGGATCCACGCTGACGGAGCACGTATCCGCGATTCTGAATCGTTGTGATGATGGAGGCATAGGTGGAGGGGCGGCCGACGCCTTCCTCTTCCAGCTTCTTCACCAGCGCCGCTTCCGTGAATCGTGCCGGCGGAGTCGTGACATGCTGATTCGGCTCCACCTTCCTGAAGCTTGCCGGGCCTGCCTCGCGCCCGATCTTCTGACCCTCCTTAAGGTCCGGCAGAATTGTTTCTTTGTCACCCAGCTCCGCCGCCGGGTCGTCACTGCCTTCAACGTACGCCCGCAAATAGCCGGGGAACAGAATCTTCTTCCCGCTGACGGAAAAGACCGCCGCGCCCTGCCGTGAGTCCGCGCTGATCTCGATCGTTGTGCGAAGAACATCCGCGTCCGGCATCTGGCTCGCCACCGTGCGCTTCCAGATCAGCTCATAAATCTTTGCCTCATCCGCCGAAAGGTAGCGCCCCGCATCCTGCGGGCGGCGGCCCAGTTGTGTCGGTCG
>JANQSL010000062.1 GCA_028284075.1 Candidatus Sumerlaeia bacterium | reverse complement strand
CCTCCATCGGCAAATCAACCCTGCTCCAGCTATTAAAGGTACCAGCAACCGCTGGGCGGTCCACTGCAGAGGTTGGTGCCCAGGAGAACGTTACAAGATACTCGTCGTTTCCAATGTCCCAGGTTTCAAGACTATCCGGCGTTGGAAACTCGACGGGGCGCTTGTCGAACGTTTCAACACCGGGTACCGGTCCAGCGTAGGCAGGATTGGCGAGACAGACACATAAAAGCAACTGCAACAAGCATCCGGGTAAGGGGATTCGAGCACGGGGATTACCAATGATCACTTGGAAAACTCGCTTTATTGGGTTTCTGCAGGAAAAAGCGGCAATTTCGGGCTGCTCACAAGCGGTATGCATGGAAGGAAGCCCGTGCGATGGCAACCTGCATCGATGAATTGGAGATGGTGTGCGCGCCGATTTGATAAAATCGGTCCAAATATTTTATTAGCAGGCTCCACAGAGTGAAGGAGTGGCTTTGTCCCCTCGGTTTTTTTCCTGTCTTCTCAATTCAGCTTACTATTCGCCGGAGAATCTCCATGCGATTCGCTCCCTCTGTCATTGCTTTGGTCTTTCTGCTGTCCGGGTGCGCCTCCGCTCCCGTTATCGCTGAATTGGAAGCCGCACCTCCACTATGGGTTCAGTCCGGAACTCCGTGGCCGTTGTCACCCATCGAACTCGTTCCCGGAGAGTCGGTCGAAGTGGATCTGGCGCACACCGTTCTTCCTGCTTTGAGCCGCATCGATGCGATTCGAGTGCAGCCGGAGGGAATCGTAAGTACAGTTTTGAACAAGAGTTCAATCACCCTGTCCGGCATGGAGGAAGCTGATGGGATTTGTATTGTTGAGGTGGACCTCGTAACCGTTGAAAATGAGAATACAACGGTTGGATTTCCCGTTACTGTGACACCCAAAACGATCGTCTCCTTTTTGTATGTTCCTGCCGCGGAAGAAAATCCATCAAAGGTTTGCGTGGCGGGTGAATTCAATGGCTGGAACTCGCAAAGCCATCCGATGCAACGCACAGCTGACGGCTTTCGAGCCGAGATGGGCATTGATGCAGGAGTCTGGAACTACAAGTTTGTCGTCGATGGCGAGTGGATCGCCGATCCGTCCAATCCTCGTATCGATGCCTCCGGATTCGGAAACTCCATACTTGAGGTATCCGGTTCTTCGAATCCACACCTCGACTTCCTTCCTCTTTCCACTGGATTTGTTGCCCCTGATTCCCTCGGTGGAGTGATCATTCATTCGCCTGGAAATACACCTGTCCATGAACACTCCATTCAGGTCTTCTGGAACAACATGACTCTCATGCCCACTGAATGGAGATACGAAGAGGAAAGAAAGCTCCTGATTTATCAGCCCGATTCCGAGGCTGTGCTGCCGGAAAACAACCTCGTTGTTTCAGCTCTTGACGCTGAAGGAGTTCACGGTACTTTTCAAACTCGTGTATCAGCGCGCGACGCCGGGCGCTCCCCTCGGGACGAAGTGCTTTACTATGCCGTGACGGATCGTTTTCGCAACGGTGACCAAAACAATGATCCCGCTCTTTTCCATGAGGATCTGCATCATCTCGCGAACTACAAAGGCGGCGATTTCGCAGGTCTTTATCATGCTCTGAAAGACGGCTACTTTGACGAGCTCGGCGTCACGACTCTTTGGATATCACCCGTCAACCGAAACACCATGAATATCGAGCGTGATGCTGTTCCGCCACACAGGCTCTTTACATCCTACCACGGATACTGGCCTGTTTCTCTTACGGATACGAACCCGGCATTTGGCACCATTGAAGAGCTTCGTGCGGTTGTCGAGGAAGCCCATCGTCGAGGTATTGCCGTGATTCTCGATTATGTTGCGAATCACGTTCATGAAGACCACCCACTCTATCGTCAGCATCCTGAATGGGCGACGGACCTTGAACTGGAGGAAGGTGAACTGAATATTCGCAAGTTCGACGAACATCCCTTCACGACATGGTTCGATGAATTTCTTCCGACGTTCGACTATACTGATAATGAGGATCTGATCGAACTCATGACAGACAATGCCCTGTACTGGCTTGATGAGACTGGCGCCGACGGATTCAGACATGACGCCGTGAAGCATATACCCGAAGAGTTTTGGATACGTCTAACCGAGAGGCTGACCGAGCGGACCCGGCAAACCGGACGGCGTTACTTTCAGGTGGGGGAGACGATCTCCGACCGCGGCACCATCAGTCGGTTCATCGGACCCGATCTCCTCGACGGTCAGTTCGACTTTCCTCTCCTCTTCAGTATCCAGAATGTTCTGGCACGGGAAGAGGGCTCCATGGTCGACATTGCTGACGCACTGAAACGTTCGCAGAGCGAATATCCCTCCGCCTCTGTAATGAGCCCTTTGATCGGGAATCATGATGTTGTTCGTTTCATGGGCCTTGCCGATGGCGACATTCCACCCGATGTGGACGAGAAAGAAATCGGCTTTTCGGACCCACCGGTGGTCGATCACCCCGAAACCTGGGATCGCATTGCTCTTGCCTACGGGCTGTTGTTTGCTTCGCAGGGCCCGCCGACTATCTACTACGGCGATGAAGTCGGAATGACGGGGGCGCATGATCCAGATAATCGTCGAGCCATGTCATGGGAACCTCTTTCGGAGCGCCAGTCCGGGCTCCGAACGCTCGTTTCGACCCTTGCCGGGGTTCGCCAGTCGAGTTCGGCACTTCGCCGCGGGCACTTGACCGTTCTTTCCACAACCCCTGAATCGTTGGTTTTTATAAGAACCGGCGTGGAAGAAACGGTGCTTGTTGCACTCGTTCGAGACACAGAAACAACATTCTTTCAGTTACCGGAATCCTTTGGCGCCGTAAGCTTTCAGCAAATGATCGATGGTGGTTTGGAGTTGGTGTCGGAGGGGCGGCTTGAGGGTCGCCCACGCTCCTTCGGTTATTGGAGACTCACTCCTCATTCGGCTGATTCAGCGGACGACTAAACAAAAAAGCACAAAAACAACTCCATTCAAGCAAACTTTTATCAACTTAACCGCTCCAAAATCAGGAATCCACACTGGAGCGGAGGGATGCACACATTTCATTGCTTTCCGAAGCTGTTGACAGACCGCTCCATTTTATCGCTATCTGAAGTGTGTTTCAGAGTCGTTGTCACGTAATTCTTGCGAAACTTCGGCTTTGCGAGACAATAGGGAGACCGAACTGGAGAGTAGTCAGGATCAAACCCGGTTTTCTTTCGAAACTCACTCACCTCAAAAAGGAGCGCCAACCCTCCATGCCTGCCTATCATTTCAATCGCTCGAAGATCCGGGCCGGAGCCTTTACCCTGATCGAGCTGCTCATCGTCGTCGCAATCATTGCGATTCTTGCGGCGATCGCGGTTCCGAACTTCCTTGAGGCTCAGACTCGGGCCAAGGTCTCCCGCGTTCTCAACGACATGAGAACCCTTCGCACCGGCCTTGAAGCCTACCGGGTCGACTATACAACTTATCCGGAAACCGATCCCAACGTCAGCGAGCTTGCCAACGGGCCGCGCGGTCCGTTCCGCCTCTCAACACCGATTGCCTACCTGACGTCGCTGCCGTCCTCACCGTTCAATGAAGAGTTTGGCGGTTCGACACCGTCCGATCCGCGCGCCGCCGAAGAGATCGACGGGTATCTCTACACGCGAAAGTTCGAAAACAATCCTGCATATCCCCTTGTCGACGATGATTACCGCACTGATCGCCGTATCTACATCTTCCTGAACGCCGTACTCCTTCCTCCGGCCGCGTTGGAAGTTGGAGAGTGGGGGCTGAAATCTGTTGGTCCCAACGGTGAGGACGACCGCAATACGATTGGCAACGATGCACGACCTTACGACCCCACAAATGGAACTGTCAGTGAGGGCGACATTATTACCTTCAGCGATATTGCAACCACTGGAAAGAATAATTGACGACTGTAAACGGCAAACTCAGCGCGGGGATCACAGCGGGGATCCCCGGAACCCTCTGACCAAACGAAGGATTCGAGATAATGAGCAACAAAACTTTGTTTCTCGCAGCTATGATGGTTGGGCTCGGTGCTGCGGTGTCCGCCCAGCCGTGGTATGTGACGGGCGACGTCTCTATCGGTGCCGGTGGCTTTTCGCCAGGTACCGGCGCGCCGCCGGCAGGTACTGCCGACGACCTGCGTCTGCGCGACGACGGAACCATGGGTGATGCGGTCGCAAGCGATGGTATTTTTTCCGTTCAGGTGACAGGTCTGACTCCGTCGGCGACAGGTTCCTGGAAAGTCGCCACATCCGGATTTACCAGCGTTACGCCCACCGCAACGGATAACTATGTCCTTACGGTTCCCGGCAGCGGGATAGTGACATATTTCCTCGACACGAACGTTCAGGGTGATGACTTCGTTCCCGATTCAGGATCTTCCAACACGCCGCTGGGCCTGGCCTACACAGACACGACAACCATTCCTGATCGTGTTAGTGCCGCGACGACGGTTTCCCTCGTTGGTGCCATGCAGGATGAACTGGCTGCCGGATCAGACTGGGACGCATCGAACACGACACTCGCTCTGAATGACGCGGGAACCGGCGGCGATACATCCGCTGCCGATGGAATCTGGACGATTCAGCTGACCGGTCTTCCCTCCGGCAGCTATGACTATAAGATCGTGCTTGATGGCGCTTTCGGTCCGGAAGAGATCGGAACCGCGGGCTATGCCACTGGCGGCGGCAATCTGAGCATGACATCTCTGGATGTTGCCAACACGATTACCATTGAATTCGACACGGCTCTTTGCGGACGGACAAAGACTGACAACCCGGCCGTTTCCGCCGGCCCTCCGTTCTTCGCTCAGTCCAGCGCCTGGGGCACGGGATTCGGCTCGCTGGAGAATATGGGAGCTGCGGTTGGAGACGTCTACTCGAAGGTTTTCACCGTCGCGACCGCCGGTACCTACAGCGTTCGTGTCCGTCAGGGTATTGGTCGCGCCTTCCCGGATACCGGTGATTATCCTTTTACCACAACTTCCTCCCCCCAGGATGTGCTGGTTGTCCTGGATCGTAACAGCTATGGCGACGGTTTTGAGCCCGCTTCCGACTTTGTCGTGGTCCTTGATGACGCAACCCGCACACCATTGAACAGCTTCAGCAAGGTTCAGCCTGTTGGCAGCTGGCAGGATGACTTTGGAGCCAGTGAATGGGATGCAAACGTTGCACTTCTTGACCTTGCGGATGATGGCAATGCTCCGGACGCAACGGCTGGTGATGAAATTTATACAGGTACTTTCACGGCGTTCTCCGGTTCCACGGGCGAAAATCTGAAAGCTGTTGCTCAGCGGGCCGGCGGGACGGACACAGACTTCGATGTTCAGGTCGGTGGACCGAACGATGGTCTCACCGTCAGTGGTAACAACAGCAACATCAGCTTTGACTATGCGGCTGGTGACGTGACTTTCGTTGTCGATACCGCAACCGGCCGCATGGGTTTTGCGGCAGGCACGGCACCCGCGGCACCGACGCGCGCCAGTTACTTCAGCACATCTTCAGGCGTTTCCGACTGGATGGTGTTGGACAACTAAACCAGGCTGTTGCACAAACAACTGAAAAGTGTCAGAAGAGCCCGTCACACGACGGGCTCTTCATCCTTAATGTCCTTCGCTCATCACACGCTACTGCTCACTCTCGGCGGAGCGGGCGGACAGACGTGAAAGACCGACCCTCGCCTCGATCATATCCGGGCGACGGGAAATGGCGCGGCGATAAAGAGCCATAGCCTCTTCATTGTTTCCGCTTTCTTCCGCAATTCGTCCCAGACCACAGAGCGCTTCCGAATCTTCCGGTACTCTTTGCAGAACCTCGTCAAACCACTTCCCGGCCTTTTGGAAATTTCCGCGATGAGTTTCAAGATCTCCCATGGCAAGAAACACGGCACGACCAGGCTGCAGCCGCAGCACCTCCGTCAAGACCTCGTGCGCTGCAGAAGCATCGCCATTATCCGTCAAGACGCGTGCGAGTTGAGTTCCGGCCGATGTTAGCTCTCCACCTCGCGGGGCCCACTCGAGAAATAACTCTCTGGCTTCTTGCAAGCGATCCTGTGACAAGACCACAAGACTCAGATTCAGGCCTGTATTGTCCAGTGAATCATCGAGTTCGAGCGCCGTACGGAAAGCTGCTTCCGCTTCATCAAACCGGCTCAGTTGAAACAGGCATCTTCCAAGGCTGTCATGAGCGGCCCCGCTTTCCGGTTTGATGTCGATAACACGTTGAAAGAGAGGAACCGCTTCGGTACAGTCTCCCTCCTCGGCGAGTAGGATAGCGTAACTCATAAGGACTCGCATGTCGTTCGGTCTGCGCTCGAGAACATCCTTCAATTCATCGAGTGTCATTCGAGGCGTCAGTTCATTGATCGTCTGGCGCAGTTCCGCCAGTGTCCGGTTGTGCTGCGCCTGGGCTGTAAATGGTGCCCTGCTCATTCGTCCGAGTATCTTCCGTGCTATTCGTTTTTCCGCCTGAAGTGTGAAACCCAGCTCCCTTGCGCAATCGTTCTCATGGGGCCATTCAGTCGGCACCTCGCCGCCAAGCACCTGTGCCACCTCCGGAGCCAGAGCACGCGCGATCACATACTGCCCCGTGAAATTCATGTGAACGTGCTCATAAAGCAGATCATCTCCAGGCAATCCGTCTTCGGCCGTATCAAGGAATCGTTGATTAATATCGAGGAGCATGATTTCATCACTGCTCTTGCCGAGTTCGCAAACAATTTCATTAATTCTTGAATCCGCTCTGAACCGCAACGTATCGAGATCTCGCGCCGCGATGTATTGCTCAAGGCTTTCCTCCACTCTGGAAAGATGCTCAAGACAGCGCCCGATACGCCATCTTGACTCTGCGTGAGTGTCATCGATTTCAATCGCATCTTCATAAGCGGACAGGGCATCCATGAACCTGCCTTCCTCTTCCAGAGCCACGCCCCGCTCGTATGCTTTGTTCCATTCCGTCAGTTCGGGGACGGTGATGTCTTCTCGGTTGGCCGATGAGAAAGGCGCACAGTCTTGAAGGTTCGTCGCGATCGTGCAAAGAATCACAGGAACTTTATGGTCCGTAAACTCGCCGATAATGGTGTGAAGGTTCTTCTCAAAGAGGTCGTATGTACGTTCCATACGTGGATCTCGGGCTCGAATCTCCTTGCCGGTAAAATGCTCCATGCCCATCCACCGTTCCGGCCCCTTTGAGCCACCGGAAGCATGGATGATGCTTTCCAGAACCTGTGCGGTCTTGGTGGTCTTGAGAGCAACATGCAGACGAATTGCCGGTCCCGACTCCAGCAGGGGAGTCAGCGTTGTTCCCGGACCATAAGGCCCTACCACCTCGTTGTTGCCGATGTAGGCAATGGCCAGATCCGGTTCGTATCGCTGGCAGTCCTTTGCGATTTCGCGAATGACATGAGAACTGATGGCCGTCACGCCTGTATTGATGATTTCAACCCGTCGTCCCGGAAAACAGTCCTCCAGGAGAATCTCAAGACACCGGCTGAAACTGAAGTCCGGCATCGGATCTCCCTGCGCGGCCGATTCACCAAGAATAAAGATACGGACGATATCGTCAGGCTTTGGATGCTCGAATCGGAGGTCGAGAGGATCGCGGGAGATTTGCCGTGGAAAGAAGCGCCAGCTGAACTGATCGTTTTGTTTTACAATTCCGGAGTCCTTGTCCTCCAAAAAGAAAGAAGTTGGATAACCGGCGCCGGCAATACGCAGTGTACCCTCGATACCTGCAAGGATTGCCACGGGCACAACTGTTGCCGCGAGAGCTTTATAGAGCCGAAGCCGTTTCCTCGACGGCCCCGGTGGTGTTCCACTTGTCTCGTTCTTGCTGCTGCCCAAGGCAGGACTCCGCTCAGACTACAGAACTCGTTTGAACATCGAGTAGTCCGGCCCGCTTCCGCGGTCAATGCTTCGAAAGACCCGTGCGGACCGTCCCGGGACCTTGAGCGTTGCTGTACCACTGTGCATCGAGATTCTTTCGCCGGTCAGGAGACACTCCAGGGGTGCGGCATCCATCAAGCGCGAATGCCGCACCTGCACAAGTTCCTCCACTTCCTGCGGGTGGACGTTAACAACAATGATCAAGGACTCCGCTGCACGATCCGTCATACGCAGGAAGGCTACCAGCTGATCTCCGTCAATCGTGCGGCAATCGCCAAACCGCAGTGCCGGATTGTTGTCTCTCAGCCTGATCAGATCACGGACGAACCGGAGCTCCGTGTTGGAATCATCAACGAGATCCCACCTCATGGGTGCGCGATTTTCAGGATCAGGACCTCCCGACATATCCACTTCCGAGCCATAATAAACGACAGGGCAGCCCGGCAGCGTAAATTGCAACAGCTTCAACAGGCGCCGCAGCGGTCCGTCAGGAACGCTGTGGGGGAGACGCGGCGTGTCATGATTGTCCAGCACCACATGGCTGCGCAAAAGTCCTTCTGTGTCGCATTCTGAAAGCATGCGCCCCAGAGTCTCGTTGAAACGTCTCGCACTCAGTCGCCCTTGCACCAGTGCCAGGAGCAATTCACGAAGGTGCATGTTCATCACACCGTCGAGGCAATGGAGCCATTCCTCCGGCCAGTTCCAACATTCACCGATGACGACCGAATCTTCACGGGTTTCATGGGCCGCATCGGTGATTTCAGCAAGAAACGCGGGCCCAATGTCCGGGGCTACATCAAGCCGCCAGCCGTCGATTCCGACATCGCGAAGGTAGTAACGAACCGCACTCTGTTCGCCGTTGTGCACAAGATCCCGAACCTCCGGGTTCTCCAGATTCAGCTCTGGAAGATTTGCTCCGTTTCGCCAGCCTCTGTGTCCGTTTCGGTATTCATCACCGATGTAGAAAAAACCAGCCTCCTTTGAGTCCGGGTCGTTCAGTGCCGTCTGGAAAAGAGGTGACCTTCGTCCAACATGGTTGAACACGCCATCAAGGATCAGTCTCATTCCTTTGTCGTGAATATCATTCGCCAGGGCCTTCAATTCCGCCGCGTCGCCGTACTGCGGATCCACACGGAAGTAGTCGTTTCCGTCATACTTGTGGTTTGAAAAAGCCCAGAAGATCGGATTGAGATAAACAACGTCGATGCCGAGCTCTTTCAAGTACTCGATTTTCGTTTGCAAAGACTCAAGATCTCCACCCCAGAATTCGAGCTGACCCTCCGTAATATGCACATCATGCAGGTACCTGCCCCGTGATGGCAGATCATCCCAGGACATCAGCCGCCGTGGCTCGGAATACTCGGCGCGCTTCGTGTCCAGTCGTGCCGAGGGAACAAATCGGTCAACAATCACCTGATAGATGACATGGCCGAACCGCCAGTCCTTACGGCGCCGATCCATGACCTCCTGAAGCTCACGTTCATGCCGGCTGGGTTGCCAGCCATGGGGCACCATTCGCTTGTCTTCCGTCACTGACATCTGCCAAATCCTTCTTCCGGAGTTCTTCCATCAGCATCCCTTGAAGCCGGATATCACGGCAACCGATTATGCAGAACGCCATATCTTCCCTGATAAAAAAATTATCCGCTCCATTTCATCTCCTTCGCATCTCCACACTCGTGGCGGCAGTATTCTCCGTCACGGGGTGTTATTCGTCGTCAGTGGAGCCCCTGCGCTTTGAGCTCCAGTACCAGGCTCCTCCGGGCCGGGGAGTCTATGTCGTGGGCAGCCATGAGCTTGTTGGCCGAGGAGATGTTCGGCGTGCCGTCCGACTCATTCCCTCTCGGGAGGCTGATGTCTGGCGCCTGGATATTCAGTTTCCCAGAGGAGCCGAGTTCCAGTACCGATACCTCCTGCGTAGTGACGATCACGCTGGCATTCCCAACGAAACCAACGCTGTTATGCTTTCTGATGACCAGGCCGTCAGGATGGACGGCAAGGTGCCGGGTACGCCCGCGGCCTCTTCCCTCAGTGCCGCGATCCTGTCTCCACCCAGAGTGGTAAAGATGCTTACGCCCTCAGGTTCACTCTCTGAACGGGCTCTCTATATTTACCTTCCCCGCGGGTATCGGCAAAACTCCCATCTCGACTATCCCGTGATCATTATGCACGATGGTCAGAACTGTTTCCAGGAGTATGCCGGGGATTCCTTTGCCGGTTCGTGGCGTGCCGACGAAATCGCAACACGCCTGATCGACGAGGGGCGAATGAGACCCTGTATTATTGTCGCTGTTGCAAACGGAGCTGAACGGCGACTCGGCGAATACATGCCCCCTTGGTCTTGCTACCGGCAGTCGTGTGGAGAAGGTGATCGAGTCCTTGGATACTACTTCAACGAGCTGTTACCGTGGCTGCGGGAAAACTACCGTGTCGCCGAGGGCCGTGAAAACGTTGCGACGGTGGGCTCATCGCTTGGGGGACTGATGGCGGTCTATGCCGCCATGGAGTTTTCGGATTCAGCGCGGCACCACGCGGCTCTCTCACCCGCGTTGTGGGTAACGCGGGAGGACGAAAACGATCTTGTTCCGAACATATTCGAACGCTATGCTGGCAGTCCAGGACCTGATGTGCGAATCTGGCTCGACAGCGGGACCGGCGACGGGACGGCTGAGTCCAGCGACGACATGGAGAACACGTTGAAAATGCGTGACTTGCTGATCGACTGTGGATTGGTGATGGGACATGACCTCATGCATATCATTGAACCCGGCGGTGTTCACAACGAGGCATCATGGTCTCACAGACTCGATCGGGTATTCGAATTTCTTTATCCGGCGGGATAGCCCGCCGTCATCCAAATAGACAGTGGTTACCACAATATGGATGTCCAGGAGTCTCTTCAACTTCCAGGGATCCGACCTTCACGGAAAAAGACATATCTGTTTCGTCTTTTGTCTCTGGCTCTCGGGTTGCTGCTGCTCTTCCTTGTTGAAGGTCTTCTTCGCCTCTTCGGCTTCGGCGGGCATCCACAACTCTGGAGAGTCGTTCTTGAGAATGAAGAAACAGGTCAGGTTCTTCTTGAGAACGATGCTCGCGCACTTCAACCGTTCTTTCCTCATCGCACAAAATCGGGAGCCCATGCTCAGGGCAGCTTCCGCTATGAACGTGTACTCATGCCCAAACCGGAGGGCCTGCTGCGCGTTGCCATCGTCGGAGAGTCCAGTGTTGAAGGCTTTCCCTTTCCCCGAAGCCTGACGGCGGCATCCTTTCTTCAGGCATACCTTCAGGCCCTTCATCCCGGCCAGCCGATTGAGGTTCTGAATCTGGGGGTAACCGCTGTTGCCAGCTATCCGGTCCGCATTGTTGCAGAGCAATCCCTGGCGAGTCTGGATCTTGACCTTCTCGTCGTCTACACAGGTCACAATGAGTTCTACGGTGCTTCGGGTGTGGCTTCCCGGCAATCAGGTCTGTTACGCCTGCGGGGTACCGATGTGTCCTACCTGCTGAGGAGCACCGCCATTTGGCAGACAGCGGGCCACGTCACCGGCCGCTTTGAGGAAAAGAGTTACAAGCGGCCGGAGGACACGCGTTTAAACCTCATTGAGGAAATGGCTCGTATTCCTCGAATTGAGCCAGGCGGGTTCCTCCACCACAAGGCGGCCTCGGTTCTCGAACACAATCTGCATGCGATGATCCATACCGCTCATAAGCGGGGAGTACCTGTCGTTCTCTGTACTCTCACGTCAAACGAGTCCGACCTGCGCCCTATCCAGGTCTGGGGAGTGGATTTTGACGAATCTGATCGCGTTGCCGACCAGGCGCTGGCGATTTTGAATGACGAAGATGAAGGCCTTGATTTCCGTATAGCCGAACTTGAAAGTCTGTTGAACAGTTATCCCTCCAACGCGATGGTTCATTGGGTGCGGGGAACCCTGCTCGCCAGATTGGGACGGCAGGATGAAGCTTTGGAGTCATGGTCTCTCGCCCGTGACTTTGACGGCATGCCCTGGCGGGCAACAAGAGCGATAAATGAGGTGATTCGTCGTGTTGCGAAGGATAGAGACGTTCTTCTCGTCGATATTGAGGAGGCATTTCAGAATTCTGCCGACGGGCCTGTCGGGTGGGAATACATGGCGGATCATCTGCATCCGAATCTCAAGGGGCAGACATTGATGGGAGAAACAATCGCGCGCGCGATTGCTGAAAACAGTCTCCTCCCGGGTGCCCATCCGGAAACGTCTCTTCCACCTGCAGAGGAACTTGCCCGAGTTCTCGGTGCCAATCGGCTGGAGTTGGGGACCGTGTATCAACGGATGGCCGACCTTTTTACCTATCCTCCGCTGGGATTGAGAAATGCGGATGCAGAGCAAATCCTGCTTCAAAAGGTTGAGACATTCATTTCTGATCCTGATGCCATAGAGTCGGAGGCAATCGACCGCTGGAATGCGGCACTGTCCGAAAGCTCCCATACCCCATCCATCTCCTATCTTGCCGGACTTGTCGCCATGGATGCCGGCGAGCATCAACGTGCGGCGGAATACTTTTCACAAGCCCGCGCCGCCATGACGTCCTTCGGCACGACTCGCCTTCGAGCCACCTATCTTGCTCTCCTTTGCAAACGGGCAGAGGGTCCTTTGGAAGGACGAATGATCTCACTTCTCCATCAGGCCGTTTCTGAAGGTGCCTACGTTGAGAAACTCGCCGAACCGCCTGATCTTGCGCGCCTCGCATCAACACTCGGAGGGCTCTATGTCCTCGCGGGAGTGCCCGGGCAGGGAGTATCTCTTCTCGGAAAAGGGGAACGGGCGGGCTTTGTTATGTCCGCCTCTGAAGCTGAAATCCTTCAGTCCCTTCTTGACGAGTCGCCTCGGCGCGAAACTGTGCCGGAATAGAAAACGCTCCCGCAAAAAGCGGGAGCGTGTGAGGCCTTGATGGCAGCGAGTCTGAATTCGCCTATTCGATATTGAACATGTCGAGCTCAACGGGAACGCTCACTGTGCTGGAGGGGTTGTTGAGTACGACTGCATCGCCCCAGCCTGAGGGGTCAGTGTGGGATGGAACGGAATCGATTGCCGTATCGGTTCCTCCTCCACCGGATGACATGGCAATCACATTAACGCTATTGGGGCTTCCCAAGTCCGTCTTTGGAACAGTAACGGTAATTGTCGTTGTGGTTCTGGATTCGGAAGGGGTTGATGCAGTCATCAACCAGTTGCTGCCTGTTCCACCATCCGTTCCACTGCCGGTATACTGCCACAGTTGAGCGCCGCCATTCCAGCTTCCCAGCCAATAGTCCGGTTGAAGGTTTGTTCCGTCGGCATCGATAGGTCGAACCCATCCATTGCCTGCACTCGCACCCGCTTTGGGAGAACCTGTATCGGTTTCAATCAGGAACATGTAGTTCCCCCAGTCCGTTCCCGTCGCTGTCGTCGGATCTCCGTCAACATCGACGGCAAACACAACATCGGAACCGGATTCCGAAACGTAGAGTGCTGTTAAGTCCACATGGGGAAGATTGCCCGGCGACCCGCCGACCAGTCCCTCGTTACCGGGGTCCGTTGCAATTTGGGACACGGCAACTCCCGCTGCCAGCAAGAGCGTACTCGTAATCAGGATGGGCGTTTTTCTCATGGTGTACTCCTTGGACAAGGGCGATTGAATCCGGTTCGAGGCGTGCCCGGAACTCACAGATTCTTCATTGGTCATAGTGCTCCAAATTCCTTCGTCCGGTCAATTCGGATCGGTCCAATAGATAAAGGCTTTTCAGGTTCGTGTTTGGTTTTTTTATGCGATTTTATAGCAAATGGATGCGTGGCGGTAACCGTCAAATCCGTTCAATCCCTTGATTTCAGGCGTCTTGCAAAGCTTTCCCCCATTGTGCTCTTTTTTTGCGTTTTCTCTGCTTCGTGCGCGCCACCTCCGCCAAAACGGTGTCTTGAAGACTGAAGGGCCCGATCAGAGCCCGGAGTTCCAGGAACGGACCGATCATGAAACCGGAAGCGACCGACGGGGAACTGGTATGCCAAGCCCGGCAGGGTGAAACAGCGGCCTTCGACGGCTTGGTCGAACGCCACTTCGATGCGGTTTATGCGGTGGCTCTTTCTCGCCTTCGTGGTCCCGAGCCTGCCCAGGACCTTGCTCAGGAGGTCTTTCTGCGAGCCTGGTTGAATATCGGGAAACTGAAAGACGGCCACAAGTTTGCTCCCTGGATTTGCCGCATCTGCCGCAATTTGTCGGTCAACTGGATTCGCGACGGAGTTCGGCGTTCAAAGCTGGTGAGGATGGTGCCAATGAGCGATCAGATTCACGACAACATTCCCGCGGCGGCACCCGACCCCGCGCAGGCGGCGGAGAAATCGGATCACGATCAGCGTCTGCAGGCTGCCCTTCTGAAGCTTGACGCGGACGAACGTGAAATCGTGATGATGCACTTCATGGAGCAGGTCAGC
>JANQSL010000047.1 GCA_028284075.1 Candidatus Sumerlaeia bacterium | reverse complement strand
TCCAGCGTCACGAGCGGCCACAACGTACCACAGGGGGCGAGCTCCGCGGTCATGCGGTCCAGAACCGCTGTACCCGCCTGCACATACTCAGGCGCCATGGTATCACGCCCGGACCAGAGCAGTGCGTATGCCGGCAGAGCCCCGCTCAGCCAGCCGCAGTGCATGTGGGTTCGTTCGTAGTTATGACCAAGGCGCCCGTAGTGCTTGTCGAACGCGGATGTTTCATGGATCATCGCGTTCTTTTCATCGTAGTGCCAGCGTACAAGACCCTTGAGAGCAAGGCGCTCCGTTTCAATGCTGGAAAGCTTGGGTCGCTGAGCATGGGACATCCACAAATCGCGCTGCAGCTCCCTGTAAATCGGACTCCAGGGCTGCTCCGGTTCTCCGTCGCAGGGCTGAAAACCAAGAACGGCCTTCATGCGAAGAGGTTCGTTTTTTTCCAGGCGAACGAAAGTTTGTTCCGACTGGGTCTTGTGTTCGTGGCAGTAGGAGAATTTGACGGGTTCCTCGAGATAGGGAGCATGCGCGGAGAGACGGGGAAATCCATCGTCCGCGCTGATGCCGATCGCCGAAATTCCCTGTCCCTGGGGGCGATCCTCAGAGGCCCCAAAGACCTCCTCCGTGAAGAGAAATGCCGTCATGACATAAGTCATGCAGAAGACCACCGGCATTGCCGTACGATCGCTTCGGAAGTCCCAGTGGTTCGTTAGAAAGCGACCCGGGTCGCGCTGAATTTCGGACCATGCAGGGTAGACACGCTGACAGTCGCGGACACGATTTTCGTTATAGAACAGACCGGGGATGAGCCACTTGGGATCGGCCTGACCGACAAGATCCAGGTGCACACCGAGACGGGTCGTCATCTCCTCCGTCGCATTGACGATGTGCAGGTCGGCTTCAAATCCCTGAACCTCCTCCCGGTAGAGCAGTGAAACATAAAGAGCCACATGCTCCGTCGTATAGCCGTGGAGCTCCACCTTTCCCTCGCCGATTTCCTCAATTCGGGTGATATTGAAGAGTACCGGTTGTTCGCCGGCATCGGTCAGTGAGAAAGACAGCATGGCCCGCATTCCGGCACCCATCGCGGAAACGCGCTGCTCGCCCTCGCGGGAAAGCCTCACACCCCGTTGCTCAAGGGTGATGCCATAAGGGCCTAAAGTTGCGGATTCAGGCATATGCCTACGTCCTCGGAGTCATCCACGGTTTGACCGGACTCAAACAGGGGCGCCATTCAGTGGCAAGCACGAAGCCCCGTTTCCGCTCCGAAGCAAAGCGGTTTCAGGATTCCGCAGCTGCTCTCTCCTCCTCAAGAGCCCCGGATTCTTCAGAGCCAGTCTCTGCTTCGTCTTCCCCCTCAACGACCGGGCGGACTTCGAGAGGCGGCATCGGAAACTCGAAACGGGCGACCTCCTCGCTGAAAACGAAACTGGGGAAGCCCAGACTGATGGATTCGGCGAGTACCACATCGTAGATGAGTGGCCGGGTACGCAGGCCCTGAGCGGGCACACCCTCCCGCGAGTCCCGGGCAAAGGACTGAGGGGGAAGAGTCGCGGTGAGTTCCTGGTGGTAGCGCCGGGCCAGCTCCTGCATGCGCTCTTCGAGGGTGGGGTCGCCAGGATTCCACCCGCCAGGCCGCCGCATCTCGAGCCTCATGTGAAGTGTTCGATCGGACGTCTCGTCGTAAAGATCCTCAAGCCAGACCATCTGCGTTTCGTAACTGGCCTTGTCATCTTCCGTGGGTGCGACGACCCCCTCAAGATGAACGCCTTGATACCAATCATCGGCGAGGAGCGATTGCTCGAGTTCGTACTTCCTTGCGAAGGACTCGGGCACCTCGCTCCAGGTCGCCATAAGAACGAGAGAGCCCGTTACCAGAATGAAAGTCGCCCAGCCGGTGACCTGGGGCTGGCGGTAGTAACGTCGCCAGTTGCCTCCCACGATGGCGCCGATTTCTTCCAGCGGAAGGTTCGGTGCGGTAACAGGGCGCACCAGAGTGCGTGCGGCGTGATCGTGAAGGGTCTGCTTGAAGGGATTGAACACCACGGCAAAAATATTCGCGACCAGCATGGCAAACAGCGTCATGAGGGGGATTGCCCATTGCACGGAATACCAGACAGAGAAGGTCGCGGGGCGTTCCAGCAGTGGAATGACGATGGCCGCGTAAATGATCCCGCAGTAGAGAAGAGCAAACCGAATGAGGCCCTGCGCAATGCCTGGAACCTTTCCATCGCATGTTGTCGTGCGAATGCCGGCAAGCAGTTTTCCGACCGTTCTGCCTTTCCCCACGGGACCATTGCCCAGTGCAAAGTAAAGAGCCATAAACGCCGTTCCCACGAGACTGCTCCAATGTCCGAGACTCAACAGCGGTTTTGTGAAGAGCGAACCGGCAACCCGCGCGGCAACGTACAAGACGATCAGATCGAACAGGACCGCACCGAGACGCCGCCAGAAGCCGGCAACAGGCAGGCGCGGCTGATTCAATGCGTTGCGTTCGACGGATTCATCATCCTTCGCGGAGGATGATGCGCTGGTGGTTGATTTGTCGGGTTTTAAGAAAGGGGAAACTTGCGTCATGAAGGCATTGATCGCGGTCGGTGGAAAAGCACCGTGGAGTGAAACGCCGAGGATCAGCCTCCGGTTGCGGAGGAAGTCAACCCCTGGTCAGACGGAACCGCCGGGCACCGTATCCAGAAGGGATCTGAGCTGAACGTTCACCAGTTCCACACGGCGTCGAACCGACGGCTCATCCAGCAGGCTCTGCCGGTCATAAGACTCATTGACGAGGATCGATGCGATTCGATCAGCAATGATGCCGGGGTGACGATGTGTGTTCTCCAGATTTGTCAGGCAGTTGCGCAGTTCCGGACGGCGCCTTGCCAGGCGCTCCGCCATTGCCAGCATCTCCTGCGCGGACTCCCGCAAAGAGTCCCGTTGGGATAACGGCAGCTCCTCGACGAGAGGGCGGTACGTTGCGATACGGTAGGGTTTGCCTGGAATCTCCTCCGCGACCTCGGCCCGCTCGATGCCTTCAATCAGAATATCATAACGGTTTTCCGATAACCTGTCGGCATGAAGGATTCGTGCGATCGTAACGGTACGATAGATTGCGGGCCGGCCGTAATAGTCTTTCTCCCAGCCTTTTTTGAGATTGGCTGTGGCAAGGCGGCGTTCCCTCTTCAGTGCGTCGGAGACGAGACGAAAAAAGCGCGGTTCATAAATGTGCAGCGGAAGAATTGTGCGTGGAAAAAGCACAAGTCCTGGAAGAGGAAAAACCGCAATCGACTTGAGAGACAACAATCCGGCTTTCGTGCAGTTTCGCGGACGCGGTTCGCGACCCGTGCAAAGTGCGGCACGCGAAGTGATTTCGGGTCAACCCTCTTCCGGCTCCACGATCAACCCATCGGTTTGAGCTCAACAACAAGCCCGCCTGTCTTCAGAACTGACGAGATCTTTTCCGCCTCCGCTTTATCCGTAATTGTAACGACGGATTTTCCCTTTGTGTGAGCCGCCATCATGATCTCCCACGCACGTTCAAGTGAGAAACCGGTGGCTTTGACAATCAATGCCGCAACATAGAGCATGTCATTGTGATCATCGTTGTGAAGAATGACAGCCCACCCTTCACCCGGGGCTTGCTGCTCCGCGAAGGACTCATCCGGCTCAATGACAGGAGATGGGATTGTACCTGGTTTGGTTGCCATGTTATCGCTGGCCTGAATCTTCCGTGTTCCATGCATCACCAAACGGGATCCACAGCAATCGCCACCCACTCCGGCCGTTGACCGTACGTGCCCCTGCCAGTCCGCCGGCGAAGGACCAGCTTCGCAACTCCGGCGCCTTGTCGAAGGACAGGAATGGAAAAGCATCGATCGCCACACGATCGCCGGCTTTCTCGTAGTGCCAGAAACGCCACAGGACACGTTTGCGCACTTTCTCTTCCGAAGCGTCGGCCAAAGGTTCCCGATCTTCATCGTACAGCCTCCACAGCACATTGAAGTGCCGCTCGCCGGTGTTCGTATTCGATGAATGGATAAACGGAAAAAGCCACCAGACCCGTCGTCTCGTCACGTTTTTTTGGTTTTCGGATGTATCCTCGTGCGGATTGAAATCGACTTTGAAGCTGTCCTTCTGGCCAATCAGACCCAAAAGCATGAACTTGCGAAGTCTGTCGATCCGCTTCGGAGCCGATTCGTTCGATTTCATCTGCTGCAGGATTTCATCCGGAGTTCTCCTGTCCCGCACCTGGCTGAAGATCAGGCCAAGACAGAATCGAAGCTGACTCCTTGGACCGGAACGACTCTGCCAGAAAACCGGGGCAATCCAGCGTTCATGGTCACCGTTCGGACGTGAACTGCCATAGAGAGTGCCCGCAAGAGCCCAGCCTGTCGATACATCTCCGCGTCTCGATTTATGGGCCAGCAAGCCGAGTATGTTGACGAACTTTCCTCCCTCGGCAATTCCCTTCGAGAGGAACGGCGAAAAAACGGCGTCCGTTTCCGCGCCGTCTTTCCAGTGTGCGAAAAGAGGCGTAACAAGAAGGCGTTTTTCCACATCGGGCCTGTGGCTCAGAAAGAACAGCGGAAACAACCACCCGCCGTGTCCGCTTTCCGATTTCCAAAGCGAAGTGAATGGCCAGAGTATCGAGCGCGTGGAATAACCTTTGTCTCCACGCCGGGCGATGAAAAGAGGACCACCGATGCAAAGCAGCCTGCTCCCGCTTTTCCAGGCAACCGGAAGTGAAGTGAATGCACTCGTCTTTCCGTCGCTTGCATTGTGGGAATAAAAGAGAGGAAAAACACCGGTTCCACTTCCATCCGGGGTTCGTACACGATGTGCCAGTGGAAACAGGAAAGTCTGCCAGCCGTGGGAATCGGATTCCACAGAGGTCCACAGCGGCGGAATCAGCCATTGGATCCGGTCGCCCCCCTTTCGTATGCTTCCCCAGGGAATGGAAACAAATGCGTCTGACGATTCATCCTTCTCCTGCCACCAAAAGGGAAGGAGACGGTTTACGCTTCGCTCTTCATTTCGGGCGAAATGTCCCAGCGGCCAGAGGAGATGGAGGTCCCGTTCCGTATCGGACCGTCTCGAAATCGCGAGCGGAAAGACCCACCAGTTTGTGAATGAACCCCCTCGTTGAAACATGGCGAAGGGGAAAGGAAACGCCCAGGTATTTCCTTTATCATGGGAGTACCTGTAGAACAACGGACCGGCAAGTCCCTTGAAATCCTTCATCCACGTGATAACGGGCGTCCATGTGCCGTTCTTTCCGCTGTAGACCAGAGGCGGGAAAACCCACCAACCCGCTTTTCTGTTCCCGCCGGCAACAAGAATGCGCCATCCTCCGTCGTCGCCCTTGAAGGCCGCGATCGCGGGAACATACTGGTGCACGGTTCCAAGACGAAGAACGCGGCCCTCGGAAGTCCACTCATAAGCGGGGACAACTGCATGGCCATCGGGAGTCGAAGAGATCAGTGGCCAGAGAACGGACACTGCCGGGTCGCGCCGATAGTAGATCGGCCAGATGTTGACACGATCCTCTGCGGATCCCTCAGAGGAAGAATACTCCGCATCCCAGAGAGGAGTGGACTTCATTGCCGGCGTTGAACAGCCGCCGGTTAAGACAACCGCCATCACGACAATAAACAATACAGGCAGACTGTGCCGTCCGGAAAAAACCATGTTCCCGTTCCCCGGTGATGAAGCAACAAAACATGCCTCACATGTCAGATGATTCAACTGTGGGCAATCCGGAGTTGCGGGAGAGTGCGGTTCAGGCGTGATGGGTTACATTCGTTCCGGTGTTTCAATTCCCAGAAGGCCCAGAAGGAATTCCATTTCGCGAAGAACGAGACGGCACAGGCCGAGCCACGAGGCGCGGCGTGATGCATCGGCCTCTGTCATGATGTGGCAGTCGTTATAGAAACGGCTGAAGGCCTGTCCCAGATCGAAGGCGTAGCCACAAACATGATGCGGCATTTTCTCGCGAGCCGCTTCCGTCACGGCGTTTGGCATGGCGAACAACTTCAGCATCAGGTCGCGTTCCGAATCGACCGACGGTGCAACGATGTCTCCCGCCTCGAAACCCGCTTCCTTCGCCTTGCGCAGGATCGACTTGATGCGGACCGCCGCGTAGAGCAAATAGGCTCCCGTGCGACCCTCGAACTGAGTGAACCGTTCAATATCGAAAACGTAGTCAGCGCTGCGCACGTTCATGAGGTCCGCGTAGCGCAGAGCGGCCATGCCCACCTTTTCAGCAATGATCGTGCGTTCCGCTTCAGGATAGTCCTGTGCAACGCCGGCCTCGAGCATACGCTTGGAGGCCTCTTCGGTCATCATCCCGATGAGCTCTTTAAGGCGCATGACCCCGCCGGCACGCGTCTTGAAAGGCTTTCCGTCTTTGCCGTTCATGGTGCCGAAGGGAAGATGCTCAAGGTGAACGGATTCCGGAGCGATTCCTGTCTTGTGTGCTGCGCGGAAGACCTGCTCAAAGTGCAGACTCTGACGCTTGTCCACAACGTAGTAAACTTCGTCGGCTTTGAACTCGTTCACTCGCTGGCGGATGGTCGCCAGATCCGTTGTGTGATAGCCTGTTCCACCCTGGCTGTTAATCAGCATGACCGGTGGCATCGGTTTGTTGTCAGCATCGCTTGCGACATCAATAATCCATGCACCGTCGTCAAGGCGGGCATGTCCGTTCGACTTCATGCCCTCGACCATTGCCGGAATGGTCCTCTCATAGGCGCTTTCGCCGAACCAGAGATCGAAATCGACCCCCAGCCGATGGAAATCAGACTTCATCGCCTCCACGGAGACATTCACGAAGTGGCGCCACAGCGCCACATAGCCACGTCGGCCGTTTTGCAGTTCCACAGTCGCTTTCTGGCAGCGATCCAGAAGCCCCGCGTCCTGTTTGCATTCACCACTGATCTTCGGATACATCTCCTGCAAGTCATCCATTGTGACAGGCGGCTGGCCGGGATAGTCCCCATCGAAAGCCGCGTCAAAGTAGGGGAGAGTCGGCATGCGGCGTTCGGCTTCGACGATCACCATGCCCATCTGCAGGCCCCAGTCCCCCATGTGAATATCGCCTTTCACCTCGTGACCAAGAAAACGAAGGATGCGAATCACGGAGTCGCCGATAATGGATGAACGCAGGTGTCCGACATGCATCGGCTTGGCGACGGTGGGCCCGCCATAATCGACAATGACGGTGCGTGGAGGTTCCGCGGGAGGAATTCCAAAGCGCTCGTCGTTCGCCGTGTCGCGGGTGCGCGCCGCAATGAAGTCGTCCGAGAGGCGAATGTTAATGAAGCCTGGTCCCGCGATGAACAGCTCCGAAAACTCAGGCCTGTCAGCGAGCGAATTGACAACGGTCTGTGCAATTTCCCTGGGATTTTTCTTCAACGCCTTTGCGGCTGCCATGGCACCGTTGCATTGGAACTGGGCCAGTTCGGGCTTCTTCGAGACCACGACGGTACCGGCCGCCGAATTCGCACCAAGAGCAACGAACGCCTCAGAGAATATGGACGAAAGAAAGGATGTCAGACTCATGAAAGTGTTACCAGTGATGAAGACTTGTCACGACGGGTTTTCCTGAGAGCCGGAAGTTCTCATTCCAGCTTCGCGCGATCACAGCTCTCTCCGGAACGGGCATCCTCAAACTTCCACGCCGGATTCTGACGAATCCGTCTGGTTCATGCCATCCGTCGCCGGGATTAATTCAACATCCAGTGGTTCTCGGATGACGGAGGAGGATCGAACTCAACGGTCAGGCGTGGTCCCGGACCGAATTCAGCCGCAGCTTCCGATGAAAGGAAAGCGCGGCCGGAGCCGAACACATCAAGTTCCTCCACCAGAATCCAGCCGTAGTTGGGAACCGTTCCGTCCCTCATCGCCTGAACGTCCGCCGTAACGTCCTCGCCGTCCCAGGTGTAATCGATGTCCACAAAATTGGGTACGAGTGTTGAGGCGCTTGGCGTCGTGACGAAATCGCCGCCCGCAGTTGCCCACGGGGTTGTGCCAAGAGCGGCATCGTTCCAGCAGGCCGTGCCCTGAAGGACGTCGCCCATGCCGCCACCTCCCGCTGGTGGAGAACCGTCCAATCCTGTGCCTTCCACCCACGGAGCCGTCACGCGATGGAGTGAGAGAGTTGTTTCCTCAACGCCTCGCGATGCCGCGATTTCAAGGTGGAGGTCAAGCCGGGCCGATGTAATCGTCGAGCCAAACGGAATTTGGAACAGATCGAACCGAATCAGACTGCGCCGTGGCGATCCACTGAGCGTATACCCCGAAGCGAGGGCCTGCCAGCCACCACCGTTCGTCGTGGGATTGTTCTCGTAAAGGGTCGTGTCCTGAACAAAAGGCTCCCCGCTGATGACGACCTCATCGGCGGCCACGCTGCTGAAGAAAAAGGCGGCTGCGAGCGAACCCGCAGCCATTGTGGTCAGTCTCTGCATCAGGCTTTGGAAGCCTCCTCTTCTCGTTAGACGGCGGCCTTCTCGGATTCGTAGCGGGCCACCATGTCGGCGAGGCTGATGGCTTCATATTCACTGCCATGCCCTGCCTGGCCAAAGTCCCTCACCTTGCCCTTGATCAGTTCGTAGAGTGCTTCCCGTGCGGGCTTCAGCCAGTCCCGCGGATCGAACTTCTCCGGATCCTCCCAGAGGACCTTGCGAACGGCGCCGGTCATGGCAATGCGGCCATCCGTATCGACATTGATCTTCCGGACGCCGCGTTCGATTCCGAACTGAATATCCGACATCGGAACGCCCATCGCCTTTTGCATCTTGCCGCCATACTTGTTGACGATGTCAACGAGTTCGCCTGGCACGGACGAGCTCCCGTGCATCACCAGCGGAAAGCTTGGATAGCCGGCATTTGCCAGGTTCTCCTCAATTTTCTCAATCCGGTCGAGGGCCAGGCGCGGAGGCAGTGCATTGCCATCCTTGTCATAGCGCATTGTCTTGTAGGCGCCGTGGCTGGTGCCGATCGCCAGTGCAAGGCAGTCGATACCGGTTTTTCTGACAAAATCAACCGCCTGCTCCGGATCCGTGAGGTGCGTGTCGTCGTCCAGAGCGATTCCCGCACCGTGACCATCCTCAATTCCGCCCAGTGCGCCCAATTCTCCTTCGACGCTGACACCATGTTTGTGGGCCATTTCCACGACCTCGGCGGTGACTTCGACATTGTACTCATAGCTGGCGATCGTTTTTCCATCCGCCATCAGCGATCCGTCCATCATAACGGACGTAAACCCGAGCTCGATGGCCTGCTTGCAGGTTTCAGGGGAGTTGCCATGATCCAGATGAAGCGCCACCTTGACTCCCGGGTGACGTTCGACCGCGGCCTCCATGAGTTTCTTCAGGTAGATCATGTCGCTGTATTTCAGCGCGCCACGGCTGGCCTGGATGATCACGGGGGCGTCGAGTTCCTCCGCCGCGCGCATGATCGCCTGGATTTGCTCCATATTGTTAACATTGAAGGCGCCCACTCCGTAGCCGCCTTTCGCGGCCTCCTCAAGAATCTGGCGCATTGTTACCATCGGCATGATCGATAAGTCCTTTCCGGCAAAAACTCGCCCCTGGAACTTCAGGGCGATGTCGAAGTGGCAGGAAGGTCGGCACCGGCCCTTGCCCGGTCAAGCGCAACGACGTGACACGGGCTCTCCACCGTTGGCTGCACAGGGTGGATGCACTTAATGAGTGCACTTTCAGGAGCCGCGCAAATTGTATTATCCTGTCTAAGATGAGATATATCAAACTTTAATACCCGTGATATCCTATGGCCCAAGGGTTGCACATGAGTATGACGCGAAATTTCCCATTGGAGCGGGCAATGACAAGAGACTGGTACAATCGAAGGCCGCGGGCGGTAACCCTCGTGGAGGTCGTTATCGCCGTGGCAATAATGGCCTTTGTGGCAGTTGGGGCGATGGGCGCGCTGGTTGTTTCGACCAAAATGGCCATGCATGCGCAGGAAGACATGATGGCGCTGGAATTCATGAACCGTCAGGTGGAGCTGATCAAGTCCTCCGGGACTTACTCGAATCTTGGCGTGAGCGAGTTCGATACAACGGAAACTTTCGAATACGATCCCAACTTCATCAACAACGGACCGACCTTTACCGTCCAATACGAGTGGTACGGCTTCGGAACGTTATCCTCCGCAACCAACAGCACCGTGACCGTCGATGCCACCGGATGGCCCGGTGACGTCGTGTTTGACGACGGGAGCGGTGCCTTTGACGGGCATTATCTGATCCTCCGGGACGACAATCAGATCGCCAGAATCACCGGTCACAGCAAATCCGGAACGACGCACACCTTCACGATCGATTACACAATGAACAGCTGGCCCACGGGAACCTGGGGAACCCTTCCCCTCGCGGGCGATCCGTTCGAAGTGGACGGAGGGAAGTGGTGCCGGATTACCATCAACTGGAATTCTCCGGAAAACTCGACGAATCTCCGAAGCGTCACTCGCGAGGTCTTCGTGCCGTGGCGGGGAGTGACGTCATGATCGCACGGCGAACCTCACGCGGTCAGTCACTCCTGGAACTTGTTTTCGCCGTCACGATCCTGGTTCTTGTGACCGGATCCGTGGTGGCGCTGTTTGTGACGGTTCTTCAGGTCGAGAAACGCAATATTGTCCGGATCCGCATGGCCTATGACTCAGCTGACCTTCACCGGCAGCTGCGCCGCTATGCAGCCGTTGGCGGCGTCAACAACACGGTCATCGACCCGAGCAACGTTTCCGTCACGTTCGTGGACAATTCAGAAACCTCCGCGGTAACGCGCAGACTGCAATACGTGGATGGAGATAACAACCCGGTCACGATCGGCGACAACCGCATCGAGTTCGTGCCGAATATCGCCGAACCGAACAACAACCAGAAGGTGATTCGCTTTGTTTCCCCCATCGCCGATCCAACCTCGGCCGGAGCCAATCTCCCCATTTTCAGCCGGGACGGCAGCTTCAACCAGCCTTTGCTTGTGAATTTCCGCATCGGCGACCGCCGTGGCGACCTCGTCACGCGGAAGTCACGTGCCGCCAATTCCGAAGCGATCGAGGAGGACCGCTGGACCGGCCCCGGTTTCCAGTCGATTCTCTTCCGCGGCGCCTATGGACCTCGAAACGTCAACTAATCCCAAACCTCTGCCCCGAAACAAGCTCCAGGAGCTTTTGAGATGCACTCTCTGCTGAACAGAATCAAAAAAACAAAGCGAGGATCGGCGCTGCTGACAGTTACCATCTTCGCATTGCTGATCGGCTTCGCACTGGCCTCATTACTGAGTTTTGCCATGGCACGCCGCCGCGAAACGGCACGACTCCTCATTTACAATGAGGAACTGAATGTCGCGGAGCACGTTCTCGACCGTGCAATTGCCGTGACCTACTTTGTGGGACAAAGCAGCCCGCGGCAATTCGCCGGCGACACCAATGGAGTGAACACACTGATTGGTGAGCTGTCTCAGAACATGGACTTCGATGGCTACAACGTCAGTGTCGCGAACGTTCAGAACCAGTCCTGGGCGGATACTCCGATCACTCAGGCTGTCGTGGACAATCTCGGACCTCAGGTGGGACAGTGGATTGGTTACACTGTCGGCCTGGAATCTTATCAACTCGTCGCGGGAGCGTCTGCGACGGATGAGTCGAATCTTGCCTACTCGGG